>JBIIYH010000036.1:0-16701 GCA_044346905.1 Pirellulales bacterium
CCCCTGGGATACACTATCCTGCCACGCTCCGCGGCCGCTCTGGCGCCCCGGGGACGGTCGCCTTGCGGCAAACTGATGGACGCCCGCGCCGACATTCGCGAACTGCTGGACCGGGCGCGACGGGGCGCACCGGACGCGATCGGCCAGATTTTCGAGGCCGCCCGCGGCCACCTGATCGATCTGGCTGATCGGGAACTGCCGGTCGACGTCCGGGCCAGGATCGGGCCCTCGGACGTGGTCCAGGAGACCGCGGTCGAGATGCACCGCGACTTCGAGCAGTTCACCGGCCAATCTGCCGAGGAGTGCTACGCCTGGCTCCGGGAGATCCTGCGTCATAACGTGGTCGATGCGGTCCGTCGCTACCGAGACGCGCTCAAGCGGGAGGCGGCGCGGGAGGTCAGCTTCGAGGCCACGAGGCCCGCGGGCGGGCAGACCCTCCTGACGGGGCACCGCCTCCCGGAGGGCTCCGCAATCCGTCGCGAGGAGGCGGCCGTCCTCAAACAGACCATGGCCAGGCTGCCGGACGACTACCGGCGGGTGCTGGAACTGCGGTATTGGGGCGGGCTGTCGTTCGTCGCCATGGCACCGGAGCTGGAAAGGTCACCGGAAGCGGTACGGAAGCTGTGGTATCGGGCCATCGAGCGGCTGCAGGAGGAACTCGCCGCCGCGGTCGGGCCGTCGCCGGAAGGGGGACGGGACTGAAGCTATGGCTCCATGACCTGATGACCTCATGATCCCATGACCGCACGCCCCGCGGAACCCTCCGAGCAGGATCAGGCCGCCCAGGATCCGGTCGCGCGGGCCTTGGCACTCGACGACTACCTCGGCGGCTTCACCGCGACCGAAACCGCTCCCGTCGGCCCGCCTCAGGCACCGCCTGATGCGGCCGGGTCGGGAGACTTGGCCGGCCTCGTCGATACCATCCTGCTCTTGCGGCAGGCCGCCGCCGCCGATGGTGCCGTTCCGGTGCCGGGCACGGCCGAGATGCCGCGGTCGATTGGCCGGCATGCGATTCTCAGGCTCGCCGGCGAAGGGGGATTTTCCAAGGTCTGGGAGGGATTCGACACCCTGCTGCGGCGGCCGGTCGCGGTCAAGGTGCGGCGGCCCGAGATGCTGCTCTCGGAATCGGCCCGTCGCCGGTTCGTCCGCGAGGCCGAGATCGCCGCGCGGCTCGTGCATCCGCACATTGTCACGATCTTCGAGGTGGGCGAGGACGCCGGCCGCGAGTTCATCGCGGCGGAGTTCTGCTCAGGCGGCAGCCTGGCCGCCTGGCTCGAGCGGCACCCCGGTCCGCTCCCGCCGCGAACCGCGGCGAGATTGGTGCAGGCCGTGGCCGGGGCCGTGGCCCACGCGCATGCCGCGGGCGTGATCCACCGGGACATCAAGCCCGGCAACGTGCTCGTCACGCCGGTCGCTTCCGGTGCCGACCCGCTCCTGCCCGCGTCACCGGGCGTCGCCGCCGCGCCGGGCCTCGCGGTGAAGCTCGGCGACTTCGGCCTGGGCAAGCTCCAGGACGAGAGTGATCTCGTCGATCCGCTCACCCAGCTGACCCGGACGGGCACGAGCATCGGCACGCCGGCCTGGATGGCGCCGGAGCAGATCGATCGAGCCTTCGGTGCCGTCGGCCCCGCCACGGATATCCATGCCCTCGGGCTGCTCCTCTATCGGCTGCTGACGGGCCACGCTCTGCGGGATGGCGGCACCGACGCCGTCACCTACCGGCAGGTGCTGCTCGACGAGCCATGCCCCGCCGACCGCGTCGTCCCGGGAGTGCCCCGCGACCTGGCGGCAGTGGCAGCCAAGTGCCTGGCCAAGCAGCCCCGCGACCGGTATGCCTCCGCGACCGAGCTCGCGCAGGATCTCGGCCGCTGGCTCGACGGTCGCCCCACGCTCGCCCGGCCGCTCTCTCCCGTCGGCTTGGTCGTCCGTCAGCTCAGGCGGCGGCCGGTCGTGGCCGCTCTGGCGGCGGCGGCGGTCGGGGCGAGCCTGCTTGCGGCCTGGGTGGGGGTCGAACGGATGCGGGACAGTGTCCGGACGGCCGCCCGCGAGCTCGACCTGCGCCGGCAACGGGCGGCCGCTGAACTGCGGCGGGGCTTCGAGGCGCTGCGGGCGGGGAACGTGGCCGGAGCGATCGCTCAACTCGAGACGACCCGCGGCATCGAGCCTGCGCTCGCCGATTCGCTGGCCGGCCGCTGGCTGGCGCGGCGGACGCACGGCGAGCGCCGGATCCTGCTCGCCCCGGGCCCTGCTGCGGCCGCGGCCGGCCCGCCTCGAGACTTGTATGCGATCACACTGGCCGCCGACGGGACCATGGCCGCCGTCGCCGGGGCCGACGGCACGATCCGGCTCCTGCGCGACCTCGACGGCACGCCGGCGATCACGGTGGTGAAGGCCCACGACGAGGTGAACGAGGTCGCCTTCTCGCCCGACGGCCGCCTGCTCGCCTCGGCCGGCCAGGATGGCCGCCTGCGGTGGTGGCAGGTGACGGCGACCGGGCTCGAGCCGGCGGGCGAAGCGGCTCCCGGGGCCGGGCCGCTCTATGCTGCGGCCTTCGCCCCCGACGGCCGCTCGATCGCGACCGGCGGCGCGGATCGCGTCGTGCGGCTGGTGGATCCTGCGGCGGGCGGGCGGCTGCGCGACCTGTTCACGTTCGACGAATTGCCTGGCAAGTCGCCGGAGGTCGAGTCGGCGACGTTTTGCGACGCGAACACACTGGCCGCCTCGTGTGGCGACGTGCTCGTGCTCATCGACGTCGCCACGGGCCGGCTGGTGCGGGAACTGGAGCGGCCGGTGAAGACCAACCGCAACGCCGTGTTCGGCAGCCTCACCTCGCATGCCGCCGGCCGCCGGCTGATGGCCTGCGGCACCGATGCGTCGGCCCATGTCTGGGACGTCGCCACCGGCAAGCTTCTGCTGTCGCTGCCGGCCCATCCCGGCTGGGTTCAGGGCTGCAGCTTTTCCCCCGACGGCGAAGAGCTTGCGACCGCCTGTCGCGACGGCGGCGTGCGGGTGTTCGACGCGGCCACCGGCCGGCTCGTGAACCGGCTGCTCGGCCACGTGGGCCGCGTCTGGTCGGTCGCCTGGGAGCCGGCCGGCACGCTGCTGTCCACCGGGGCCGACGGCACCGTCCGCCGCTGGGATCCAAAGGTCGGGTTCGACGCCGCGATGCTCCGCGCGATCGATGTGCCGTGTGAGGAACTTCTGACGCTGGTCGTCGGGCCACCGGAACCGGCGAAGGCTGCCGGGCCCGCGGCCTCCACCGCGGCGGGCGGCCTGGTCTTCGCCAGCGGCGTTCCCGGCGGGATGTGGCAAGTTGATCTGGATCGGTCCACCGCCCGGCCGCTGCCGCTGCCGGGTGGCGGCTCGCCGTGGCAGTTCGACCTCGACCGGCCCCGCGGCAGACTGGCCATCGCGTGGCGGGCATCGAGACCGGTGGACGTGATCTCCCCCGCGGCGGGCGGCCCAGTGGCCCAGGTCGCGCTGCCCGCTTCCGACCCGGCCGATGCAAATCCCTGCTGGACACCCGCCGGAGAGCTCGTCATCCGCTCGGCCGACGGCGAGCTTCATTGGTGCCCGCCCGATCTTGCGGGCATCCGCCGGGTCGGTGCTGTCGATGGCGTGGTCCACCTCGTCGCCGCGGCGCCCGCCGGGCCGCCGCGGCTGGCGACCATCGGTGACCGGGCTATGATCCACACCCTGTCCCGGTCGCCGCAGAATCGATCGAGCCTCGGCTCTCCGCTGGTGCTGCCGATCGCCATCGAAACGACGGCCGTTGCCTGGTCTCCCGACGCGACCGTGATCGCCTGCGGCACCCGCACGGGCGTCGTGCAGTTGTTTGACACCACCACCGGCGCTTCGCTCGGGTCGCTCGCCCCGCACGAACGCATGATCGAGGCGCTGGCCTTCTCGCCCGACGGCCGGATCCTGTTCGCCGCCGACCACGACTGCGTGCGGGTCGCCGACGTGGCCACGCTCACGACCTTCGACGAGCTGCGGCCCGGCGGACGGATTCGCGCCCTCGGCCTGACGACGGACGGCACCGGCTTGTTGATCGCCGGTCGCTTCCCGCGGCCGGAGGGGGGCGTTGCGGCGCTGGCCGTGGTGGAGCTGGCCTCCCCATGAGGCGGTCCGCCTTCTCCCGCCTTGGCCCCCCTTCCCGCTCGGGTGCGAGCCTTGTCGAGTTGCTCGTGGTGGTGGCGCTCGTCGCGCTTCTGCTCGGGCTGATGTTGCCCGCGGTGCAGTCGGCGCGGGAGGCGGGGCGGCGTCTTCAATGCCTGACCAACCTGCGGCAGCTCGCCCTGGCCGCCCTGAGCCATGAGACGGTGCACGGAGCGTTGCCCACGGGGGGCTGGGGGGGTGCCTGGAGCGGCGACCCCGACCGGGGCTTTGGCGTCAGGCAACCCGGGGGCTGGGCCTTCACCTTGCTGCCTTATCTCGAGCAGGCGCGACTGCACATGGCCGGCGGCGGGCTGGCCGACCCGGAAGCCAAGGCCGATCAGGCCGTCGTGCGGCTGACCACGCCGCTGGCGATTTTCGCCTGTCCTGCGCGGCGGGCGGCCACGACCTGGCCGCTGTCGCCATCGAAGCCCGCGCTGCGGCTGGTCGCCGTGCCGATCACGGTCGCGCGGCATCCGCCGGCCGTCGTCCGCGGCGACTATGCGGCCAACATGGGCAGCGGCACGTTCCCCGCCAACCGCTACCGCAGCGGCGGTTCGCCGGCGACGGTCGCCGAGGGAGACCCGCTGACGGAGTCGGCCTGGCAGGCCGCCTACGGGCCGCCCACCGATGGGCTCGTGTTTCGCCGCAGCCGCGTGCGACTCAAGGACATCGCCGATGGCACCACGGCCACGTATCTCCTGGGCGAGAAATACGTCGATCCCTCCAAGCTGGCCACCGGCCTCTCCGATGACGACGACCAGTGTCTCTATGCGGGGCACGACCGCGACGGCCTGCGGGTGGGCCTGGGGCCGCCGGTGCAGGATCGGCCGGGCTTCGAACCGGTCTCGATCTCGTTTGGCAGCGGCCACGCCGACGGCTGCGGGATGGCGACGGCCGACGGCTCGGTGAGCGTGGTGGATTACGCCATCGATCCGCTCGTGCACCGCTCACGGGCGAGCCGCAACGACGGCGGCCGGTAGCGCCGGGCCGCGAGCAGGCCTGCCAGGGCCGCGGCCGCCAGGCCGAGGCTCGCCGGCTCGGGCACCGCGATCGGCCGGCCATCGACGCCGCCGAGCGCGAGGATTTGCCCGGCGGAGAGCGGCTCGTCGCGAAACTGAAGCTGGGCCACGAACACCTCGCCCAGCTCGTTCGTGTTGTCGTTGAAGAGGAAGAAGGCCGAGGTCTGCGGGTCGGGCAGGGCACCTTGGCTGAGCTGGGCGAGATTGAGGATCGAAAACCGGCCGTCGGTCTGGAGAGCGCCCGCCGGCATGGTCGGGTCGGCGAGGTCGAGCTTCACGCTGTCGTTGTTGGCAAGACCCTCCGCGAGCAACTCGTCCCAGACGAGGCTCGTGGCGAGTTGGCCGTTGACGTAGGCCTGAAACCGCGGCTCGCTTCTCGGCGCGTCGAGGTTGGCCACCCAGGCGATCCGGTGCCACTGGTCGGCCGCGACATCGCCGCCGTACACGCCCGCGATGCCCAGTGGCCGGGTGGCCCCGGGCAGGCCTGCCTGATCGCGGACGTCGATGAACAGCTCCGCGTCGGTGGTCGGCGTGGTCTGGAAGAGCGACACATAGTTGCCGGTCTGGCGGGCGTAGACCGCGTCGTAGGCCGCCTGGCGGATGAGCACGTCCATGATCACCGTGTAGCGGTTGAGCGAGTTGGCGGTCGCGTTCACCCGCCGGGGAAACTCCGCGATCAGGCCCCCCATCGGGCCGTAGCCGGCGGTGTTCGGCACCCGGAGGACGGTCTGCGGGCTGCCACCCGGGCCGGCGATCCCGAAGCTTGCAGGTGTGCCGAACTCGGCGGCGGGGATGCCGGGCTGGCCGCCGAAGCCCGTGTAGTAGGGTTTGGTCCGTAGCTCGGACAGCGCGATCGTGCCCGCCAGCGGTGCGAGCGTGCTCGAGGAAAAATCCCAGTTGCCGATCACCTCGCCCTGGGCGGCGGGCCCGGGCGGCAAGGCGAGCATGGCGGCGACGACGAAAAGCCACGGGCAATGGAGACGGAGGCGGTTCATACGTGAACGCCGCTCTTGGTGAAAGGCGGAGGGCCGCCGGCCGTCGGGTAGCGGGTCGCGGAGCGCCGCCGGAAAAAATCCTGCGGGCGGGCGAAGGGGCAAATACGGCCCGGGCCAGATGGCCCCGGGAAGCCGGCCTTCACCAAAACTCCGGACGGTCGCGGGGACTCGGAAACGAAACGTTTCCTGCCGACGAGCGACCTACGCCTTCACGAGCGGTTCCAGGAGTGTCGAAGCACGGGGAACGGCGACAGACGTCCCTTTCGTTCGGAGACTAGCCTGCCAGGGTGGCCCGGTCAACGAACGGGTCGGAGCCTGCCTGGCCCAGGCCGGTGGGCCCGGCCTAGGCCTCCGCCCACGACGCTGCCCCGGCCCGTTCGAGCTCCATTCGCCGCCGCCAGTAGGGAACGGTGCAGAGCAGCAGCTTGCCGGTGCCCTCGTAGCAAAAGGTCCGCTGCTGGCCGGAGAGCCACGAGCTCCAGAACGACTTGGTCGGCCGCCGCATCGTGAGCCGGATGCCGGCGGTGTGGGCCACCACGTAGGGGCCGTCCACGATCAGTCGCCCATCCTCGAGCTCCACCTCCTCGACCGGTCCGTCCACGACGAGCACCACCTGCCCCTCGCCGACAATCGCGGTCTTGTACCAGAGCAGCCCCTCGCCGGCGAACAAAGCCGTCAGCATCCGCTCGCGGTGGATCCGCAGGCTCACCTCGCCGTCGCTGGCCCAGAAGCACTTGGTGTCGAGGATCCACCGCTCGCCGGGCGTGATCTGGAAAACGTGGTACCCGCCCAAGGTCGAATCGAGGAACACGCTGCCGGTGCCGACATAGCGGGGCCGGAGCACCG
The DNA here is from genome assembly GCA_044346905.1 of Pirellulales bacterium. Lineage (GTDB taxonomy): Bacteria > Planctomycetota > Planctomycetia > Pirellulales > UBA1268 > QWPN01. The sequence continues at coordinate 7,019 of JBIIYH010000036.1, forward strand.
ACTCGTCGGAAAAGAGCGAGACCCACATCGCGTGGGGCGTGGGCAAGGGCACGGTCATCGTGACCGCACCCTTCATGTGGTTCATCGCCCCGCGCTCGGCGCGACAGTCGTCATCCACGAGATCGATGCGGACCCACCGCATCGACTGGCTCTCCTCGACCTCAAAGGTCGCCATCGATCGAGACCTCCGCTCCGCGGGTGATGCCGCCGGCCGTCCAGTCGCACTTCCAGCCGGGGAAGGCGAGCTCGGGGTAGGGATCGGGGGCAATCGGCTCGGGCGACTCCCAGATCAGGTCGAACTGCCGGTCGCGACGAATCCGGCCGATCCGGCAAAACTTCGTGGTGTGCTGGGTCTTGGGATCGAGCCGCACCGGGCCGCCCGGGCCGGCGAACTCGAGGTTGTCGCGAAAGGCCTGCCGCACCGCCTCGGTGGCGAAACTGCCCGCCTTCTCGACGGCCTGCTTCCAGAGGTGGACGAGGCACCAGTCGGGCTCCATCGGGTCGTCGGTGACCCGGTCGTGGCCGAACTCCTCCTGAAAGCCGGACACCCACGCCCGGTTCGCCGGGGTGGCCAGGCTCTGGAAGTAGCAGGAGACGCCGTAGTGGCCCTTCACGTGCGCCGGCGGCAGGCTCCGGAGTTCGTCCTCGCCGAAGCTCGTGGACATGACCGGCGTCTTCTCAGGATCGATGCCGGCCTCGGCGAGCGCCTGGAAAAAGCCCTCGTTCGAATCGCCGTTGATCGTGTTCAGGACGCAGTCGGCCTTGAGTTCCCGGAGCATCTGGACGACCAGACTGAAATCCTGGTCGCCGAGCGGCCGGTAGAACTCCCCCACGACTTTCAGGTCGCGACCGGCGAGGTACGTGCGGGTGACGTAGTGAGCCGTCCGCGGATAGACGTAGTCGGAGCCGACGAGCAGGATCCGCCGCCGCGACCCGCCGGCGGGCGACTCGAGCCAGTCGAGCGCCGGCAGGATCTGCTGGTTGGGCACCATCCCGCCGTAGACACAGTATGGCGACGACTCGTTGCCCTCGTACTGGACGGCGTAGAGCAAGAGCCGCTTGGCCTCTTCCATCACGGGCAGCACCGACTTGCGGCTGGCGCTCGTCCAGCAGCCGAAGATCGCCACGGCCCCCTGCTCCAGGATCCGGTGGGCGAGCTTGACCCGCCGGTCGGCGCGCGAGCCCGGGTTGGGGGCGAGCAGCTCGACCTGGCGGCCGAGGATGCCGCCGGCCGCGTTGATCCGCTCGAAGGCGTGAAGCTCGATGTCGCGGAGCGAACGGCCGCCAACGCCGGTGGTGCCGGTCTGGGAGTGGAGCAGGCCCACGAGCACCTTGTCGGTCCGCGGCGGCAGGCCGAGCGAGCAGCCCACGAAGGTCGCGGGCGCGAGCGCCCGTGCGGCGGCGAGCGTCGCGGCTCTGGAGAGCGCGGCCCGGCGGGACAGGCGTGGCCCGGAGTCGGCTGGCATCATGCCCGGCATGGTCACCCCTCGTTCATCCGGGCGTAGATCAGCTCAAAGGGCTCGGGCGAGATGCTCACGTTGCCCCGAAACGGCTGATTCATGTCGAAGATCAGAAACATCATCGTGCCGAGATACGCCGCCAGGATGCCCCCCAGCACCAACTGCGTGATGAACCGCATGTCGAACAGCCAGCAGATCGCGAGGTTGAGCACCGCCCCCAGGATCATCACGTACCACATCACGGCGGGCAGGCCCGAGGTCACGGAGAAGAGCCGCAGCCGCCGGGCCTCGAGGAAGTGGTTGAACTGCCGCAGGGCCTCGGCGTGGATGATCTGCTCGGCCGGCGTGACAGGCTGGAAGGAGAGCAGCTCCTCCTGCACGGCATCGACCCGGATCGTGCCCTCCTCGGGCATGATGCCCCGCCGCTGCAGCGGCCAGGCATACTTGATGACGTACCGCGTGTAGTCGCGGAGGAGCCAACGGAGGTTCTGCCCGTGGGGCGCCGGGTAGTTGGAGACGTCGTCGTAGAGCGCCGAGAGCGAGGCCGCTTCGCGGGTGACGTTGGCGCCGGCGTCGGCCACGTTCTGGTAGGCCGTGACGGCGATCAGGCCCAAGAGCAGGCCGTAGAACACGCCGAAGCAGGAGAGCACGTAGCCGACGATGTCGTTGGCGCCGGTCGTGGACTTGACGAACTGGCGGAGGATCGGCCGCAGAAAGATGCAGCCGGCCCAGTAGAAGCCCACGAAGGCGGCGACGAACAGGATCGCCAGCCGAAGCGGGGGAATGTCGTAGAGCCAGTACCAGTCCTGGGGGGCGGCAGAGAGCGGGGGCGTGTCCACGGGCAGGAACGTCGTTTCCAGGGCGGCACTGATGACGCCACGGCCGGAATCGGTCGGCCGGGCGGTTCGGGGGATCGTAGCACCGGGACGCCGCTACTTCACCTCGTCGCCGTCGAGGGCATAAATCGCCAGATGAGAGCCGTCCGGGGCCCGCAGTTCATCGATTTTGAAGGTGCCGGCCACCGCCACCGGGCGGATCGAAAAGTCGGCCGTTTTCCCGGGCCGCATCCGCACCACGACGCAGTCGTGGAGGGCGGCCCCGGGGCCGAAGCAGCACTCTTGGTTGTCGCGGACGAGCACGAACTGCGTCAGCCCCGTCTGCTGGAAGCTCGGGAGGATGTAGCCGCGGATCCGGATGGCGGTGTCGGCTAGCGCCGTCACCCGCTCAGGCAGCAGGTCGCGGGTGAAGGGAGCGCCCTTCTCCATCTCGAGCTTGATGTCGTCGAAGCTGATCTCGCGGGGGGCGGCCGTGGGGCGTCTGGCCGCGGCGCCGGGAGCGGCCGCCGGCGCGGCGACGGGTGGCGGCCCACCGCAGCCGGCCGCCACGAGCACGGCGAGGAGCAGGAGCGTGGCGGGAAGGCGATCCATCGGCACGGAGACGAGCCTCACGGGCTAGCGGGTGACGGCCTGATCGAGGTGGTAAAGCACGCCGCCGCCGAGGTCGGCCGTGCCGGCCGGCTCGATCCGGAACCGGCCGGCGATCTTCACGAGCCGCTGCGTGAAGTCGATGCCCTTGGGGTCAGCGAGCCGCACGAGCACTCGGTCGGTGATCTTCGGCGTGCCGCCGAAGCAGCAGTCGCCCTGGTCGCGGCAGAGGAGAAACTCCGCGATCCCGCGCTGCCTCGAGCCCGGATACATGTAGCCCTTCAACAGCACCTCGCGGCCGTTCATCTCCAGGGCGGAATCGGGCACGGCGGTGGCCGGATCGCCCGGCAGCGGTTGGAGCATGGCGTAGTTGAGCCGCGCGAAGCCCTCGGGAAGTTCGGCGGTGTAGACTGCGCCCAAGTAGGCGAGACCGCCGACGAGGCTGATTCCTGAGCCGGCAAGCGCGACCAAGGCCAGGCCCCGCCCTGTGACGGCCGCCGGTCGGCGGGCGATGTCGCCCAGGGCCGCGACGGCGAGCACGAGCCCCACGACCGGCACCGCCGCGAACGACCAGCCGAGGACCACCAGCGGCGAGAGCAGGGCCACCGCCGCCGCCGCGATCGCCGTGCCCGAGATCGCCCGGTAGAGATCCGGCTCCGGCTCCGCGGGGCGGGCCGGGGTGAGCGGGGCCGGCGGCGAATCGAAGAGTCCCGTGCTCATGGGTTGAAAGGGGCGCTTGTGGTGAAGGGCGGCGGGAGACAGGCCGCAGGCCGAGGGTCAGCCGGCACCGGACACGCCCGGCTTGAGCATCGTCCGGGCGAGCACGGCCACGGCGAGCACGATGCCGGCCCAGAGGGCCCACTTCCAGGTGGTGGTCGGTGCGGGCTTGGCCGCGGCGCCGGTGCCGGTCAATGGAGCGGCGGCCGCGACGCCCGGCTCCTCGTCGCCGACGACCGCGCCGATCTTTTGGGCCAGGGCGGTCTCTTCGTCACCGCTGGCGGGCAGTGGTGGAGCCAGTCCCGCGCCTTCGCCGGCGGCCGCGATGCCGGCCAAGCCCGCCAGCGTGGCCGCACGGCGAACCGCCTCGGGATCGATCGCCTCGAGTTCCTTCACGGCCTCGGCCGCTTCGGGCAGCGGGCAGGCCCGCAGATAGTTCACGATCGGCTCGCGGACGAAGATGTTGTCGGCCTTGGCGTCCTTGAAGATCGCCACCAGCCGGTCGATCACCGACCAGTCTTGCCAGCGGGCCAAGTCGGCGATCACGAGGTCGGCGAGCTTGGGCTCGTCGAGCAGGAGCTTGAGCGACTCGAGCACCCGCTCCCGCGGCACGAGGTCCGACTCCTCGCCGAGAAACCGCAGTGCCATCACCGCGGCGTAGGTCTCGGTGAAGGGGATCTCCTTGTCCTGCCCGGCCCGCGCGAGAAACAGCCGATCGACGAGATCGAGGGCCTTGTCTCCCTGCAGCGCCACGTGGCAGGCGATCAGGGCGTCGAGGCCGTTGCGGACCTCCGGTTGCTCGGCGGCGACACCCTTGCCTTCGAGGATCGCGGCGATCCGCTCGGCCTCGGCCGGCGTGCCACAGACGCCGAGCATGGTGGCGTAGAGGCGGCGGCGGTTGGCCGGAACCTTCGGGTCTTCGATCCAGGCGAGCAGCCGCGCGGCGTCCATCTTGTCCTCGAGGCCCTTCACGTCCTCGTAGGGGGCGACCGCGAACTCGTCGTAGGCGTCGCGGGTGAGCGTCTCGTCCTCGTCCTCCAGGTGGCCGAGGAAAAAGGCGAGCCGGTCCGGCCCCTTCTCTGGCAGGTCGCCGAGCTGCTTGAGATACGTGATCGCCCGCTCGCCGACCCGGATCGGGCTGCTCCAGACGAGGCCCGGTGGCTCGACGCCCATCAGGAGGAAGGTGGTGCCCACGGGCTGCTCGTCGAGCATGATCGTCTCGATCGGCTTGGCATCGGCACCGGCATGGCCGGCCGCCGCGACCAGGTCGCCCCCCTTGAGCACCTCGACGACCTCGAACTTGCCCTTGGGCAAGGGGCCGGTCGCCGCGGGCGCAAGCGCCGAGGCCGGGGGCGGCTCGACCAGCCTCACGATCGCGGCCACTTCGCTCTGGGCGATCTCCTGGGCGAAGGTGAGCGACACCGCCGAACAGAACGGACAGGCCCGGGCTGGTGCCGCGGCCAAGATGGCCCCGGCGAAGAGGCACGCCGCCACCAGCGAGGGGAGGAACCGTGGGTGTTTCATACTCCTTATTGTAGCGGGGCCGTCCGCGGCAGGTCGAACCGGTCGAGGTTCATCACCTTGGTCCAGGCGGCCACGAAATCGGCCACGAACGTCGCCCGGGCGTCGTCGCTGGCGTAGACCTCGGCGATCGCCCGAAGCTGTGAGTTCGACCCGAACACGAGGTCGGCCCGGCTGGCGGTCCACTTCACCTGGCCCGTCTTCCGGTCGCGGCCCTCGAAGAACTGCTCGCACGCGGGCGATGGCTTCCACTCGGTGCCCATGTCGAGCAGGTTCGTGAAGAAGTCGTTGGTGAGCGTGCCGGGCCGGTCGGTGAACACGCCCATGGAGCCAACCGCGCCCGAGCCCGTGTTGGCCCCCAGCACCCGCAGGCCGCCGACGAGCACGGCCATCTCGGGCGCCGAGAGCGTGAGCAGTTGCGCCCGATCGACGAGCAGCTCCTCGGCCGGCCGGTCGATCTCCCGCGGCAGATGGTTGCGGAAGCCGTCGGCCTTCGGCTCGAGCACCGCGAACGATGCGGCGTCGGTCTGCTCCGCCGTCGCGTCGGTGCGGCCCGGCGTGAAGGGCACGGTCACGTCATGACCGGCATCCCGGGCCGCCTGCTCGACCGCCGCCGTGCCGCCGAGCACGATCAGGTCGGCGAGCGAGATCTTCGTGCCGTCGGCCTGGGCGGCATTGAACTCACGCTGAATGCCGGCGAGCACCTCGAGCACCCGCGCGAGCCGCTCGGGCTCGTTGACCGCCCAGTCTTTCTGGGGCGCGAGGCGAATCCGCGCCCCGTTGGCGCCCCCCCGCTTGTCGCTGCCGCGGAAGGTGGAGGCCGAGGCCCAGGCCGTCTTCACGAGGTCGGCCACCGACAGGCCGGAGGCCAGGATTTTCGATTTGAGCGTGGCGATGTCGGCGGCATCGACGAGGGGGTGATCGACTGCCGGCACCGGATCCTGCCAGCGCTGCGCCGGCGGCACCTCGGGGCCCAGCAGCCTGTTCACCGGGCCCATGTCGCGGTGGGTGAGCTTGTACCAGGCCTGGGCGAAGGCCCGCTCGAACTCTTTCGGGTGCTCGTGGAATCGCTTGGCGATCGGGGCGTAGGCCGGATCCAGCTTCAGAGCGAGGTCGGTCGTGAACATCATCGGCGCGTGCGACTTGGAGTCGTCGTGGGCGTCGGGCACCGTCCCCTTGGCTGACTCGTCCTTCGGCGTCCACTGCCAGGCGCCGGCCGGGCTCTTCGTCAGCTCCCACTCGTAACCCAGGAGGTTGTCGAAGTAGTCGTTCGACCAGGTCGTGGGCGTGGTGCTCCAGGCGCCCTCCAGGCCGCTGGTGATCGTGTCGGCGCCCGAGCCCGTGCCGAAGCGGTTCTTCCAGCCAAGGCCCTGCTCCTCGATCGGCGCGGCCTCGGGCGCGGGGCCGACGTTGTCGGCGGGGCCTGCGCCGTGCGACTTGCCGAAGGTGTGGCCGCCGGCGATCAGAGCCACCGTCTCCTCGTCGTTCATCGCCATCCGCTCAAAGGTCTCACGGATGTCGCGGGCCGCGGCCAGCGGGTCGGGCTTGCCGTTGGGGCCTTCGGGATTGACGTAGATCAGGCCCATCTGCACGGCGGCGAGGGGATTCTCGAGCCGGCGGTCGCCGGTGTATCGCTTGTCGCCGAGCCACTCGGTCTCCGGCCCCCAATCGACGTCGTTCTGCGGCTCCCAGACGTCGGCCCGGCCGCCGCCGAACCCGAAGGTCTCGAAGCCCATCGACTCGAGCGCCACGTTCCCGGCCAGGATCATCAGGTCGGCCCAGGAGATCCGCCGGCCATACTTCTGCTTGATCGGCCAGAGCAGCCGCCGGGCCTTGTCGAGGTTGGCGTTGTCGGGCCAGCTGTCAAGCGGCGCGAACCGCTGCGTGCCGTAGCCGGCGCCGCCCCTGCCATCGGCCACGCGGTAGGTGCCGGCCGAGTGCCAGGCCATCCGAATGAAGAACGGGCCGTAGTGGCCGTAGTCGGCCGGCCACCAGTCCTGCGAGCTGGTCATCAGCGTCTTGAGATCCTGCTTGACCGCCGCGAGATCGAGCTGCTTGAAGGCCGCCGCGTAGTCGAAGTCGCCGCCGAGCGGGTTTCCGGCGGGCGGGTTCTGGTGGAGGATCGAGAGGTTGACCTGATCGGGCCACCAATCGCCGTTGGTCATCCCCCCGGCCGCCGTGGTGCGGGTCTTGGAGGCGGCCTGTCCGATCACGGGGCACTTCGCGGCCGGGTCTTCGCCCCGACCGGGCAGGGCGAAGAGCAAGGCACCGGCGAGCATGCCGGCGGCGATTCGAAGGCACATGGATCGTTCTCCTGGGGTCGGGGGTTTTGGTTGCGGTTTTTGCCCGAGGCCCGGAGCCTTTCCCGGCGGGACCGCCTCGGCGACACCTCGCATCTTCGGCCGGCCCGAGGCATGCTTCAACCGGCGCGGCCCCGCTGGGCCGAGGGCGATCCCGCGACCGCCGGACTCTTGTGGCGACGACAGCGTGTTTCCGGGCCGGCGGGGCGCGGTTTCCAGGCTCGCCGACTCCGCGGCTCCCGGCCCCCCCACCCCCAAAAAGTTTCCGCTTGAAAACGCTGTAACGAAACGGTCGGCCCGCCGTCATCCTGGTGGCGGGGCCGCCCGGGCCCGTCGAGATCCTCGAGGAGCGAGACCCATGGACGCGACCGGCGACGGGCACGGCTGGATCCTGGCGGCCGTCGATGCCTACGAACTGCCGCTCGGGCGGTATGCCCGGCGGCTGCTCGGCGACGTGGATCTCGCGGCCGACGCCGTCCAGCACGCCTTCGTGCAACTCTGCGGCCAGTCGCGGGCCACGGCGGGCGAGAACCCCGCGGCCTGGCTGTTTCGCGTCTGCCGCAATCGGGCCCTCGACCACCTGCGGCGGGCCGGCCGCGAGCAGCCGCTCGTCGAGGCGGGCAGCGGCGAGGAGGCGGTACGGACCGAGCAGCCGACCTTCCTGGACCGGGCCCTCGATCCGGCCGCGGCCGCGGAGCAACGCGAACTCGCCGCCCGCCTCCGCGACCTGCTCCGTGAACTGCCCGCCCCGCAGCGGGAGGCGATCGACCTCTGGTGCGAGGGTTTTACTTCCAAAGAGATCGCCGGGATCACGGGCCGCACAGAAGGGCACGTGCGCGTGCTCACGCATCGCGGGCTCGCCGCGCTTCGCAGTCATCCCTCGATCCGCGGGCTCTTCGCCGCCGACGCCACCGCCTGAACCATCCGCCCCACCAGCTTGCACCGTTTCCGCAGGAGACCGAGACCATGAGCCACGACGACGCCCAAGCTCGCGAGGACCGCGACATCCTCCTCACCGCCTACGCCCTCGGCGAACTCTCCGGCGACGACCTGGCCACGGTCGAGCGGCTGCTTGCCGACCCGGCCGCCGCCGACGCCCGGGCCCACGTGGCCGAGGTCCGCGGCACGGCCGCCGCCCTGAAGGCGATCCGGGAACAGGAACTGCCCGAGCGGTCGGCCGACCTGCGGCGGGCGGTGCTCACGGCCGCGGTGGGCCGCGGGGCCGTGACGCCCGCGGAGGCACCGCAGGCAGGTCGCCGGGGCGGCATCGGGAAGTGGATCCTCTCGCTCGGCTCCTGCGCGGCGGTGGCCCTGGTGGCGGCGGCGATGCTGCTCCCGGCCGTGCAATTGTCCCGCGAAGCGACTCACCGGCAGGTGGCGCTCGTACAGGATCCCGCGGCCCGCACCAGCGGACCGGCGGTGGAACCGAGTTCCGCCCAGGTTACGGATGTCAACGGGCAGAGGCTCGAGCGGCTCGCCCAAGACGAGGTCGCTCTCGTCCACGAGGCGCTGCAAAACCCCGAGGAGGAGAGACTCTCTGAAGCTCTTGTGGTCGACCGCGAATCGTTCGGCGACAGCGCCGCCCCCGCCAGCGACCAGCTGTCCACGATCGGCGGCGTCGGCGGCGGCAGTGCCGTCGTCCGCTCTGGCGGCGGGGCTGGAAGCGGCGTTTTAGCCGGAAGAAGCGCAGGGCGTGCCCGGGTGGGCGACAGCGTTGATGTTCGGGTGATCACCGCGGAGCCGGCTGGCGATCACGATCGCGACGCCGTCCCCACCACCGAGCGCTACAACCGCTTCACCGAAAACCCGTTCCGCGGCGTCGGCGACCAGCCGCTCTCGACGTTCTCGATCGACGTGGATACGGCCTCCTACGCCAACGTCCGCCGCTTTCTCACGGCCGGCCAGCGGCCACCCCGCGACGCCGTGCGGATCGAGGAACTCGTCAACTACTTCCGCTACGACTACCCGCAGCCCAAGGGGGACGAGCCCTTTTCGGTGACGGTCGATGCGGCCGCCTGCCCGTGGCGGGAGGGCCACCGGCTCGTCCGCGTGGGCCTCCAGGGTCGCGACGTGGCCCGCGACGCCCGGCCGGCCGGCAACCTCGTGTTCCTCGTGGACGTGTCGGGCTCGATGGACGAGCCCGACAAGCTGCCGCTCGTGCAGCGGGCGCTCGCGATGCTCGTGGACGAGCTCACCGAGAACGACCGGGTGGCGATCGTGGTGTACGCCGGCAACGCCGGCCTCGTGCTCCCCTCCACCAG
>JBIIYH010000124.1:0-7619 GCA_044346905.1 Pirellulales bacterium
ACGAGCCCGACAAGCTGCCGCTCGTGCAGCGGGCGCTCGCGATGCTCGTGGACGAGCTCACCGAGAACGACCGGGTGGCGATCGTGGTGTACGCCGGCAACGCCGGCCTCGTGCTCCCCTCCACCAGCGGCGACCAAAAGCAAAAAATCCGCGCGGCGATCGAGGCCCTGCGGGCCGGCGGCTCGACCCACGGCAGCGCCGGCATCAACCTGGCCTACGAGCAGGCGGCGGAGCGGTTCATCCAGGGGGGCGCCAACCGCGTCATCCTCTGCACCGACGGCGACCTGAACGTGGGCGTGACGAGCGACGCGGCCCTCGTCGACCTCATCAAGCAGAAGGCGGCCGGCGGCACGTTTCTGACCGTGCTCGGGTTCGGCACCGGCAACCTGCAGGACGAGAAGATCGAGAAGCTCGCCAACAACGGCAACGGCGCCTACGCCTACATCGACGGCGTCCGCGAGGCCCGGAAGGTGCTCGTCGAGGAGTTGACGGGCTCCACGATCACGATCGCCAAGGATGTGAAGATCCAGGTGGAGTTCAACCCCGCCCAGGTCGCCTCCTACCGGCTCTTGGGCTACGAAAACCGGGTGCTGGCCGCCGAGGATTTTCGCGACGACAAAAAGGACGCCGGCGAGATCGGCGCCGGGCACACGGTCACGGCTCTCTACGAGATCTTGCTCGTGGGCGACCGCGCGGGGGCGGCCGCGGCCCGCGGGGCCGAGCCGCTCAAGTATCAGCCCGCGCCGGCCCCCGCCCCGCCAGTGGCCCGGCCCGCCGAGGAGGGCCCCGCGAGCCGCGAGTTGCTCACGGTAAAGCTCCGCTGGAAGAAGCCCGAGGCCGACACGAGCACGCTGCTGGAAGTGCCGCTCGAGGACAAGGGGGGGGCGTTCGACGCGGCCCCGGCCGACCTGCGGTTTGCGGCGGCGGTGGCGGCCTTCGGGATGCTCCTCCGGGAGAGCGAGCACAAGGGCACGGCCACGCTGCCGCTCGTGGCCGAGATCGCCGGGAGCGCCCTCGGCCGAGACCGAGGCGGCTACCGGGCCGAGTTTCTCGACCTCGTCCGCCAGGCCGAGGCGGTGCGGTAAGCACGCGGGAACGGCTGAGCTTGGTGCCGAGGGCCCACAGGCAGATCTCGATGTCGCGGAGGCTTTCTCGGTGCGTCAGCTGGGCAAAAGCGATGACCAGAAACTGATCGCGGCAAGAGAACCCACGACGCTTGTAGTGGCCGCGGTATCGCTCCACGCAGGCGTTGAAGTCGCGACGTGGAAGAAAATCCAAGACGATGAATTCACCAGGAGTTGCCCATGACCGCACCTCAACGGATCGGCCCAGTCGGTTTCTGCGGGGGCTTTTTCCAACGTTTTTCGTTTCGGCAGCGAAACGTCACCGAGACGCCCAAAGCCCGAATGCGACGTGTTTGGACGCAGCCACGAAATCGCGATCCGTGGACAACAGCGTCAGATCGTGCCTGCGACAGAGCTGAATGAGCAGCGCATCAATCGTGCCGATCTGCACTCCGCGACGACGGCACGCATTTCGCACCTCTGCCGCCTCGATGTGATCCTCCCGGTCCGGTTGCAGGAACGCAATCGACACGAGCCGTTCCACGAGTTGGTGACGGGCTTTCGGGCCCGTGAAACCCTGCAGCAACTCCTGCACGATGAGGCCCGTTGTGAAGACGTCATCCGCGCCGACGAGCGCGGCGCGCAACGCCGCAACCTCCGGCGCGGCCTGCTCGCCATCTCGGCGAAACGCCAACGACCAGACGCTGGTATCGACAAGAATGTTCATCGACGACGTGATCGCTCGGACTTGTAGTCGAACGCCGGATCCCACTCCAGTTTTCCAAACAGTTCGGCGACCCGCTTCCGCTGCCGTCGAGCAATGAATTCCCGAAGCGCGCGAGTCACGGCGGCCTTTTTGGTGGGCTCTCCGCTGATGCGAAAGGCCCGGTCAAGGAGATCAGGGTCGAGAGCGAGATTGGTTGCCATGTGTGATACCTCCAACAAAAGCTTACACACGGCCGCCCCTCCGGCAAAGCAGCCTGCGTCTCCCTCGACGATCGTGTTCCAGTCCCCTTTGAGTCACGCGGATGCACCACCCCTCGCTGCCGCCGGCCTGCTCCCCGACGATTGTCCGCGATGTCGTCGTCGGGGCCGGCGCGGCCGGCCTCTTCGCGGCAATCCATGCCGGCAGGACGGCGCGGGGCTGCGGAAGGATAGTCCGGCCAATGACACTTCCGCAGTCATGTTCGAGTTGCTGGGCGGCTCGGAGAGCGGCTCGTGAGCTGCGTGCCCCGTCTTCTGGTCCCGAACCCGCTTCGGGGCCGTCGAGAAACATCTCGACCCCGGCGGGCCACCAGATAGCCTGAAGGTTGCCGATCCAAGGAGAGGACGGCCGGTGGCCCGGTCGCAAACGGAGGAGACGACGATGACGAACCCCGCCATCCGGCCCGGAGCGGTTTCCAAACTCGCCGACTGCGGCGCGCCTGGGCCCGGTTCGGGGGCCGAGCTGTTCGTGGTCGAGGGGGATTCCGCGGCCGCGGCGGTCGCCCGGGTGCGGGATCCCCGCTTGCAGGCGGTGCTGCCGATGCAGGGCAAGCCGCTGAATGCCGCGCGGGCCACGCGGCAAAAGCTGCTCGACCATCCGTTCTTCGGGCCGCTCGCGGCGGCGATCGGAGCCGGCCTCGAGGCCGACTGCGAGCCGAACCGAGCGCGGTACGAGCGGGTGCTCGTGCTCACCGATCCCGACGCCGACGGCATCCACTGCGGGTTTCTCGTGCTGCTGTTTTTCCACCGCTGGCTGCGGCCGCTCTTGGACGCCGGTCGGATCGAGCTGGTGCGGCCCCCCTGGGGCGAGGCGGTGGTGGCGGGCGAAATCCTGCTCGGGTTTTCGGAGCCGGAGGTGGCGGCGCTTGCGACCCGGGCCCGGGCCGGCGGCGGGGCCGTCCGCCGGTTTCGGGGGCTGGCCGCGCTCGACGCCGAAACGCTCCGCGAGGCCTGCGTCGATCCCGCCACGCGGCGGGCAGAGCGGATCTCGGCCGCCGCCGTGGCGACCATGATCGAGGTGATCGCAGCCGTGCAGCCCGAGCCCCGCAGGAGCGAGGAGTAGCCGGCCCGCGGTCACTCCGGGCTGGCGGCTGCCCCGCTGCCACCGAGCCGCTGCGCCGGGTAGATGCTTGTCCGGCCCGAGAGCAGGTAGGCGACCACGGCAACGATGACGACGTGGGGCAGGACGGCGGCCCCGCACAGCTCGACCGCCATGATGGAGAGCGCCAGCGGGGTGTTGGCAGCGGCGGCGAACATGGCCGCCATGCCCACGGCGGCGCCCAGTTCGAGCGGGATGCCCAGGGTGCGGGCCAGCACGTTGCCGAGCGTCGCCCCGATGAAAAACAGCGGCGTCACCTCCCCTCCGAGAAACCCCGCCCCGAGCGTGACCGCGGTGAACACGAGCTTGAGTGCGAAGGCCTCCGCCGGGAGCGAGGGATCCGCGAAGGCCCGCTCGATCGTGGGCAGGCCGAGCCCGAGATAGTCGCTCGTGCCGACGAGCTTCCAGAGGGCCACCACGGCGAGGCCCCCCAGGAACATCCGTGCGGGGAGCCAGGGAACGTGCCGCTCCCCCTGCTTCTTGATGGCGTGGGTGAGGGCGATGAAGGCGATCGCCACCGCCGCCACCGCCGCCGCGAAGGCGAGCCACTGGAGGAACAAAAGCGGCGTCAGCGGCACCTGGGGCACCTGGGGATAGACCATGTGACCGATCCCGAGCGAGCGGGTCGTGAGATCCCCGACGACCGAGGCGACCAGCGCCGGCAGGAGCGCGTGATACTCGAGCCGCCCGCGCACGACGAACTCCAGGCCGAACACGGCCCCCGCGACGGGCGTGCCGAACACGGAGCCGAAGCCCCCGGCCACGCCCGCGGCCAGGAGCTGCCGCCGCATGGGCCGCTCGATTTGGAGGCGGTGCGAGAGCCAGTCGGTGAGGCTCGCCCCCATCTGCACGGCCGTGCCTTCGCGGCCGGCGCTGCCGCCGAAGAGGTGAGTGAGCACCGTGCCAAAGAGCACGAGCGGCGCCATCCGCAGCGGGATCTCCGGGCCGTCGTCGTGGATCGTGTCGATGACGAGGTTGTTGCCACCCGTAGTCGCCCGCCCGAAGCGATCCACCACCCAGCCGAGCAGGAGGCCTGCGACGGGCAGCGCGAAGACGAGCCGTTCATGCCCCAGGCGCACCTCGGTCGCCCGGTCGAGCAGCCAGAGAAACGCGGCCGAGGCCGCGCCGCAGAGCACCCCGACGAGCGTGCCGAGCGCGAGCCACTGGCCGAGAGCCCGCACGGTGCCGGAGAGCGAGTGCATGAGAGATGTCATCGAAAGCCTGCAGGGTGCAGAGCCATTCTCATGCGGCCTGTCACCCCAAGGGAGACGCCGCTTCAGAGCCACTTGGCCACGTCGGTGCGATAGGCCGCCAGGGCGGGCAACAGTGCCGAGAGGATCGCGAGCACCACGAGGAACGGCACGAGCAAGGCCTCGCCGAGCGGCGCGGCGGAGAAGAACCCGGCCGAGACGCCGGCGTTGGTGGTGATCAGGGGACCGATCGCCGCCACGATCCCGTGGCCGAGCAGCCAGCCCGCCAGGCCGCCCCCCACGGCCAGGATGATCGCCTCCAGGAGCACGGCCGTGAGCACGTGGCTCCGCCGGGCGCCCAGCGCCCGCATCACCGCCACGTCGCGGCTTCGCTCGAGCGACGAGCCGACCATGCTCACGAGGATCCCGATCGCCGAGACGATCACCACGAGCGTGGTCACGAGCAAGAGCAGGAGCTCGAGCGGCCGGACGAACAGATCCAGGAGCGTGCGGATCTCGCGGACGGGTTCGGCCGCCTGGCCGTCGCGGCCCTCGTTGATCGCCGTCTTGAGCCCCATCGCCAGGAGTTCCGGCGGCATGCCACCGGGCGAGGCCGTCTGGACCAGGATCGCCGTCACTTCCCGCTGGTTGAAGGGGAGCGGGGCGGGATTGCCGCTCTGGGTGGAATGACTGGCCAGAGTGAAGGCCTTCGTCGCCGGGGATAGTTCGTGGGTCGCCTGTGGCGATTCATTGCCTTTCGAAGGCGAAATCTCCGGGGCTCCTCCGGCCCCCGCCCCGGCCTGCTCTGTGGTGTCGCCCTCCGGCACCGGCTTGGCGTGCCCCTCCTGCAGGTAAAAACCCTCCATGTTCACGTACACGCCGCGGTCCACGGGCGTGTCGGTGCGGGCGAGGATGCCGGTCACGGTGAAGGGATCGTGGACGAGGCCGTCGTCGGCGCCGTGGGTGGGGGCGAAGGGATCGCCCACCGCGAGGCCAAGTTTCGCCGCCACGGCGCTGCCGAGCACGCCGCCGAAGAACTCTTCGTCGCGGAAGTTTCTCCCGGCGGCGAAGGTGAAGGGGCGGCCGTCGCCCAGGGTGAGCCCGTCGAAGTAGGCCGCATTGGTGCCCACGACCCGAAAGCTCTTGTAGTAGTCCCCCATGCAGATCGGCACGGCCTTGGCCACGCTGCCGGCATAGCGGCCGGCCACGCCGTCGGGCCGGGCCTCGGCCGGGAGAAAATCCTGGTAGAAGCCCCAGGAGATGTTCTCAATCGGCTTGCTGACCAAATAGACGCTGTTCAGGACCAGCTGCAGCGGACTCCCCTTCGCCCCCACGATCAGGTTGTAGCCGAGCCCCTGCCCCGAGGCGAAGGCGTCGCGGACGAGCCCGCCGATCACCAGCGTGGCCACGACCAGCGCCACGCCGAGCGCCAGCGACAGGGCCGTCAGGCCGCTCGTGAACAGCCGCTGCCGGATGCTGCGCCAGGCGATACCGAGGAGACTCATGGGCTCAGGCCTTCTGCCGGCAGGCGCGGTTGAACTCCTCGAGCTTCAGCCGCCGGGGGAACTGGCGGGCCACCTCGGGGTCGTGGGTCACCACGAGCAGGGCCACGCCGTGCTCGGTGCAGGTGTTCTTGAGGAGGTCCACGACCTGCTGCTGGTGGGCCGCATCGACGCTGGCGGTGGGCTCGTCGGCCAGGACCGCTTTGGGCCGGTTGGCCAAGGCCCGGGCCACGGCCACCCGCTGTTGTTGCCCGATCGAGAGCTCGGCCGGCTTGTGGTGCAGCCGGTGCGACAGGCCCACGGCCTCGAGCAGGGCCGTCGCCCGGGCCCGGTCGGGCGGTCCGGAGCCGAACGACATCGCCACGAGCACGTTCTCGAGCGCCGTGAAGCCCGGCAGGAGGTTGAACTGCTGGAACACCAGGCCGAGCGTGTCGGCCCGGAGCCGGTCGCGGCGTCCCTCGGGGAGTTTTGTAATGTCGGTGCCGGCCACCTCGACCCGTCCCGAGTCGGGCCGCATGATTCCGGAGATCACGTGGAGCAGCGTGGACTTGCCGGAGCCGCTCGAGCCCTCGAGCGCCGCCTGTTCGCCGGCGGCCAGGACGAAGCCGGGCACGTCGAGGATGTCGACCCGCTCGCCCCCCGGCATGGCGAAGCTCTTGCGGACGTTTTCGAGGCGGATGACGGGCTCGGGCATGGCGGAAGCGAGCCTACCGCGCGCCGCCGGTCGCCGGCCACGCGAGGTTTCGCTGCCGACCGGCGGCGGGGAATTGAGCAGGGCCGCGCCGCGCGTGTATATTCCTGCCGCTTCCGTTACCGGCCCCCCGCGGCGTCGCGGGCCCACCCGGGCCGGTTTCGTGCCCTTGGCTCCCAGGAGATCGCCTGTGCCCATTCGCGTCGGCATCAATGGTTTCGGTCGCATCGGCCGCCTCACTTACCGCGCCATTTACGAGAAGTACGGCCTCAACGGCGACGTGCAGGTGGTGGCGATCAACGACCTGACCGACGCCAAGACCAACGCCCATCTCCTGGCCTACGACTCCAACTACGGGCCCTTCAAGGGGCAGGTGGGCTACGACGGCAACGACATCGTGGTGGACGGCCGGAAGGTGAAGGTGTTCGCCGAGAAGGATCCCGGCGTGATCCCCTGGGGCAGCGAGGACGTGCAGATCGTGGTGGAGAGCACCGGCTTCTTCACCGACGCCACCAAGGCCGTCGCCCACAAGCGGGACAGCGTCAAAAAGGTCGTGATCTCGGCTCCGGCCAAGAACGAGGACCTGACGATCGTGCTGGGCGTCAACAACGGGATGTATGACCCGAAGAAGCACCACGTGATCTCCAACGCCTCCTGCACCACCAACGGCCTGGCGCCGGTGGCCAAGGTGCTCCACGAGACCTTCGGGATCGAGAAGGGCCTGCTCACGACCGTGCACGCCTACACCAACTCGCAGAAGACGGTGGACACGGCTGCCAAGGACCTGCGGGACGCCCGGGCCGCGGCCCTGAACATCGTGCCCTCGAGCACCGGCGCCGCGCGGGCGGTGGGGCTCGTGATCCCGGAGCTCCAGGGCAAGTTCACCGGCATGGCCTTCCGGGTGCCGGTCGCGACCGTGAGCGTGGTGGACTTCACGGCGATCCTCAAGAAGGACGCCCCGCCGGCCGAGATCAACGCCGCCATGAAGAAGGCGGCCGAGGGGCCGCTCAAGGGCATCCTCCGCTACACCGACGCCGAGCTCGTCTCGACGGATCTCAAGCAGGATCCCCACAGCTCGATCTTTTCGGC
>JBIIYH010000013.1:0-24393 GCA_044346905.1 Pirellulales bacterium
ATTCAGCCGCGGCCTCGATCGGCAGATGCACCACGTCGATCGGCAGCGCCGCGGCGAGCGGGCCCAGGACGCCCCGGATCAGGTCCCGGCAGGCGGTCGAGTTGACGAGGAGGCCGTCGAGCTCGCCCCGCTCCACCAGCAACCGCAGGCAGCGGCCGAGCGCCGGCTTGGCAGCGGTGGCCCGGGCCATCCAGGCGGGCAGCTGCGGACCGACCGACGGCTCGGGCAGCCGCGCCATCTCCGCGCCCAGCCAGGCCTTGAAGAGCGAATCGAGGGCCGCTTCATGCAGGTAGGCGAGTCGCTTCTGGGCACAGCCTCGCGACGCCAGCAGCGCGTCGAGCACCTTCGCATGGTGGGGCGAGTTGCCGAGCACGAACACCGCCGTGTCGTGATGGCCGCGGGCGGCCGCCGCGGGAAAGACCTCGGCGGGCAAGACCCGATTGTCAGCCCGCAGGCCCTGCTGCAACGCGACCCGGGCCGCGGGGCTCGCCTCGTAGAAGGTCGTCTGCCAGCGGTCGGCCTGGAGGTAGGCGAGCGTGTAGGGGGCGATGCCGGTGCGGGCCGGCGGCAGGGCGGCCACGACGGCCAGGCGGGTTTTGGGTGCGGGGCCGGCTCCGGCCGGGCGGGGCCCGCTCACTGGCCGAAGCCCGCCATCGGCCCGGGGCCGCTCGATCCGGTCCATCACCCGCTCCGCGGCCCGGGCCCAGCCGAGCTCCTCGGCGAGCAGTCGGCGGCCGAAGGCGAGCGACCGTTCGCGGAGCAGGGGGCTGGTCGCCAGCCGACCCATCGCCGCGGCGATCGCCTCGGGCTGCCGCGGGTCGCAGGCCAGTTCGGGCAGCACGAGCTCCGCGATGCTCGAGGTGTCGGAGCCGACCACCGGCGTGCCGCAGGCATAGGCTTCGAGCACCGGCAGGCCGAGCCCCTCGTAGAGCGAGGGATAGACCAGCAGCATGGCATGCCGCACGAGGCCCACGAGATCCTCGTCGGTGACGAAGCCGGTGAACACGACGGCGGCCTCGGGCAGGCCGGCCGCCGTCGCCACCGCGCGCAGCTCTGCGATCCTGGCCGCGGAGAGCTTGCACACCACCGCCAGCTGGTGGTCGGCGTGCTGCTGCCAGAACACCGCGAAGGCCCGCACGGCCGTCTCCATGTTCTTCCGCCAGTCGTCGCCGCCCACGTAGACGCAGTACGGGCCCGTGAGGCCGTGTCGCGCGGGCACGGCGGCCGTGACCGCGGCGGGCCGGGCCGCGAGGCCGCGCTTGGCATGGTCGAGGTCGCCGTAGATGCAGGTCACCCGCAGCGGATCGACGGCTGCGTGACGGATCGTGTCCCGCCGCGTGGCGTGGCTGATGGCGAACAGCTCGTCGCTCGTGCGGAGCAGGCTGAGCGCCTCGAGATACTGCCGGCGGGCCCGATCGCGGGCGAGGTACCGCTCGGGAAACAAGAGCGGCACGAGGTCGTAGACGATCCCGAGCCGGCGGGGCGCCTGCCGCCGGAGCCAGCCGGGCAGGAGATAGTCGGCGCCGCAGCCGTGATGCGGGAGGAAGAAGCAGCCGGTCAGCAGCACGTCGATCGCCGGGGCCGACCGGCGGTCGAGGTCGGCGGCCGTGCACCAGGCCGCGTGGGCGGCGAGTTCGTCGGCCCGGCCCGGCGGCGGCCACCGCTCGTCGCGGAGCAGCAGCCAGCGGTGCCGGGGATGACCCCGCGAGAGCTCGAGCGCCAGGCTCTGGGCGTAGGCGGGGATGCCCCGATCGCCGTTGAACTGGCAGCCGCGAAGGTCGACGAGGATCGTGCGGGGGGTCATGCGGCCTCCCGCGCCGCTGCGTCGTCTTCACCAACGCCGGCGCCAGGCGGCTGATCGAGCTGACGGCCCACGGCCGGCTGCGGGTCGTCGAGGCCCAGGTAGACCAGGCCCGTGAGCTCGCGGACGAGGCCCTCGAGCTCCTCGACCCGCCGCTCGAGCGCGTCGATCCGGTTGCCGGCGACGCCACGGCGGCGGCCTCCCGGCCGCAGAGCTCTGCCCAAGGGCCGCAGGCACCGTTGCTCGAAGGCTCGCGCCCAGGCTCGGATCAGCATGGTTCGGGCTCCAGCGGTGGTGTTGCTCGGCGGGAAGGGGCGTGAGCGGCAGGCCACGCGGCCGCCACTCCAGGGTCGGTCAAGCCGCGTCTCGCGCGGGCCGGCTGCCGAGGGCGGCCTCGATCGCCGCCCGCACCTGCCCGGCCGTGTGGCTCCAGGGGGTGGGCACGAACCGGCTGCGGATCTCGGCCTCGCGGGCCCGCACCCACTCCGGGTCGCGGAGCGTCCGCTCGACGAGCGCCGCCAAGCCCAGGGGGTCGAGCGGATGGAAAAACTCCGGCAGGTCGGGGCTGATCTCGGGGATGCTCGTGGCATTCGAGGCCAGGCAGAGCCGGCCCTGGCCGAGGCTCTCGGCGACCGGCAGGCCCCAGCCCTCGTACCGCGAGGGGTAGATCGTGGCGGCACAGTGGCGGTAGTACCAGGCGAGCTCGGCGTCTTCGACGCCGTGCAGCAGGTGGATTCGGCCGTTGACTTCGCGATCCTGCCGGACCTCCCGCACCAGGTCGGACACGAAGACATGCGGCACCCCGAGGCAGACGAGATCGGGGCACTGCTCCGGGTCGCGGTCGGCCAGCAGCTGCCAGGTGTCGTAGAGCAGGCGGTGGTTCTTGCGGACGTCGAGCGTGGAGACGCAGACGAAGAACGGCCGCCCGGGCACGAACCGGGGCAGCGGCGGCGGCTCGGCGGCCGCCGCAGCAAACTCGTCGCCCAGCCGCACCACCGTGAGCGGCGGGATCGGGAACCGGCTCTCGCCGCAATACCGCTCGATCTCGCTGCGGGAGAACTCGGAGATCGTCAGCACGTGGTCCGATTCGGTGAGCACGTTGCGGACCCAGCGGGTGACCTGCCGCGTCGTCGGCTCTTCAACCCACTGCGGCTTGAGCGTCGGGATCAGGTCGTAGATCAGTCGCAGCACGCAGACGCCTTGCCGCCGCAGGGCGGCGGCCGCCTCGGCGTGCCCGGCAATCGGCCAGGACGCGCCCAGCGAGAGCAGCACGTCGCCGGCCGCGAAGGGACCGCTCGGGACGGGCGAAGCGGCAGGCTGTGGCAGGGTGCGACCGCCGAGTCGGGACGCCGCCGACATCCGGATCGGCGGTGCCTTCTCGCGGAACCGCACGGCCGCCCAGCGGCTGGTCCGCTTGCCGAGCTGCCGGGCCGCCACCCGGAACTCCCGGAAGGCGTTTCGCAGCTCGGTCGCGGCCGGACTCGTGCCGAAGACCAGCTCGCGGCCGCTCCGGCGGCGGCGACGGGCGGCAGGGGCCGCAGCCACCGCGGCCGGGGCCGTCGCGGCTGCGGCCTGCGCCCAGGGGAGATGGCGGCGGACGGCCGCCGGCAGGCTCGTGACGTCGAGCGGCTCGAACCGCCGACCGTGGCCCTCGAACCGCACCAGCCGCGGCTCGACACCGGCGGCGACCAGGCCATTGAGAATCCCGACGGTCGTCCGCTGGATGCCCGTCAGGTGGGGCAATGTCCAACTCATGAGATCGGAGACGTCGTACCAGATCGTCACGGTGGTTTCCTTCAGGCGGATTCGGGTGGCCGGGCAAGCGAACGGTCAGGCCGCCTTCGGCGGCTGGGAGAAGAAATGGCCGGGAACGAGCGTGAACCCGTCGGTGATGTTGGCCGGATAGGAGAGGGGGGCCCGCAGCGAAGGCTCCTCCCGCCGGTAGTAGTAGCGGTTGAGGCCGTCGAACAGCGCGAACTCGTAGCCGTGCTGAAACAGGATCCCCTCCCAGTCGAACCAGGCCGGCTCGTAGGAGTAAGGATCGCAGCCGGGAAGCTTCGGCTTGATCGCCTCGAGCAGGACCACCCGCGGCCGGAACGACCGCCAGTCGTTGCCCAGGAGCACGTCCCGCTCGGCGCCCTCGACGTCGATCTTCAGGAACTCGACCTCCCCCGGCGGGAGCTGCTTGGCGATCTCCGCGAGCGTCGTCATCGGCACGGTGTGGGTCTTCCGCTCGAAGCCGAACTGCACCACCGCGGCGGGGTCGAAGGTCTCGACGTAGGTCGAGAGGCCGGAGTCGCCCCATTCGTGAAACTCGATGCTGCCGACGGCGGCGCCGCAGGCCATGTTGAGGTTCCAGTCCCGCGGGCGGTGCTTCTCGAACTTGCGGTGGAACCGCTCGACCGGCTCGACGTTCACCCCCGACCAGCCCCGGTCGTAGAAGTGCTTCGTGACCGAATCGACGGCCGGGTCGTAGGCCCCGATATCGACATAGCGGCCCTGGTCGCAGGCGTGGAACACCCGCTGCAGGATCACGTCCTCGAAGTTCTGGGAGTAGGAGATCATCATGGCGATGGCGGCTCTGGGATTGGGAGTCTGGGACGGAGGAGTGAGGACAGGGTTTGATGAACTGATTCAGCGCGGGCGGCCGTCAGCCGGCCTTGCGGATCACCAGGGCGATCGAGGTGGAGGCATGGCCGGCGAGGTTGAGCCGCAGGTGTTTGACTTTCGGCGGAGGCGTGGAGCCCCAGTCGCAGTAAGGGGGCTCGTCGACGAACCGGTCGAGCCGGTGGCTGCCGGGATCGACGTCGAGCGGCTCGACCTGGTGCCCGCTCGCGGTGAGCCGCCCGCAGACCGCCTCCAGGTCACGGAGGCGGTAGATCACGCAGGGGCCGTCGGCCAGCGTGGCCTCGTTGCTCGAGAGGTTGAACTCGGTCGTGTGCACCGCCACGCCGCCGGGCGCGAGGCACTCCATCTGCCGCTCCAGGAAGTCGAGGCCCAGTTGGAGCGAGCCGCAGTGCTCGAACGAGCAGGTGGACCAGGTGAAGTCGTAGCCGGCGAGGTCGGTGGGCAGGTGGTTCATGTCAACCGGCCGGAACGAGACCCGCTGCCGGAAGGCGGCCGGGTCGCAGAGGCCGGCGGCGTTGAGGGCGTCGCGTTCGCCGACCCACTGGCCCGACTCAGCCCAGGGGCCTCGGCGGGCATCGTCGGCGGGCAGGTCGGTGGCGGTGATCTGGCAGCCCCGGGCCGCGAACAGGGCGGGCAGCTTCTCGGCCCCGACGGCGAAGCCCAGGCCGCGGCGGCCTGGGCGGAGCATCTGCCGCTCCTCCAGGGCCTGGCAGATGAAGGCCAGTTCCCAGAGCTTGCGGTGGGGTCGCCAGGGCTCGCCGAGCGCCGCGGCCCAGCCGCGGAAGGTGGCGGAGTCGAGCGTGCCATAGCGGCACAGCTGGGAGACGAGCTGGCTGGAGTCGTCCCGCCGCGGGCCGCGGAGGTGGAGCTCGGGACGGTCGCGGCGAAGCAGGTGGGGCCGCACCGGCGGCGGGCCGGCCAACCGCCGGAACCACCGTTTGACCCTCCTGGCCAGTGACTTCATCTCGCGTTCGCCTTCCCTGCGTCGTGGTCTGTCTCAGGCCGCCTTCCGCCCGCCGGCGGGAAGGCCCTTGAGCACCGCCTCGCGGCGGGCGAGCTCGAGGTCGCCCTCGACCATCATGTCCACCAGCTGCCCGAAGCTGGTCCGCGGCTCCCAGCCCAGCCGGGTGCGGGCCTTGGTCGAGTCGCCCAGCAGCAGATCGACCTCCGCGGGGCGGTAGTAGCGGGAGTCGATCTCCACGAAGTCGCGGTAGTCGAGGCCAAGGCGGCCGAAGGAATGCTCGCAGAAGTCGCGGACCGAATAGAGCTCGTTCATGGCGATCACGTAGTCGTCGGGCTCGTCCTGCTGGAGCATCAGCCACATCGCCTCGACGTAGTCGCCGGCGAAGCCCCAGTCACGCTGGGCGTCGAGGTTGCCGAGGTAGAGCTTCTCCTGGAGGCCGAGCTTGATCCGGGTGGCGGCCCGGGTGATCTTCCGGGTGACGAAGGTCTCGCCCCGCCGCGGGCTTTCGTGGTTGAACAGGATCCCGCAGGAGGCGTGCAGCCCGTAGCTCTCCCGGTAGTTGACCGTGATCCAATGGCCATACACCTTGGCCACGCCGTAGGGGGAGCGGGGATAGAAGGGGGTGGTCTCCTTCTGCGGCGTCTCCACCACCTTGCCGAACATCTCGGACGATGAGGCCTGATAGAAGCGGATCTGGTCGCCCGTGTCGTCCTGCACGTCGCGGATCGCCTCTAAGAGCCGGAGCACGCCCACGGCCGTGGTGTCGGCGGTGTAGGCCGGCTGGTCGAAGCTGACGCGAACGTGGCTCTGGGCGGCGAGGTTGTAGACCTCGTGGGGCCTGATCTCGCGGATCAGGCGGACCAGGCCGTTGCCGTCCGAGAGGTCGCCGTAGTGAAGCTGCAGACTCGGCGACTCGCCGAAGATCAGGTGCTCGATTCGCTCGGTGCCGAAGGTGCTCGAGCGGCGGCGGAGGCCGTGGACCTCGTAGCCCTTTTCGAGCAGCAGCTCGGCAAGGTACGAACCATCCTGGCCGGTGACGCCGGTGATCAGAGCACGCTTGGGCATGGAGCCTCCCTGCTGGAACGATGACGGTGAACGGGGCGACGGCGGGGCCGCGGGGCCCCAGGGGGGCCAGGCCGACGCCGAAGTGGGGGGACAGTAGCAACCGCCCCCTGCCGCCGAAACCTCATTTTCCAGCAGTTTCAGCCGAGGACCGACTCGTAGACCCGGGCGTAGCCCCGGGCGGTGGCCCCCCAGGAGAAGGTGGCGGCATGGGACCTGGCCCGGGCCGCGAAGCCAGGGTCGGCTTCGAAGGCGGCCATCCCCGCCGCATACACCCCCTCCATCGCCGTCGGGTCGAAGGAGTCGAAATAGAAGCCGTGGTCGCCGGCGATCTCGGGCAGGCAGGTGGTGCGGGCCATGAACACCGGCCGCCCGGCCTGCATCGCCTCGAGCACCGGAAACCCGAAGCCCTCGGTCAGCGAGGGAAACAAAAACGCCTCGCATTGCTCGTAGAGCCACTGGCGGTCGGCGTCGCTCACCTCGCCCGGCAGGATCGCCCGCCCTTCGAGCCGGCGGCGCGACACCTCGCGGCCGAGAAACTCGCCGTAGGGCGTGGCCTTCTTGCCCGCGATCACCAGCCGCCGGCCCGGCAGCTTCTCGAGCAGGTCGAGCAGGACGTGGAAGTTTTTATGGGCCAGGCAGTTGCCGACCGTGAGGATGAAGGGCCCGGGCGGGAGCCAGGCCGGCCGCTCGGCGGCCGCGGCTGGCGGCGGCGAGAGCCCCAGGGGCACGACGTGGATCGGACGGCCGCCGAGCCGCAGGCGGCTGGTCACGTCGTCGGCCACGAACTGCGAGTCGGTGACGACCGCGGCGGAACGGTCGATCTTGTCCTGGATGTCGGCCAGCTTGCGGGTGATCTTGCCCACCTGCTCGTCGTGCGGCGCCTCGTGGAGGAAGTTCAGGTCGTGGATCGTGAGCAGCACCGGCACCCTGGTGTCGAGCGGCAGATACTTCGACATCTGGTTGGTCACGTGCCAGAGGGCGATCCCCGGCGCGGGCAGGAACGGCGCGGCCAGCGGCCGGAGAAACTGCCGCAAGGCCTCCTTCTTCCAGGGCGCCACCGGGATGCGATCGAAACCGCCGCCGGGGAAGTGCCGCTCGGCGCCGGCCGGGAGAAAGAACACCGGCTGGAACCGGCCCGGGGCGATCGCGAGCAGTTCCTCGGCGAGGTGCAGCGAAAACCTGCCCAGGCCGCAGTTGATGTGCCGCAGCTTCTCGAGATCGATCACGATCCTGGGCGGGGCTTCGGCCATGGGCGTCCTCGGGTGCGGGGCCCTATCTTCACCCGGCCCGGCCGGGCCGGACAAGCGGCGGAGGCGGGCCGATTGCCGGCGGCCGCGGCTGGGCGGTACGCTGTCGCCCCGTCCAGGGCGATTCGTCCGCCAGCCCCTTCTTTCCTTCCCGGAGCGAGTGAGTCATGAGTCTGATCAAAGAGTTTCGCGAGTTCGCGATGCGGGGCAACGTCATCGACCTCGCGGTCGGTGTCGTGATCGGGGCCGCGTTCGGCAAGATCATCGGCTCGCTGGTGGCCAACATCATCATGCCGCCGCTGAACCTGCTGACGAGCAAGTATGGCGTGAACTTCAACGACCTGGCGCTCAAGATCAAGACCGAGTCGCCCAAGCTCAATCCCGACGGCACGATGGCGATGGTCGAGGGGAAGCCGGAGATGGTGTTCCAGAACTACCCGATCCTCAACTACGGGCCGTTCATCCAGTCGGTGATCGACTTCCTGCTGGTGGCGGCGGCCCTGTTCTTGGTGATCAAGATCATCAACACGGCCAAGGCCCGGTTCGAGGCCCAGAAGGCCGCCGAGCCGCCGGCCCCGCCGGAAGACGTCGTCTTGCTCCGCGAGATCCGCGACGCGCTGGCGAAGCGGTAGGGTTCGGGGCTGCCGATTTCCCCTCGCTAGACGTTCAAGTCGGCCCTCCGGGCCATGGCGGGCCGCTCGGGGGCGGGCAGGTGACGGTGACCTCGGTCGCCGTGGCTGGATCGCGGAACGTGATTCGCCAGGCGTGGAGTCCGATCGCCTCGGCGCGGGGAGCCTGGCGCGAGCCGTCGAGCGGGCGGCCGCCGTAGAGCGTGTCGCCGACGATCGGCAGGCCGCGGGCCGCGGCCTGGACTCGCAGCTGGTGCATCCGGCCGGTGAGGGGCTCGAGCTCCAGAAAGAGCGTTTCGCCCTCGGGGAGCAGGGTCCCGGCGGCGGCCGCAGGCAGCGCGCGACCGGTGGTCACCGCCGTGCGGCCGTCGACGGTGCCCTCGGGCACGATCTCGGCCCGGGGCTCGTCAGGCAGCTTGCGGATCGTGTCACGCCACTCGAAGGCAGCATCAACGGCAAGCGGATTGGCCACCGTCGGCGTCACGATCGCCAGGTAGGTCTTGCGGATCTCGCGCCGCTCAAACTGCCGCGCGAGCTGGCGGGCCGCCCGGGGCGTGGTCGCGAGCAAGAGCACCCCGGACACGGCCCGGTCGAGCCGGTGGGGCACGCCCAGAAAGCCACCGGGATGGCGACGGCGGCCGGCGGCCCGGGCCGCGGCCACTCCTTCGCCGAAGAGCCGCTCCCGCACGACCGCCTCTACCGAGGGGACGCCCGCCGGCGCCTGCGTGGCCAGCCCGGCCGGCTTCGCCACGGCGAGCACGCCACCGGACTCGTAAAGGAGCGTGAGACTCATCAGACCGCAGACTCCCGGCAGCATCGTGCTTGGCCTGCGGCAAGACTATCCTACGGGCATGACCCCGATCGCGATCTCCCGCTGGCTCGCCCGCAACCTGCGGGGCCTGCGGTTCGGGCCGCCCTCGGCCTGCGTCTACAACCCGCTCGAGTACGCCCGCCGGCCGCACGAGGCCTACCTGCGCCGCTACGCCAGGCAGGGAGTCGAGACGCTGCTCGTGGGCATGAACCCGGGCCCTTGGGGCATGGCCCAGACCGGAGTGCCGTTTGGCGAGGTCGGCCTGGTGCGGGAGTTCCTGGGAATCGACGAGCGGGTCGGCCAGCCCAGGGTGGTGCATCCCAAGCGGCCGATCGAGGGCTTTGACTGTGCCCGAAGCGAGGTCAGCGGCAGGCGGCTGTGGGGATGGGCGCAAGACCGCTACCGCACGCCGGACCGCTTCAGCGACTGCTTCCTCGTGACCAACTACTGCCCGCTCGTGTTCATGGAGGCGTCGGGCAAGAACCGCACGCCCGACAAGCTTCCGGACCGGGAACGGGAGCCGCTGTTCGAGGTCTGCGACGAGGCGCTTCGCCGGCTGGTGGCCTGGTGTGATCCCGAGCGGGTGGTCGGGGTGGGAGCCTTCGCCGCGGGGCGGGCTGTCGCGGCGCTCGCCGACGCGGGGCTGCCGATCGGCACGATCCTCCACCCCAGTCCGGCGAGCCCGGCAGCCAACCGGGGCTGGGCCCCACAGGCGGAGCGGCAGCTGCGGGCGCTCGGGGTTCGGATCCCGGCCGCCGGCGCGGCCGGAAAGCCGCGCCGGTGAACCTGCCTGGAACGCAGCGCCCGTTCTCCGCGAGCTGGGTTTCGCGCACAATCATCGGCCGGGAGATCGAACGCTCTTCGGGATGCATCGCATGGCCCAGCTCTACTTCTATTACTCCGCGATGAACGCCGGCAAAAGCACCACGCTGCTCCAGTCGGCGCACAACTACCGGGAGCGAGGGATGGAGGCGCTGCTTTACGCGCCGGCCATCGACACCAGGGCTGGCGCGCCCAGGATCCAATCCCGGATCGGAATCTCGGCCGACGCAATCGCGTTCGACAAGGCCTACGATTTTTTCACCGCCGTCAGCGAGCGGCAGCAGGCCGGACCGGTGCATTGCCTGCTCGTGGACGAGGCCCAGTTTCTCACGCCGCAGCAGGTGCTCCAGCTGACGCTCGTCTGCGACCGGCTCTCGATCCCGGTGCTCTGCTACGGGATCCGGACCGATTTTCGGGGCGAGCCTTTCGAGGGGAGCAAGTATCTGCTGGCCTGGGCCGACAACCTCGTCGAGATCAAGACGATCTGCCGGAGCGGCAAGAAGGCGACGATGAACGCCCGGCTCGACGAGCAGGGCAACCGCGTGACCGAGGGCGCCCAGATCGACATCGGCCACCATTACGAGGCGCTGAGCCGCAAGGAGTTTCGCCTCGACGAGGTCTCACCGGTAGGCCGCCAGCCCGAGGCCTGAGCGGGCCGCCCCGAGCCGAAGCCGCTCTCAATCGTCGAACTCTCCGCGTGCGGCGGTCCCTGAGGCCCGAAAGCCCCGGCGTTCGCCCCTAGGCTGCCTCGCGCCGGCTGCGATCGATGGCTGCCGTCCGAAAGTCATCGATCGCCTCGATGATCGCGTTCAGCGCGTCGCTCACGTTGCTGTCGCCGCTCTCGAATGCGTCGGTCGCGGTCTTGATCGCAGCCATCGTGAAGATGGCGAGGGCTGCGGGCGTGCAGTGCTGCTGGTCGGTCATGACGGCCTCCTTGGGGATCGTTCAGCCGACACATCCTATGCGGCAATGACGGCACAATAACGCCGCGGGCAGGGGAGGTCTTTCACCATACGTGCGCAGCCGTGCCGTGAGAAACTCAGGCCTTCGCTCGCTCACCTTCTGCTGGTCGCGGCAAGCCGAGAGATGGCCACGCGAGCCGCGATGCGTATGCTGGAGGCTCGCGGCGAGGGAGCGGCAATCGACAGGCAGTGACGTGTCGGCATCCGCTCATCGCCCGCCAAGGCGGTTTTTGATGAGTGCGGAGCACTGCTCGCCGTATCCGCACCACTCATGGCTTGCGCACTGGATCGCCGTACGTCCCCCTCAGGTGTTCGATGTCCACGAGCGTTGCCACGTCGCCCACCATCTGCTCCTGACGACGAGCGGCGACGCGGACATCCGCTGGATGTCGGGCGGAACCGAGATGGCATACCACTCGGCGATCGGCAGCCTCAGCTTCTTTCCCTGCGACCATCAGCCGCACAGCCTGTCGATCACGGCCGTCGATGGCTTCATTGCGTATGACCTGATCATTCCCGACCGGCAGCTCCGCACGGCTTGCGTTGCCGAAGGCGTGCCGCCGATGGGCGAACTTCGCGTGGTGCCCGGGTTTCGGGATGGATTGCTGGAGGCCAGTCTTTTGCGGCTGTCAACGCCTGCCGCCGGCCGTCAGGTGTCGGAGGACATCGGCGACGAGATCGCTGCCCGGCAGGTCCTGCTGCGGCTCGGCACGCTTGTCGGCGCGGGGCCCCCGGTCTGGCACAGCGACGGGAGTGTGTTCGCGCCGGCCATCATGCGGCAGCTCGTCGCCAGCATCGACGCGCACCTCGTCGTCCCGCTGTCGCTGGCGACGCTGGCCGACACCGTCCGGCTGTCAACGGGACATTTCGCCAGGAAGTTCCACCATTCCGCCGGCCTGAGCGTCAACCGCTTCATCAACACCCGCCGCATTTCCGCCTCGTTCCCCCTGCTGCTGCAGGGGACGAGCCCTCTGGCGGCAATCGCGATGGATGTCGGCTTCTCCTCCCAGAGCCATTTCACCCGCCTGTTCACCGGGCTGACAGGAATCACGCCCGACCAGTTTCGCAGGCTGCATCCGCGAGTGGTCGGGTGACGTATGATCGAGGGCGACCGGGTATGTGCTCGGTAGGGCACCCTGAACAGGCGAAACACCCGGAGGTCAAACCCATGAGCAAACCGTTGTCGACGGCGCAGTTGTCCAAGGAACTTGCCCAGATCGCTCTGGCGATGCAGTCGGAGCGAACCGGTCACACGCCCAAGGCGGTGACCGTGGTCGCCAGCGAGGAGACGGTCGTGCTTACCCTGCACGAGGCGTTGACGCCCGCCGAGAAGATCCTCGCCAGCAGCGAGTCCGGGGCGGCGAAGGTCGAGCAGTATCACCGGGCGCTGTTCGCCGTGTCGTGCGACGAGCTGCGAAAGGAGATCCAGCGGCTGACCGGCCGCAAGGTCCGGGAGGCGGCGGTGGTGGTGGAGCCGGCGACCGGGGCGATCGTGCACGCCTTCACCAGCGGCACCGTCGTGCAGATCTTCCAGCTCGAGCCGCACGGCATCACGACCCACGTCTCGGCCGGGATCGCTCCGGACCCCGCGGACCCCGCTGGCTGACCGCGGGGTGAGCGGCTCCGGCTCCGGCGCCGGCCGCAACTGTCCGGCCCCTGCCGGCCGTGGCACGGCGCTGGATTCGTCCCGCCCGCCTGTGCTCGCCTAGCATCCCACGTGGCCACGGATGCCGCGATCCAGCGACCGTTGCTCGGCACCCTCTCGGCCTCGAGGGCCGGTGCCGCAGCTCCGGCATCCGAGAGGCCAGCCATGCATGTTCCACGAGTTGCCGCCCGGCCGGTTCACGACCACGACGACGACCGGCTGCTCGAGGCCATCGCGATCATGATGGCCTGCATCGACCCGCGCAGTGCCACCGGGGCTCCGGTTCTCGTCGCCGAACTGCGGCCGCATCTCGCCCCGCATTTTCCCGGCACCGCTGATTTCGTCGCGGCCCTGCTGCGGCTGGAGTCGTCCGACCGCCTGACGCTGATCCGACGCGACCCGGCGTTTCCAGTGGTCGGCGGCGATCAGATCGAGTGCTCGTGTGAAGGGCTGCTCGAGGTCATCGGAGTCGCCCTGCGATGACCCACGCCGGCAACCCCTTCGACAATGGGATCGTGTCGGACGCCTGGTGCCGCCCCGCGGTCGATGTGCCGACGATCTATGGGGCGGTGTCGGACCTCTGCCACGACCTGCTCGAGGACGTGCGGCGTCACGGCAATCGCCGGTCGCTGCTGATCCATGGCACGGCGGGCAGCGGCAAGACGCATCTCCTGGCCCGACTGCGGGCCACGTCCATGATGGAGCCGGAGGGAGCCCCGCTCCGGCAGGAACCGCCACCGTTCTTCTGCTACGTCCGTCTGGCAACCTCGCCGAACATGATCCGCCGCCACCTGCGGGCCTGTCTGGTGCGGGATCTCCTCCGCAAGGACGCCCGGGGCACCACGCAGCTCGAAGCGATCATGCTCGCCTCCCTGGCCAAGGAGGCGGGGCAGCCGTTCGATCGAGATCAGGCGGCCGCATTGCTCCGCAGGATTCAAGCCGACGCATCCGGCTGGGAGGAGCTCCGCGAGTCGTTCGGGGAACTGGCCACGCGGCTGTCGCTCGATTACCCGCTGGCCCGCGGCCTGCGGCTGTTTCTCTTGCGGCAGCGTCGGCATGAGGTGGCCCAGTGGCTCGAGCACGGGGAACTGCCGGATGAGGTGCGGGAGCAGCTCGGGTTCGACATGCCCAAGGACGAGGACGCAACGGCCGACCCGGAGCGCATGGCCGAACAGCTGGTGCACCGGCTCGCCCGGCTCGTCGCCGACACGCGGCCCGTCGTGCTCTGCTTCGACCAGATCGAGTCGCTGCAGGTCTCGCCCGACGACCGCACCGGGTTCTTCGCCTTCGGCCGGCTGGCGGCCGATCTGTTCGACCAGTTGGAGCCGCTGCTGCTGGTGACCTGCGCGCAGAGCGCGCTGTTGCCGCAGATCAGGCAGGCGATCGCCCGGGCCGATTACCACCGGCTCGCGCAGCAGGAGCGGGTGCTCGAACCACTCACGGAGGTAGAGGCGGTCGCCCTGATCCACGCCCGACTGGCCGCCTCGCCGTCGCTGCGGGACGACCCGCGGCGGCAGCAGGACCCCGTCTGGCCGCTCGGCCCGGCGGGCCTGCGGCGGTTCCTGGGGGAGGGTGACCGCACGCCGCGGCGGCTGATCGCGCTATGCCGCGACGCTTTCCCGCATGCCGGCGAGCGGCCCGCCGACAATGACGCCTTTCTCACCGACCTCTTCGAGAGCCGCCGCCTCGACGCCGTCGCCCATCTGGCCGATCCCACGGCCGCGTTCGTCCACGGCCTCGCCCTGGTGATGGCCGTCCGCAGACACATCCCCGTGACGACGCCGGCGAACCGGTCCGATGTGGACCTCGTGCTCTCGCTGCCCGAGCGGCAGGTGGCGATCAGCGTCTGCAACCACGAGGGCAACGGGCTGACCGCCCAGCTCAGGCGGATCACGCAGCAGCCGCTCGGCGTGCATGAGGAGCGGGTCGTCGTTCGCGACATGCGGCTCCCGATCCCCCACACCTCGCACCGAGCCTGGGAGTACTGGCAGCAGCTCGCCACCGACCGAGAACGCACCGCGGCGGGGATCTCGAGACTCCGCATGCTCTGCCCGACGCCCGAGATGCTTGCCGCCCTCGAGGCCGTCCGCTCGGTGATGTCCGATGCCCGGGCCGGCGAACTGGAGTGCCGCGGTCGGACGATCCCGCCCCACGCCGTGGAGGACTGGCTGCGGAGCCGGCTCCGCGACACCGATCTCGACTCACTCGTGATCGAGATCGAGCACGGACCGGCCCGCAATGCGACCGTCACCGGGGCGATCCGGACGCCGCTGCGGGACTCCGTCCTCGAGCTGCTCCAGCGGCGGCATGTGATCGGGTTTGCGGAGCTGTCGGCCGCGACCGGCACGACGCCGGAGGCGCTTCGCCGGCTGATCACCGCCGGGGAACCGCTGTTCGGCGTCCTCGGCGACCCGCCCGTGGTGGTCTTCGAACGGTTCGCCGGCGCGGCGAGCCAGCACCCCGACCCCGCGATCTGAGGATTCGCCCGATGCCCGTCGAGGTCAATGTCCGTGAGATTCGCCGGCGGCTGCTCACCGAGGGCGTCGAACTGTCCGGAGCGGACGGCCAATCGGCCGCGTCGGCGGGCCTGTGCAGCCTGTTTCAGGACGTGGTCGCCGGCTTCTTCTCGCCCGGGTCGCCGCTCTACGTGACGGCCGTGCTCGAAGACGTGCCGGTCGGTGCCGCCACCTGGCGGGCGGCGCTGGTCGATGCGGTGTACCGCGGCGTGGTGGGCCCGATGCTCGAGCAGCAGCGGGCCACGCTGACGCAGTTGCCCGAGCAGGTCGCGTCGTTCTGGGATGCCACGGTCAGGCTCTGCGACTGGCTCGTCGGCCTGCTGCTCGCCGTGCATCGCACGCACGGGTCGCTCGATGCCGCGCGGGATCTCGTGGACTGCGAACGGCAGCTGCGGACGGAGCTTCGCGAGCCCTCCTGGGCCGACAGCGTGATCCTCACTGGCCCGGCCGACGTGGTGCTGCGGGGCAACCACGCCACCGACTGGTGCGTCGTCATGCTGCGAACCGACGGCACGGCCGCCCAGGCAGGCGTCGGCTTGGCCGCGCTCTACAACCTGCTGCTCGCCACCCCGGACACCGCTGCCGGTGAGCCGCGGGTCGTGTCGTTCACGCCGGAGATCGCCGAAGAGCGGGTCAAGCCCGCGGATCTCGCGGCAGCCCAGGCCCGGCTGAGGAAGGCGATCGGCCGCGTCGCGGGGCTCGAGCCGCCGGCGGCCGCTGCACCCGGCGTCGTCGTGCCGCCGGCCCGGAAGTGGAGCCGGCTCGCACCGGAGCACCTGAAGATGCAGCAGAACCTGATGCGGGTGCTGGCCGACTACGGCCTCGACACCACGATCGAGGGCCCGCCCCTGCTCGGGCCCACGTTCATCCGCTTTCTCGTGCGGCCGGCCAGCGGGGCGAAGGTGGCCCACTTCACGGGACTGAGCGACGAGATCGCGCTGGGCATGAGCCTGCGGAGCCCGCCGATGATCGAGCGGTTTGGCGGCCAGATCGCCATCGACGTCGAGCGGCCCGACCGCCATGCCGTCGCCTTCGACGAGCTGCGTCCGCTCTTGCCGGCGACCGATCCGCTCCTGGGCAACTCGCGGCTGCTCGTGGGCGTCGATCTCGAAGGCCGGCCGGTGTTCATCGACCTGGCCAAGCCGGAGCACTGCCACGTGCTCGTGGTGGGTACGGCCGGCAGCGGCAAGAGCATCTGGCTGCGGGCCGCCATCGCCAGCCTCGTCGAGACGAACACCCCGGCCACATTGCAGCTGGTGCTCATCGACCCCAAGCGCAACGCCTTCACCGCCTGGCGGGACTCGGAGTATCTGCGGGAGCCGCTCGTATTTCCCGACGAGGCCTCGCCGGTCGCGGTGCTCCACGGGCTGATCGCGGAAATGGAGTCCCGCTCCAAGCGAATGGCCGAGGCCGACGTGGACGACCTCGGCGCCCTCGTCCGGCACGACGGCCGTACCACGCCGCGGATCGTCTGCGTCTGCGACGAATATGCCGATCTGATCGAGCACGGCGACGACCGCAGGCAGGTGGAGATGGCGATCGCCAGGCTCGGCGCCAAGGCCCGGGCGGCGGGCATCCACCTGATCCTTGCCACCCAGACCCCGCGCCGCGAGGTGGTGAGCGGCACGATCAAGGCGAATCTGCCGACCTGCGTGGGCCTGCGGGTGTCGAGCGGCGCGGAGGCCCGGATCATCGAGACCCCCGGCGCCGATCTGCTGCTCGGCCACGGCGACCTGATCCTGAAGTCGATCGGCGAGCCGCAGCGGCTCCAGGGGGCGCTCCTCCCGGCCGCCGGCGGCCGGGAACTCGCCGGGGTGGCAGCCGGCGCCGCCGAGTGAACCGCTCCTACGCCGGCGGCCGCGGGCCAGCATCTCGGCGACGCTCTTCGTCTTGGCCCGGGCGATGTCGATGCCCACCTCCCGCATCGCCTCGACGACCAGCGGATTGAGGAGATCAATGCGGCAGGGTCGGGGCCGTGTCACCGCCGGGAAACCAGGCCTGCGTCCGAAGGCAGACCCGGACCAGCATCAGCATCACCGGCACCTCGATCAGCACGCCGACCACGGTGGCGAGCGCCGCGCCGGATCCAAGCCCGTAGAGCATCGCTGCGGTCGCGATCGCGACTTCAAAATGATTCGAGGCCCCGATCATCGCCGACGGCGCGGCATCTTCGTAGGTGAAGCCGAGCAGCTTCGCCAGGAGGTAGGTCAGGGCGAAGATCAGCACGG
Source organism: Pirellulales bacterium (assembly GCA_044346905.1). Taxonomy (GTDB): domain Bacteria; phylum Planctomycetota; class Planctomycetia; order Pirellulales; family UBA1268; genus QWPN01. Next base: position 17,319 of record JBIIYH010000013.1, read on the forward strand.
TCTGGACGAACAGCGGGATCGCGATCCAGAGGATCGTGAGCGGATTGGCGACGATCGTGTCTCCCTTGAAGGAGAAGAGCAGCACGAGCGTCGCGAGCAGGGCCATGATCGTGACGGGCTGCAGCCAGCGGAGAAACCGCTCTTCGAACCAGGCGCGGCCGAAGGATCGCACGATCCAGCGCTGCGACACGATTCCCGCGACGAGCGGCAGGGCCACGTAGACGGCGATCGAAAGCAGCAGCGCCCGCCAGGGCACCGGGACCCTGCCCAGGCCCAGGAGCAGGCCCCCGAGGGCCCCGTAGAGCACGAGCATCGTGAGCGAGTTGATGGCGACCATCACGAGCGTGTGGCCGGCGTTGCCCCGGGCGAGATGGCCCCAGACGAGCACCATCGCCGTGCAGGGGGCGATGCCAAGCAGGATGCAGCCGGCCAGGTAGCTCCGCCAGAGCGGCACTTCGAGCATCTTCACCCCCTCCTGGAGCACGACCGTGCCGGCCCCGTAGGCCTGTCCGACGTCGAGATTCACGCCGAGAGGCATGGAGACGCGATCCACGGCATCGGGGCCGATCAAGGGCAGAAAGAGCGAGCCGAGAAAGAATGTGGCGAGTGCGTACATCGTGAACGGCTTGATCGCCCAGTTCACGACGAGCGTGAGGAGCACGGGCCGCAGCGACCGGCCCGCCTGCAGCACCTCGGCGAAGTCGATCTTCGCCATGATGGGATACATCATGAAGAACAGGCAGATCGCGATCGGGATCGAGATCACCGGCGCTCCATCGACGGTGACGGCCATCCGGTCGAGGGTGGTGGCCAGATCGGGCGCGAGCCGGCCCAGCGCGATCCCTGCCACGATGCAGAGCAAGACCCAGAGGGTGAGGTATCGCTCGAAAAAGCCGATGCCGCCGGGCAAGAGCACCCGTGGGTTGGCCCGGCGTCCGGCCGAGGCCGGTCGGTTGAAGCGGATGCCAGAGGAGTCGTTGGCACCGGCCATGGCCAGAGAGGCGTGCCCGGCTCCGGAACGGAGCGGTCAAGTGGAGTGAAACTGAGTCGGGGCGACACGATTCGAACGTGCGACCTCTACGTCCCGAACGTAGCGCTCTAGCCAGGCTGAGCTACGCCCCGAGCGGTACGGTTGGGGCCGGAATGAACCGGTTGCCCGACCGCACGCGGGAAGTGAGCAATTAAGAATACCCGGTGGCCGGATCGGGGGCAACGGCAGCCGGTTTCGGCCGCCGGCCACCGCTCATTCCACCGTCACGCTCTTGGCCAGATTCCGCGGCTGGTCCACGTCGCAGCCACGGTTGACGGCGATGTGGTAGGCCAGCAGCTGGAGCGGGATCACCGCCAACAGCGGAGACAGGGCATCGTCGGTCTCCGGAATCTCGATCACGAACTCCGCCAGCCGCTTGACCTCGTCCTGCCCCGGCGTCGTAACCGCGATCACGCGGCCCTGCCGAGCCCGCACTTCCTCGATGTTGGAGAGCATTTTGTCGCTCGTGTGGGCCGTGGCCGCGATCACCACCACCGGCATCAGCCGGTCGATGAGCGCGATCGGCCCGTGCTTCATCTCCGCGGCGGGATAGCCCTCGGCGTGGATGTAGGAGATCTCCTTGAGCTTGAGGGCTCCCTCGAGGGCGACGGGGAAACTGAACGAGCGGCCCAGGTAGAGGAAGTTCGGGGCGTAGGTGAACCGGTCGGCGAGCAGCTTGATGGCCGCCTCCTGCGCCAGGATGCTCGTGATCTTCTCGGGGATCCGGGCCAGCTCGTCGGCCAGGGCCGCCGCCCGCGGCCGGTCGATCGTGCCCCGGCGGTGGGCCAGTGCCAACGCCACGAGCACGAGCGCCGTCACCTGGGCGGTGAAGGCCTTCGTGGAGGCGACGCCGATCTCCGGCCCGGCGTGGGTGTAGACGCCGGCGTCGGTCTCACGGGCGAGCGTCGAGCCGACCACGTTGCAGATGCCCAGCGCCATCGCCCCGCGGGCCTTGGCCTCCCGCAGGGCCGCGATCGTGTCGGCCGTCTCGCCGCTCTGCGAAATCGCCAGGAGCACGTCGTCGCCGTCGAGGAGCGGCTCGCGGTAGCGAAACTCCGAGGCATACTCCACCTCGACCGGCATCCGGGCCAGGTGCTCGATCAGGTATTCGCCGACGAGTCCCGAGTGCCAGCTCGTGCCGCAGGCGGCGATCGTGAGCTTGGGCGCCTGGGCGATCCGGTCGAGCACGTTCGCCAGCCCGCCGAGCTGCACGCAGCCTCCGGGGAGCAACCGGCCACGAAGGCAGTCGGCGATGGCCCGCGGCTGCTCGTGGATCTCCTTGAGCATGAAGTGCGGGTAGCCTCCCTTCTCGATCGCGTCGAGCGAGACGGCGAGTTCGTGCACCTCCTTCGTGAGCGGCACGTCGTCGATCGTGCGGACATCGCAGGTGCCCGGCCCCACCACGGCCAACTCCCCGTCGTCGAGATACACGACCTTGTTGGTGTATTCCACGATCGGTGTGGCGTCGGAGGCCACGAACGACTCCCCCGTGCCCAGGCCGACCAAGAGCGGGGAGCCGCGGCGGGCCACGTAGAGCCGGTCGGGGTCGGCCGCGTTCACGATCGCCAGGCCGTAGGTGCCCGTCACCTGCTTGAGAGCCAGCCGGATCGCCTCCTCGAAGGCCAGAGCCGGGTCGGTCTCGAGGATTTCCTCGATCAGTTGCACCACCACCTCGGAGTCGGTCTGGCTGCGGAAGCTGCGGCCCTTGGCGGCCAGCGTCTGCTTGAGGGCGGCGTAATTCTCGATGATCCCGTTGTGCACCAGGGCGATCGTGCCGGAGCGGCCGAGGTGAGGGTGGGCGTTGGTGTCGTCGGGCAGGCCGTGGGTGGCCCAGCGGGTGTGGCCGATGCCGAGCGTGCCCGTCGGCGGGTCGGCGGCGATCCGGCTCTCCAGGTCGCGGACCTTGCCGGCGCACTTGGCGACGTGCAGGCCGCCGTTCAAGACGGCGATGCCGGCCGAGTCGTAGCCCCGATACTCGAGCCGGGCGAGTCCTTTGAGGAGGATCTCCCGACAGTCACGTGAGCCGATGTAGCCGACGATGCCGCACATTCCGTCTGCCGCTCCTTCGAGGTGGTCGCCAGCAAGGTATTGTAGGGCAAAGGCTCCGCCATGAAGCATCCGCCGCTTATCCTGTTCGATGACGCCGCCGCGGCGCACCTCGGCCCGCTGACGCTGACGCGGCCGGTCTACGACCTGCGGCTGGGGCTGTTCACGATTCGCGAACAATGGGAACGGGCGCTCGGGGCTGCGCCGGCCGGTGGCCCACTGCGACCGCACCTCGAGGGGCTGTTTCCGGCGCCGGAGCCAGGGGGGGCGGGGGAGCGGCTTTGGGTCAACGCCCGCTACCTGCCCACGCCGCCACTCGTCGCGGCCATCGAGCAGCTTTTCGCCGGCCATCTGCGGTGTGGCGACGACCTGGTAGCGGCGCGGGCCGATGCTGCCGAGTCGGCCGCCTGGCTCCAGACCGGTCGGCCTGAGCCGCGGGCTCCGGGCCGGGAGTTCGACGGCGAGCCGCCACCGCGGCTCCTTCATCCGTGGGACGTCATGCGGCTGGCACCCGCCGGGATCGAGGCCGACGCGGCCGTGGTCGGCTGGCCGCCTGGACGGGGGCCGGGCTGTCATCCGACGGCGATCATCGACCGGCCGGAGCGGCTCTGGATGCACGCTTCGGCCGTGGTCGAGCCGGGCGCGATCCTGCTGGCCGAGGAAGGGCCGATCCTGCTCGACGAAGGGGCGAGGGTGATGGCCGGGGCGATGCTGCGCGGGCCGGTGGCCGTGGGCCAGGGGGCGACGGTGCGGATGGGGGCGCGGATCTACGGGGGCACCGTGATCGGGCCACACTGCAAGCTGGGGGGCGAGGTGGCCGCGACGGTGTTTCACTCGTATGCGAACAAGGCCCACGAGGGCTACGTGGGCAACTCCGTGTTCGGCCAGTGGGTGAACCTCGGCGCCGACACCACCGCCTCGAACCTCAAGATGACCTACGGCACGGTCAAGATGCTCGACTGGCCCACCGGCCTGGAGATCGACACCGGCGAGCAGTTTCTCGGCACGATCATGGGCGACCACTGCAAGACCGGCATCAACACGATGCTCAACACGGGCACGATCTGCGGCGTCTCCTCGATCCTCGTGGGCGCGGGCTTTCCCGCCCGGGCCGTGCCGTCGTTCAAGTGGGTGCAGCCCGGCGCCGTCACCGACTACCGGCTCGACAAGGCCCTGCTCGACATGGAGCGGATGATGGCCCGCCGCGGCGTCTCCCTCACCCCCGCCTACCGCCGGATGATGACGGCGATCTACGAGATGGGGCGCGGGTAGCAAAAAAGGGGACATCCCCCGTTTCCCTGGCAGACGAGGTGCAAACTGCAAGTTTTCGAATGGGAAACGGGGGATGTCCCCTTTTTTTAGGATCACTCCGCCGCCGAGACGCAGACGAGCTCGCGGTCGTTGCGGGCGAAGATGCACTTGTCGGCGAAGGCCGGATGGCTCCAGACCACCTCTCGGCCGAAGCACTCGCTGGTCGGGTCGAGGAGGTGCATCCGCCCGAGTTCCTCGTACTTCTCCGGCGTGAGCTTCGCCAGGATCAGGTCGCCGGTCTCGGCGAAGAGCCAGGTCCGCGTGCCGTCGCCCGGGGGACTTTGCCGCACGAGAAACGCGGTGCCATGCCGGCTCCGCCGCTCGCCGCCGGTGGTGGCCGCGAGGGTCTCCCAGAGCCGCTCGCCGGTGGCGAGATCCACCGCCGTGAGATTGCTCGTGAAGCAGTCGCAGCCGTAGATCGTCTGCCCTGAGATGAAGGGAGTGCTGTTGGCGCAGTAGACGGCGGTCTTCGGGCCGCCCGCCCAGACGAGGGCCGGCGGGGAGCCGTCGGCGGAGAGGCGATAGAGCGCTCCCACGGCGCCGATCCCGCTGGCGAAGAGGACCGGGCCCTCCGGCGTGTCGGCCACCTGCGGGGCCATGATCGACATCCCGTAGTCGGGCTTGAGTGGCTGCGACCAGAGGACGCGACCGGTGGCCGGGTCGAGGGCATTGAGTTTGTCGGCATCCCAGATCACGAGCTGCCGGGCGCCTGCCACTTCGATGATGGTGGGCGGGCAGTAGCCGCTCTCGCTGGCCGACAGGGCCCGCCACCGTTCCTTGCCGGTGCGGCGGTCGAAGGCCACGGCCACGCTCCCCTCGCCGCCAACCAGGCAGATGAGCAGTTCGCCCTCGACGAGCGGATGGCCGCAGAAGCCCCAGATCGGCGTCGGGGCGGCGTAGTCCTGCTTGAAGTCCTTGGCCCAGCGGACCGCCCCGGTCGCGGCCTCGAGGCAGGTGAGGTTGCCCTCGGCCCCGAGCGCGTAGACCAGGCCGTCGGCCACCGTGGGCGTGCACCGCGGGCCGGAGGCGTAGGAGATCGCGTAGGGGCAGTCGTATTCGTGCTTCCAGAGCAGCTTGCCGGTGGCGGCGTCGAGGCAGAGGATCCGCTCCCGGCCGGCGAGCTCCGTGCGGCTGCCGGGGTCGTTGGCGAGATCCCCCTCGGGCCGGTCGTAGTCCATCAGGTAGACGCGGCCGGCCGCGACGGCCGGCCCCGAGTAGCCTCCCTTGACCGGCACCCGCCACTTCACCGGCAGGCCGCCGGCGGGCATGGCCTGCACGAGCCCCTGCTCCCGCCAGACGCCATCCCGCCGCGGCCCCATCCACTGCGGCCAGTCATCACCGCGGGCAGCCGCGCCCGAGCAGACGGCCAAGACAGCAAGGCTGATCGCAAGCGTGAGGATTGCGGTCTCGGGTGCGGCCGTGATGCTGCGAGCGGAAGGTGATCGCATCGTGATGGCCCCTGGCGAAGTGAAGGAACGATGAATGGTCAGGATCCGACGGGAGGGATGGCGGTTTCGGCCAGCCACGCGGCGAACTCATCCGTCGTGATGTCACCGGCGGCGAGTTGGAGGGTTTTGAGGGCGGCGGCCTCCTCCGTGCCGGTAAAGCGGAAGCCGTTCGACTCGAGGAACAGGGCGGCGGCCAGGAAGCCGCTGCGCTTGTTGCCGTCGAAGAAGGGATGGTTCTTGACGATGCCATGCGCGTAGGCGGCGGCCAGACTGAACATGCTCGGCTGCTCGTAGGCGAACAGGTGCTTGGGGCGGGCGAGTGCCGAGAGCAACAGCCCGCGGTCCCTCACGCCCGACGCCCCGCCGAATCGCGCCAGTAGTTTCTCGTGGAAGGAGAGGCAATCATCCTCCTCCACCCAGACCGGCTCACTCATTTGGCGAGTTCGCCCAGCGCGTTGCGGTAGCGCTGGATGAGGTCGTCGGCGATGGCCGCCTTCTCGGCAAAGCCGGGGCGGCGGGCCGAGAGCCGGACAGAGCCTTCCGCGGCCTCGGTCAGAAACAGCGCGTCGCCCTCGCGGACGTTCAGGAGAGCGAGCGCCTCGGTCGGAATGATCACGCCGAGCGAGTTGCCAACACGGCGGATTTTGAGCTCCAGCGTCATGTTATAACTCTAGTTCCAACGCTTTCGGCAGTCAAGGCGTGGGCTCGTGCAGCAGTCGTCAGTTCGCCGTCGCAGCGAGCTGGGGCAGGTCGGTGCCGACGTCGATCCCGTCGGGCCGCCAGTCCACGAGCTCGAGCTCGGCTGTCCGCCGGCCCTGAAACTCGTTGATCTTCGGCTTGAAGGCGACGTGGAAGGGCTGGCCCGGTGGCGGCAGATGCGGGAGCCAGTCGGCGCCGCCGAAGGCCACGCCACGAATCTTCGTGCCATGCTGCACCAGCCGCATCGAGAGGTGGCGGCCGCCGCCGCCGATCGTTCGTGGCGGCTCCGCGAGCGCCACCCGTGAGGCACACAAGATCGGCCGGCGGTTGCCCTGGCCGAACGGCGCGAGCTGCTCGATCTGCTCGACCGCATGGAGCGTGAGCCCGGCGAGCGTGGTCTCGCCGTCGAGCGAGAGCTGGGCCCGGCGGAGTTCGGCCGGCATCCGCGCGGCCACCTCCGCCAGGAAGGCCTCGCGAAACTCCGCGATCCGGTTTTCCTCCACCCGCAGGCCCGCCGCCGCCGCATGGCCGCCGCAGGTGA
>JBIIYH010000113.1:0-7981 GCA_044346905.1 Pirellulales bacterium
GCCTTCGGCTCAATAAACGAAATCCGATTGACGACAACTATTTCGTGTATTATCGTTCGCTTGAGTGGCCTGGCCCGTGACCCTGCCCGGACCCCCCAGCCGGATTTCCCTGCCATGAACGACCTGCCCGCCCTCGCCCTGATCCTGCCCCCGCTGGCCCTGCTGGCGATCGGCCTCTTGCCTGGCCGACCCGGCCGCCAGCGGCCCGAGGCCATGGCCGCTCTGGTCGCCGCGCTCGCGGGAGCGATGGCCGTGGCGGCCGTGGCGGTCGCGGCGGGCGTGGGGCTCGTGGCCACCTCCTGGCGGCCGCTGCCGACCGCGGCTTGGGCGAGCCTCCGCTGGGATGGCGCGGCCTGCCTGATGCTCGGCCTGGTCGGCCTCGTGGGCTGGGTCGTCGCCCGGTATGCCAGCCGCACGGTCGCTGGCGACGCCACGGCTGACCTCTTCCATCGCCGGATGGCGGTCACGCTGGGTGCCGTCGGCGTGTTCGTGCTGGCGGGTCATCTCGGCGTGATGCTCGCGGCCTGGGCGCTGGCGAGCGTCGGGCTCCGGGGCCTCTTGCTCCATGAATCAACCCGGCCCGGGGCCCGCCGTGGCGCCGACTGGATGACGCTCGTGAGCCGACTGGGTGACGTCGCCCTCTTTGTGGCGGCGGTGCTGGTCCTCAGGCGCTACGGCACGCTCGATCTGGCCGCGATTCATGACCTGGCCACGGCGAACGCGGACGCCGCGGCCACGAACGACGGCCGGGCTATCGCCTGGCTGTTGGTGATCGGCTGTGGGATCAAGACCGCACTCGTGCCTTTCCATTTCTGGCTGCCCGAGACGCTCGAAGCGCCCACGCCCGTGTCGGCCTTGATGCATGCCGGAGTGGTGAATGCCGGCGGCTACGCCCTGATCCGCACGGCGCCCCTCGTCTGCCTCGAGCCCTCGGCGCTGGCCGGCCTGGTCGCGGTCGGCGGGCTCACGGCCTGTCTGGGCGGGCTGATGATGGCGGCCCAGGCCAACGTCAAGCGGCAACTGGCCTTCTCAACGATCGCGCAGATGGGCCTGATGATGCTGCAGTGCGGGCTCGGGAGCTTTGCGGCGGCGATGCTCCACATCCTCGCCCATTCCGGCTACAAGGCGCACGCCTTCCTCACGCACGGCGAGGCTCTGGAGCGGCTGCAATCGCAGCGGCTGCCAGAGCTTGCGACCGCGGCGCCGGCAGGATCGCTCGCCCGCGGGCTGCGGCTGCTCGTCGCGGGCGGCATCGTCGCCGCCGCGGTGGCAAGTGGCCTGGCGATCGCCGGGGTGTCGCCGGGCGACAAGCCCGGTGGCTGGGTGCTCGCCGCCGTGCTTGGCCTCGGGCTCACGCGTTGGCTCGATGAGACCTTTGCCCGAGGCACCGGCCGGCGGTCGCTGGCGGCGGTCGGGGTGACCGTCGCGCTCGCCGTCGCTTATGCCGCCTCCTATCGGCTCGTCGATCTGGCGATCGGCCCGGTCGCCGTGCCGGCAAGCGGGCCGGCGCAGGCGATCGCCGCCGTCGTGGTCGCGGTGCTCGGCGTGGTCTTGCTCGCCGAGCGGGGGCTCTTGCCACGGGCGGGCCGCTGGGGTGACGCGGTCCGCATCCACGCGACGAACGGCTTTTATGTCGAGGCGATCGCCCGCCGCCTGGCTCGGAGTGCCTCCGGCTGATCCGGGTCGATCCCAATTAAACCAAGCTCGCCAGCCCCCCCGCTCTCGTAAGGAGTGAACGACCATGCCCCTGCTCAGAGACAGTCGCAGTCGCCCCGCGACGCCCCAGCCACGGCCGGCATCGCTGCGGCCGGTCGCCGCTGATGAGTCGCTGGCGCAGGCCGTCGGCCGGACGGCCGGGCTCGTGGCGCCGGTCTGGCCGCTGGCCGACTACGTGGCGGTGAACCCGTTTCTCGGCCTCGTCGATCGTGACTGGCTGGCCGCGCGGGAGTTTCTCCGCTCGGTCTCGGCCTGTGAGACGCTCCCCTCACTCGGGCACTTTCGCAGCCGCTGGCTGGCTGGCAGTTTCACCGCGGCCGACATCGACGCGGCCATCGACGAGTTGATGCGCGACGGTGTCGCCGCCGCGGGCCGGCTCGACACCGCCGCGATCGTCGACCTGCTCGCGGCCACCGCCGAGCCGGATCTCGAGCCGGCCGACGATCCGGCCCGACTGCGGCCGCTGGCGGAGATCGTGGAGCGGTGCGGCGGCGGCGACTGGTCGGCGATCGTCCACGAGGAGATCGGCAAGCACCTCGCGGCTGCCTACGACGAGGGCATCGCCCCCTGGAAAAATGGCTTCCGTGACCGCCCGCTCTACACGGCCTGGCAGGAGGCTGCGGCGCTGGACCGCCGGCTCGAACTGCTGGGCGTGAAGGGCTTTCGGCGGTTCGTCGCCGGGCTGCCCAGCCAGCCGCTCGAGGCGATCGCCACGCTCCTGGCCCACCTGCGGGTGCCCTTGTCGCTGCGGGAGCGGCTGCTCGCCGCCACCGCGCTCTCCGTGCCCGGATGGGCCGCCTGGACGCGGTATCGGGAGCTCGCCGCCGAGCGACGGGGCGAGGCCTGCGACGACTTCACGGCACTGGTGGCTATTCGGCTGGCGTATGACACCGCAATCGCCGAAGCCCATGAGACGCGGATCGACTGGCAGGTCGGCGGGCTCGTCGCCCCGGCTTCGGCCGGCATTCCCCGGAGCGTCCTCGTCCGCAGCTGCCTGTTGCGGGCGGGGGAGATCGCGCGGCGGCGGAGGTTGCTCGGCGACCTCGCGGGCGGTTCACCTTCAAGGCCGCCCCGGGCCGGTCTTGCCCACCTCGTGTTCTGCATCGACGTCCGCTCGGAGCCGATGCGGCGAGCGGTCGAGGGGCAGGACGCCGGCCTGCGGACGAGCGGCTTCGCCGGCTTCTTCGGGGTGCCGATGGAACTCGTGCCCTGGGGCGAACTCACCGGTTCGAGCCACGCGCCGGCGCCGCTGACCCCCAGCCTGCGGGTTCACGAAGGGCCCGTCTGCCATCATGCCGCGGCCACCTCCCTGGAGCGGCGCACGGGCCGGCGGGGCTGGCGGATCGCGTGGCAGAGCTTCAAGAAATCGGCCACCGCGAGTTTCGCCTTCGTCGAGACCTGCGGCCTCCTCTGGGGCCTGGATCTGGTGCGGCGGTCGCTCGGTCTTGGTTCACCGGCGGCCGATCCGCGGTTCGACGGCGTGGCCGCGGCCGACCGCGAGGCGTTCGGGCCGGTCATCGACGATGCGTCGCTCACGGGGCCATCCAGCGAGCGGCTCGTCGATCTTGCTGCGGGCATTCTCCGCGGCCTGCACCTGCCGGATCTCGACACGCCGCTGGTCGTGCTCTGCGGCCATGCAAGCCGCACGGTCAACAATCCGCTCAAGGCGGCCCTCGATTGCGGCGCCTGCTGCGGCCACTCGGGCGAGGCGAACAGCCGCGTGGCGGCGAGGCTGCTGAACCTGCCGGCCATCCGACGGGCGCTCGCCGCGCGGGGCCTCGTGGTGCCGGAGGGGCTGTATTTCCTGGCCGCCGTGCACGACACGACGACCGACGAGATCAGGATCTGCGACCGGGCGGCCGTGCCGGCGAGTCAGGCCACTGCGGTCGCCTACCTCGAACGCCGGCTCGCCGTGGCCGCGGGGACCGTGCGGCGGGAGCGGCTGCCGGCGCTCGGCGGTCGGGACGAGGCCGACCTCATGCGGCGGAGCCGCGACTGGTCGGAGTTGCAGCCCGAGTGGGGGCTGGCCGGCAACTGGGCGATCGTGATCGGGCCGCGGACGCTCTCGGCGCCGGCCGATCTCGAGGGGGGCGTGTTTCTCCATGAATACGCCGCAGGGCGGGACGCCGACGGCACCGCGCTCGAGGGGATCATGACGGCGCCGCTCGTCGTGAGCCACTGGATCAACATGCAGTACTACGCCTCGACGGTAGACAACCGGCGGTATGGCGCGGGCACGAAGGCCATTCACTCGGTGGTGGGCGGCTTCGGCTTGATGGCCGGCGGCGGCGGCGATCTGCTGACCGGCCTGCCGCTCCAGTCTCTGGCCGACGGCAGCGGCTGGCGGCACGAGCCCCTGCGGCTGCAGGCGGTGATCGCTGCGGGCCGCGACCGGATCGCCGCGATCGTCGGAAAGCACACGCTCTTGGAGCAGTTGGTGGCCAACGACTGGCTCACGATCATCGCCGTCGAGGAGGGCCGCTGCTTCCGGCTCACCCGCCGCATCGCCTGGCAGCCGCTGCACGTGCCCGGCCGGGCCTAGCGGCGGCGGCCGGCTACCCATGACTTGGCCAGGCCAGTTGACTCGGTCGTCGCGGCCGCTACACTTCGCGAGGAGATTTTGAAGACTCAAAAACTAAAGTTTGATGAATCAAAAAAGCGGCTTTCCGACCGAAAAATGCCGGTTTCGGCGAGGTTTTAGCCTCGTCGAGCTGCTCGTCACGATCGCGATCGTGGCGTCGCTCGTGGGCATCCTCCTGCCGGCGGTGCAGGCGGCCCGGGAGTCGGCCCGGCGGAGCGGCTGCGGCCTCTCCCTGAGGCAGTTGGGGCTCGCGATCCTCACCCATGAGTCCTCGAGGCGGCGGCTGCCGGCCGGCTACGTCACCGAGCCAGGCCGGATGCCGGACGATCCGGGCTCCCGGGACCGGCCGCCGGGCACGGGCTGGGGCATGCTGATCGCGGCCTATCTCGAGGAGTCGGCCCTCGCCGACCGCTACCGGCCCACCGCCGGAATCGGCATCGGGGCGATTGAGAACCACGCGGTCGTGTCGGAGTCGCCGGCGATTTTTCGTTGCCCGTCCGATGGCGGCCCCCGTGGGGCCTTCGAAGTGCTCGACGAGGCGGGCGGGCCGCACGCTTCAGGCACCATGCTCGGCCGGTCGAGCTACGTGGCCAATGCCGGGCATGCCGAGCCCTGGGCCGAGCCGCTCGAATCCTGGGAGGGGCAGGCCAATGGCCCGCTTTATCGCAACAGCTGGCTGAAGCTCTCGCGGATCAGCGATGGGCTGTCGAAGACCGTGTTTCTCGGCGAGCACACCCAGCGGCTCTCGCAAAAGTCCTGGGCCGGCACGCTGCCTGGCGCCGCGAGCCATCCGAGCGAGGCGTTCGCGACGCTGGCCGGCTCCGAACCCGACGGGGCCGCCACGCTCCTGCTCGTCCACAGCGGCCCGGCCGACGGCGAGGCCGAGGTGATCCATCCGCCGAACGATCCGGTCGCCCACGTCTGCCAGATGTTTTCCGATCACCCCGGCGGCTGCAACGTGGCCTTCGGCGACGGGGCCGTGCGGTTCATTTCCGAGTCGATCAACCTCGACGTCTGGGCGGCGATGTCGAGCATCGCCGGCGGCGAGGCGGTGGCCGGCGATGGGCAGTGAACCCCGCGGAATCCGGCCGCGGCGGCTCATGACCCCGCGGCGCGGCCGTATCCTGCCGCTGGTGCTCGCGGTGCTCATGATGGTCATGGCGACGACCGTGGCCGGCTGCCGCCCGCGGGCGCCGAAGATCGAGTTCGCCAATCGCCGCTACTCGGCCGCCCTGCGGACGGCGGCCAACACCAAGAGCCCGGAGCGGCTCGCGAAAGCGAAGGACCTGATTGTCCGCGACCGGGCTGCCGGCGCGATCGGCCCAGAAGAGCATGCCTGGTACGAGGAGATCATCGCTCTGGCCGAGGCGGGCCGCTGGGCCGACGCCGAGCGCCGGGCGATCGCCTTCCGCCGCGACCAGGCACGCTAGTACAAGGCCGCCTCCCGCCGCGATGTCACTCATGCTGGCGAGCGATCCCTCACGTGCGGGCAACCGTATCCGGCCGACGCCGGCTGTCAATCGATCGGATTGACGACTTGTGTGAAGCCGGCGTCACGGAAGTCCACGACGTTGCGGGTGTAGAACTCGGTCACTCCGTTGCTCTGGAGCGTCACGGCGAGCACCAGGTCGTACGTCCGCCGGCGCGGAAACGTTGGGGTGCACAGGCCGGCGTGGATCATCGGCCAGGAGCGCAGCTCGTAGCAACAGAATGAAAACCCCGACTCCTCGCGGAGGAAGGCCACCCGTCGGGCGGCCTCCGCCGCCGACAAAGGTCTGGCGAAGACCCCCGGATGCCGTAGGCCGGCGTACATCTCGAAGAGCACCTGGTCAGCCAGCATCCAGTCAGCCGGTGAACGGAGCGCGTCGTTCACGAGCCTGAGCGCTGCGTCATGCTCCCGACAATCCGCGTCGGCGGCATAGAGGAGGATGTTGGTGTCGAGGCTCTTCATGTCAGCGACTCCGCCGCGAATCGCTGCGGCCCGCCGGCTGCACCTCCTCGTCCTGGCCGTGGAGCACGTCCTTGAGGCGCCCCGCATCCACAAGCACGCCCCCGCCGTGAAACGTGGGAAACCGAGCCGGCTGCTTGGGCGGGAAGGCCGGGACTTGCTCGAGGAGGCGGTCAACGGCCCGCCGCACCAGTTCGCTTACAGGGCGGTCCTGCTGGCGGGCCACGGCCCGGAGTCGCTCCATAACAGGGTCCGGGAAAAGAATCTGAATCTTTTGCATGGATCCATGCTATAGACATTCTCCTGGGGCGTCAACGCTGCAGGAACTGGCGGAAGGCTTCTCCGGCTCGCCCGCGGCAATCCGCCAGGCGGGGAACGGGTCGTCGAGCGCCACCCAGGCCTCGGGGCCGAGGTCGATCTCCGCGTCGGAGAGGCAGCAGTCGTCGAGCTGCTCGAGCAGGTCAGGGGCCAGGTTCGCCCCGATGATCACGAGCTCCTGTCGCCGGTCGCCCCAGGGCTCCTCCCAGATCGCCTCGATCTCGTCGAGATCGAGTTCGGCGGGCCATTCGGAGTCATCGGCGCTCGCCAACCACAGGCCACCTGGCTCGAGGCTCGACACGACCCCCGCGCTCGACCAGACGCCGGCCCAGTCGGGCCGCGTCGCCAGCCAGAGAAAACCCTTGGAGCGGATCACGCCCTTGAAGGCCGGCCCGGTGACGAAATCCCAGAACCGCCGCGGATGGAGTGGCCGGCGGGAGCGGAAGACGACGCTCGAAATCCCGTATTCCTCGGTCTCAGGCACGTGTGTGCCAGGGGCCTCGGCCAGCCAGCCGGGGTGGCTGGCGGCGTGGTCCATGTCGAACAGCCCCGTGTCGAGCAGCTCGCCGAGCGAGACCTGGCCGTGGTCGGCCTCGATGATCCGGGCCTGGGGATTGAGCTTCGCGAGGATGGCCTTGAGGTAAGCCAGGTCGTCGGCCGTGACCAGATCGGCCTTCGAGATCACGATCACGTTGGCGAACTCGACCTGATCGACGAGCAGCTGCACGACGTCACGGGCGTCTTCTCCGTCGAGGCCGATGCCCCGGTCGCGGAGCTCGTCGCGTGAGCAATAGTCGGTGATGAAGTTCTTGGCATCCACGACCGTGACCAGCGTGTCGAGCCGGGCCAGGGCCGAGAGGCCCTCCCCCTGGTCGTCGGTGAAGGTGAAGGTCTCGGCCACCGGCAAGGGCTCGGAGATCCCCGTGCTCTCCACGAGCAGATAGTCGAACCGGCCCTCGCGGGCGAGCCGGGACACCTCCTGAAGCAGATCCTCCCGCAGCGTGCAGCAGATGCAGCCGTTGGACATCTCCACGAGCTTCTCCTCGGTGCGGGAGAGACGGGGTGAGGCCGCTCCCCGCGGGCCGCCCGCCACGAGCTGGGCGTCGATGTTGACCTCGCTCATGTCGTTGACGATCACCGCCACGCGGCGGCCCTCGCGGTTGGCGAGCACGTGGTTCAAGAGCGTGGTCTTGCCGGCCCCGAGGAAGCCGGACAGGACCGTGACGGGCAGGCGGGAATCGGCAGGGCGACGGTCGGCCATGGCAGAAGCTCCGAGGGCGGAAAAGCCGTCCCCGAAGACTATCTGTTATGCAAACCAGTTGCAAGTAGGGCGGCTGGTTCAGGGGGTGGCGGCCAGCTCGGCGGCGATCGCCGCCGCCTTGTCGGCGAGCGAGGATCCCGGGCAGGGGCGACCACGT
>JBIIYH010000114.1:0-7972 GCA_044346905.1 Pirellulales bacterium
CCGTCACGTTTCCCGGCGTCTCTCACAACCGGCTGCTCGTCACGCTGGCCCGGGCGATGGGGCACGAGTCGCTGACCCGGTTCGGCAACCCCGATTACTGCGGCGACGGCCCGCTCGCGGGGCTCGCCTGACAACGCGGCCTGCAGTCGGGCATACTTGGTGCATCCGTCCCCAACCTGGAAGGAGTTGCTCCATGGCCCGTGAGTTCCTGCCCGTGTGCGTGTGCCTGATCGGCGCGGCGGTGATGGTGCCGCCGGCTCCGGCTGCGGCCGCCCCGACCGGCAATCCGGCCTTCACCGACCCGGCTGCCACCGATGATGACTTCCCGTTCCAGGGGGAATACGCGGGGCTCGTGCGGCACGAGGCGGGTGAGACGAAGTTCGGCGTGCAGGTCGTGGCCCTCGGCGCCGGGAAGTTCGCGGCCGTCGCCTATCCGGGCGGGCTGCCGGGCGAGGGCTGGACGCCTCCCGACACGATCTCGGGATCGGGCGTGCGGGAGGGCGAGAAAGTGAAGCTCGAGGGCGTGGACCTCGGCGGCACGAAGCGGCGCGGGGAGATCCACGCCGGATCGCTCGTGGTCCTCGACGACGAGGGCAACGCGATCGCCACGCTGCCCAAGCTCGAGCGGAAGAGCCCCACGCTCGGCGCCGCGGCCCCCGCGGGCGGAATCGTGATCTTCGACGGCCCCGGCCCCGTGGACGAGACCAAGACCCTCGTCGATCCGAAGCTCACCGCGGATGGTCTCCTGATGCAGGGCGTGGTCACGCGGGAGGACTTCGGGGATGCGACCTGGCACATCGAGTTTCGCCTGCCCTACCAGCCCCTGGACCGCGGCCAGGGCCGGGGCAACAGCGGCGCCTACTTCCAAGGCCGCTACGAGGTGCAGATGCTCGACAGCTTCGGCCTCGAGGGGAAGGACAACGAGTGCGGCGGCGTCTACTCCGTGGCCGCGCCGAGCGTGAACATGTGCCTCCCGCCGCTCACCTGGCAGACCTACGACGTCGAGGTGACCTCGCCGAAGTACGACGGCGATACCAAGCTGGCCGACGCCCGGCTCACCGTCCGGCACAATGGCGTGGTCGTTCACGATGACGTCGCGGTGCCGAAGATCACCCCCTCGGGCCGCGACGGGAAGGACAAGACGGTCGGGCCGCTCTACCTTCAGGACCACGGCAACCCGGTCCGCTATCGCAACATCTGGGTCGTGCCCAAGCCGTGAGCGGCCGCCGCAGCACCGCCCCCGCCGGGGCAGCGAAGGGCGTTCGGCCCGATCCCGCGACGAGCGCCCAGCTGGCGGCTGCCCGCCGCGTCCTGGTCACCGGCCTCACCGACGCCCCGCCGGCGACCGTGCAGGCGGCCTGCGACGTCGCCGAAGCGCTCGGCGCGGCGATCTGCCCCGGCGACGCCGACGTGGCCAGCCCGCTGGGCCCGGTGGTAATCCGGGCGGGCGAGGTGACGGCCGACGCCGAGGAGCTTCGGGACCGTGCCGACCTGGTGATCGCGTGGTTCTGCGATCCCGATGCGGTCCGGCCGGGCTTCACCCGCGAGTTCCTCGCGGCCCGCCCCGGCGGGCCACCGACGCGAGAAGTGCTCGCCGTCGGCCCCGTAGCCTGCGCCGGCGGGAGTCGTCATCTGCAGCTGCCGACGGCGGCCGCCGTCGATGCGGCGCGACTGCTTCACGCCCAGCTGCTCGGCCACGCGCCGCCGCCGGACAACGTCGCTGCGGCCCTGGCCACCGCGACCTGTGCCGAACTGCTGAGGGCGATCCGCGGAGCCCGCTGCGTGGCGTTCCTGACCTGCCGGGAGGGAGACCCGACCGGCCTGCTCGCCTGGGCCACGGGGCTGCTCGTGCGACAGGTCGCCCATGAGCGGCCCGCATTCGTCGTGCCGCTGACGGGCCGCAGGGCCGCCGGGGCTGCGGCCGGGGCGGTGCTGACCTGGCGGTACGGTGCCGCCGGTGCGATCGCCAGGGCCGATCGGCTGGGGGCAGAGTTCCGACCGGCCGAGTGTTCGGCGGCCGCGGTCATCTCCCGGGGCGAGGTCGACGCCGTGCTGGCGGTGGGCCCGCTCGAGGCGGAGGTCGAGGCGGCGATCGCCGCCCGCGGGGCGGCGGTCGTGGTCGTGCGGATCGATGCCGATGACGGCGACTCGCTGCCGGCAGTGCTCCGCGGCCTGCAGCCGCGGCAGGATGCGGGGGCCGCTCCATGAGCCCGCATCCCGAGTCTCGAATCGTGCTCGTCGGCGGCACGGTGCACGACCCGGCCACCGGCCGTGACGGAGTCGTGGCCGACATCTGGGTCGAGAACGGCCGGGTCATTCCGCAGCCCGTCGAGCCGACCCGGTTCACGAGGATCGACGTCACGGGGCTCGTGGTGATGCCCGGCGGCGTCGATCTCCACAGCCACGTGGCCGGTCCGAAGGTGGCCCATGGCAGGCGGATCGCACCGCACTTGGCCCGGGGCCGCCGTGGCGACGCACCGGCGGCCGTGCCCACGATCCACGCAACCGGGGCCCTGTATGCGGCGCTCGGCTACACGACCGTGTTCGACGCCGCGATCGCCACCTCGGCAGCCGACATCGCCCACGCCGAACTCGCCGAGCTGCCGATCCTCGACAAGGGCATCTATCTCCTGGCCGCCGACCAGGCCGACGTGCTCGCGGCCACCGCCCGCGATGATCGCGGTGAGCTCCGCCGGCTCCTGGCCGCCGCCATCGAGGCCGGCCGCGGCTGGGCCGTCAAGGTGGCCAACCCCGGCGGGCCGGCCTTCTGGAAGCGGGGCCGGCGGGGCGACCATCACGATCTCGACACGCCACTGCCGGGCGAGTCGCTCACGCCCCGCGTGCTGCTCGAGCGGCTCGCCGAAGCCGTCACCGACCTCGGCCTGCCCCATCCGCTCCACGTCCACACCGCGAACCTCGGCCTGCCCGGCAATTGGCGGACGCTCCTGGAGACGATGCGGTCGCTGGCCGGCCGCCGCGCCCACCTGGCCCACGTGCAGTTTCACAGTTATTCCGGTGGGGACCTCGACGAGGGTTCGTTCGGCTCGGGCGTCTCCCCGGTCGCGGAGTTTTTCAACTCCTGCGACGACCTCACGCTCGACGTCGGCCAGGTGCTGTTCGGCGGCACGGTGGCGATGACGGGCGACTCGGCCGCCGCCGAGCATCTCGCCCATGCCACAGGCGTGCCCTTGGTCTCGCACGACCTCCATCTCGAAGGGGGCTGCGGCGTGCTGCCGATCGCCTACCAGGAGAAGAATCTCGTTCACGCCTGGCAGTGGGCGATCGGCCTGGAGTGGTTCTTGAGCGTGGCCGATCCCTGGCGGCTCGCGCTCTCGACCGACCATCCCAACGGGGCCCACTTCACGGCCTACCCGCACCTGATGCGGCTGCTGGGCGACGCCCCCTTCCGCCGCGAGGCCCTGGCCCGCATCCATCCCAAGGTCCGCAGCCGCAGCCCGCTTGCGGTGCTCGAGCGGGAGTACACGCTCCAGGAGCTGTGCATCGTGACCCGGGCGGCGCCGGCCCGGATCGCGGGCTTGGCGAACAAGGGACACCTCGGCGTGGGCGCCGACGCCGACATCGCCTGCTACCGTCCGAGCCGCGACCTGGCGGCGATGTTCGCGATGCCCGCGAAGGTGTTCAAGGCGGGCGTACTCGTGGCGGAAGACGGCCAGGTGCGGGCCACGCCCGCCGGCGCCACGCTCGCGGCTACGCCCCGCGGCTGATCGCGTCCAGCAGGCCGGCCCCGAACCGGATTGCGGAAAACTCGGTCGCCGCCCGCGCCGCACCGGCCGCACCGAATCGCCGGGCAAGCTCGGGATCCTCGAGGATCCCGAAGGCTCGCCGGGGAAACTCGCTCTCGGGCACCGCCGGCACGATCCGCCCCGTCTCGCCGTCGACGAGCAGCTCCCGCGCCGCGTCGCTCTCCACCGCGACCACCGGCACGCCGCGGGCCATCCCGTCGAGCACCGCCCCGCCGAGGGCGACCTCGCCCGACTGCCACACGATCGCCGTCTCACCGAGCAGGTCCTGGATCGGCTCGCAGTCGGGCAGGATCAAGAGCCGCTCGGCAAGCTCCTGGGCGCGGGCCCGACGCCGGATCTGGTCGAGCAGCGGCCCGGCCCCGACGAGGATGTGCTGGAGATCCTTGCGGACCACGCCAAGCTGGTCGATCGCCCATAACAGCCGCGTCAGCTTCGCGGCCGGCTCGAGCGGCGCGATGCAGAGCGTCCAGTGCCTCGCCGGGTCGAGGCCGAGTCGCGTGGCCAGCTCCACGCGGCTGGTCTCGGGGGCGTGGTCGGCCGAGCTCCCGGGGGGCACGACGGCGATCCGCGAGGCCGCGACTCCGGCCGCGCGGCAGGCCGCAGCCACGAGGGGCGACGCCGCCACGAGCGCATCGAGCCGCCGGATCGCCCGCCGCTGCATGAAGCCGCGGGGTTCCAGCCCCAGCCAGCCGACCGAGCGACAGCCCGGCACGAACCGCGCCGCCACCGCCACCGGCGCCAGCTGCGAGCGGCCGAAGCCGACGATCGCGGCCGGCCGGAGGCGACCAACGAGCCGCGAAAGCCGGGCCGTTGCGGCGACATCGACGACCGGCCGATGGCCGACCCGATGCACGGGAAAGCCGGCGCGGCCCAGCCGATCCGTCAGACTGCCGCCGGCCGATGTCACCGCCACGACCACGTCGTGACCGGCAGCCGCGAGGGCGGCGGCCGCGAGTTCGACCTGCCTGCCGGTGCCGACGGGATCGAGCCCCCGGACGACGAGCAGGATCGGACTACCCACGTCCATCGGCATCCGGGCAGGCGGCGACCTGCGCCGCACGGGTGGCGGCGATCTCATCCTCGTCGAGCACGGCCAGATAGGGCAGATGCCGCCAGGCGCCGTCGAAGTCGAGCCCGTAGCCGACGACGAACTCGTCGGGGATGTCGAAGCCGATGAAGTCAGGACGAGTCGCCACCTCGGCCCGGCCCTCCTTGGCGAGGAGCACGAGCGACCGCACGCTCGCCGCGCCACGGCGGCCCAGTTCGTCGAGCAGGGCCTCGAGCGTGCGGCCCGTGTCGAAGATGTCGTCCACCAGCAGCACGTCCCGCCCGGTCAGGTCGGGAAGCAGGTCGAGTCGCAACTCGAGCTCACCCGGCCGCGTCGCCGTGCCCCGGTAGCTGCTGGCCCAGACCATGCTCACCTGCACCGGCCCCTCGAGCCGGCGGATCAGGTCGGCCACGAGCACGATGCTGCCGGTGAGCACGCCCACGACGGTGAGCGGCCGGCAGCCGACGACGCCTCGCACGTCGGCGGAGAGCCGGTCGATGCCGGCGGCCAGTTCATCGGAGGAGAGAAGCACTCGCATCGAGTCACGTTCCTGCGCAGGATGAAAGAGGTCGAGGCCTCTCAGGATACCCGTATCCGTAGCCCCGATAGAATAGAGGGTGATTCACGGATTTCGGGCGACCAGCCGAGGGGTTGCCCGTGCCGTGGAGCCGGCGTTGCTGGCAAGCGCAGGCAGGATGCCGGAAGCGCAGCCAGGAGCGAGCGAGCGGAGGACAGGATGTCCGGAGCGAGCGTCCGGCGAGACGGCACGGGCAACCCCGGGCCACTCCAAGTCGTCTGCCACAGGTCCGAATGACCCGCTTCCGCCCCACCGTGCGTCCCCTCCCTCCTTCGCGTCCCGGCTGGCTCGTCGCCGAGGTCGCCGGCCATCCCTGCGAGATCCACGCGCCGGCCGACCCGCTGCCGGGCCGGGCGGTCGTCTATCTCCACGGCGTGCGGGAGCGTTGGCTGCAGGAGCTGCCCGTGCTCCGCGACCTCATCGAGGCGGCGCGGCTGCCCGTCGTCGCGCCGCGGGCCGGCCGCTCGTGGTGGCTCGACCAGATCGTGCCCGGGTTCGATCCGGCCATCACGGCCGAGCGGTACGTGATCGGGCCGGTGGTCGCCGAAGTCGCCCGCCGGTTCGGCGTGAGCCCGCCGGGGATCGCCCTCGTGGGCACGGGCATGGGGGGCCAGGGGGCGCTCCGCCTGGCCTACCGGCATCCGAACACGTTTCCCGTGGCGGCCGCGATCTCGCCGGCGATCGACTTCCACGCGGCGATGCGCGAGGCCCACGAGCGGCCCGACGGGGAACTCTACGACACGCTCTGGGAGATCTACGGCGACGTCGAGCGGGCCCGTCAGGACACGGCGATCCTCCATGTCCATCCGCTCAACTGGCCCCGACACCAGTTCTTCGCCTGCGATCCCGCCGACACGCACTGGCATGACGGCGCCGTCCGCCTGCAGAGCAAGCTCGTCGCCCTCGGCATCCCGCACACGGCGATCCTCGAGCCCCGCGGCGGCGGCCATGGCCAGGAATACGATGACCGGGTCTCACCCGACGTGATGCGGTTCGTGCTCGAGCGGCTCGACCAGGAGTCCCGCCGGATCGCCTGAGCTGTCAGGTGCCCGGCACGGGCCGCGGGGCGAACGGGGCCGCAGGGCCGTTCGCCGGCGGCGCACCAGGCAACTGCGGCAGCGGCCCCTTGCCGAGTTGATCGAGGTCGAAGAAGCCGACGTCCTCGACATCGACGCGGTTGAGCCCGCGCCAGTAGAGAATCTTGCCTGCCGAGGCCTCCGACGGCTGCCCCCCCACCTTGAGCTGCCGAAAGAGCTGCGCATAGGCACGACCGTCTCCCTCGAAGACGAGCAGATCCTTGGCCTCGCTCCAGGTGAGCCGGGCGCTGCGGGCGGTGAACGACTCCCCTTCCACGAGCACGTTGCCCCCGGCGGCGAGTTCGAGCGTGCTGCGGTCCAGGCCCGGCAATGGCGGCGCCTGCCCGACGCCGAGCACGTCGCAGGTGATCGCCACCACGCCCTCGGGCAGTCCACCGGCGGCATGCGGATCGAGCGTGTCCTCCCAGCCGGCGACCGGGCCGGCGATCGCCTCGACCCGCTGGTGAAACTCCATCATCCGGCGGTGAATGTTGCCCGTCAGGCCGCGTTGAAAGTCGACGCCCAGGTACTGGAGCCGCTCCGCCCGGCCTGCGGCGGCCACGGGGCGGACCGCTGGCGGCGTGCCCGGGGCGGAGGGCAGGTTGAGCGCGGGCGAACTTCCCACGCGGGTGCTCGTCAGCCGGCCCGGCCCCGTGCCCGAGACGTTCCCGCTGGCCCGCTCCACCACGAGGTCGCGGACGAACAGCCGTTGCCGCGACTTCTCGCCGGCGTCGTCGGTCATGTCGCTCTCGATCTTCACGCCCCCACCGCAGGCCACACGCCCCACCTCGGGCTGCCGGCCGCCGGGCGGGCGGCGGTCGCCACCGAAGTCGAAGGCTTCGTCGAACACGACGTCGATCACGCCCGCGCGGACGGTCGTCTCGGGGGTGGCCGCCACGACCTGGTCGCTGAACCGGGCGGTGCGGCCATCGAAGTCGAGCCGCCCTTGCCAGGCGACGTCCAGCTTGCCGGGGGCCGCGGCGGGGGCGGGCACGGCTCCCCGCCGCGGCGCCGGCCCGGCCAGGGCCAGGGCGTCGAGCCCACCCCCTTCGGGCATCGGGAGCGCCAGCGTGCCGGCGCCATCGACCACGACCCGGTTGCGGCCGCGGTCGAACTCGACGAGCGGGCCGGTGAGGTCGAGCCCCTGCCCGCGGACGATCGCCGGCCGGCCCGAGACCACCGCCCGGGCATCGAACCGGGTGGGCCGCGAGAGCTGCACCTGTTCGCCGGCGATCTCGATGCCGGGCTTGTCGGCGCCGGGCAAGGGCTGCTCGACCAGCTTCACCTGCCCCTCCATCGACATCTCGGCCAGGTCATTGCCCTGCGGCGAAAGCGTGACCAGGCCACGGACGAGTGCGGCCGTGGCCGTCATCCGGCCGCGGCGGGGCGGCGCGGCCGGAGGCGGTGCGGCGGGAGCGGGCGGAGGAGCAGGACCGACCGGCACCGGCGGAGCCTGCGCCGCGACGGCGGCGGGAGCAGGCTGCGGTGCCGGCTGGCCCGCCTCCTC
>JBIIYH010000115.1:0-7907 GCA_044346905.1 Pirellulales bacterium
TGGCGTCGGTCTGGTTGGCGAAATCGATCCGCAGGCCCGCGAGCGAGGCCAGCGGAGCGGCCCCGGTCACTCCGATCCCGTTGCCCCCCCGGGCCGCCGCCACGCCGGCGACGCTCGTGCCGTGCCAGTCGGAGGCCGTGCCGCTCGGGTCGGCCGAGTTGGCGCCGAAGTCCCAACTCGCAGCGGCCGAGTAGTTCGGAGCC
The DNA here is from genome assembly GCA_044346905.1 of Pirellulales bacterium. GTDB lineage: Bacteria > Planctomycetota > Planctomycetia > Pirellulales > UBA1268 > QWPN01. The sequence goes on from JBIIYH010000115.1 coordinate 204, forward strand.
AGATCGGGATGGGTGTTCTCCAGCCCGTCGTCCACGATTCCGATGGTGACTCCGGCTCCGGTCCAGCCGGCTGACCAGGCTTCCTGGACACGGGCATCGCGGCCTGGGGTCTGCGAGTTCACGAGATACCACTGTCCCGGCCATGGGGCAGACGGTGTGTCGCGTGGGAAGTAGGGGTCGTCGGGCGTGAAGGGTTCGCCGTACCGAACGTTGAACGACGACCGCGTCCAATCGACGTCCGCGGCCCGGGAATCACCTCGGTGTGAGGCCAACGCCGGATCACCCAGCGCCGAGGCGGCGAGCAGAGCTGGCAGCAAGCCGCCGCAGAGCAGTCTGCAAATCCGGGGGCACCAACTTCTGCGAACCGTGCCCAGGGTGTCACGCATTCGCCCCGCCGACGGCATGACCTACTCGCTCTCTCGGGGGCCGAACGCGGCCGTGAGCTCAGCCGATCGAACTCAGCGGGCCGGCGAAACGATCTCCTCGCTCTGAGCCGCAGGGGCCCGGGTGGCCTTGATCACATCGACGGTGACCGGTCGCACCAGATACCCGGCCACACCCGACACGAGCGCCCGCTGCTCGTCCTCGAGTTGGTAGGAATCCGAGATCAGGAAGATGCCCGACCGCATGCCGTGACCAAGCCGATCGAGAGACACCCGAGAGCCTGACAGGAGCGGATCGACGCTTCCCTGGAGCACGTGCGGAGAGAGCATCTCCAAGAGGTCGAATCCGGACATGTCGGCGAGTTCCGTGGCCACCAACCAGACATCGGCCCGGAACCGTCGGGCGAGCCTCACGGCCGAGCGGCCGTCCACGCAGAAGTGCAGCCCGACCTCGCCGGCCTGAGCGGCCTGTACAAAGTCGGCGTACCGCTCGCAGTTTCCATCGACCACGACGATTTCGTTGATGCCAACACTTCGCAGCGACGGCGCTGCGCTCGGATACACCGCAGGATCGTCGGTCGGCAGTCGGTTGATGGGAGTCATGACGAAACCTTTTCAGCACGAAGGAAGGCGGGATTTGGCGGGGAGGGGGGAGGCGGGCAAGGGGATCCGGATTACCGAGTCGAGCGGGACTGACGGGCACCCACCGAGCGGCCCGACATCGGCCGGGGGAGGGCCACAGCCATCGGCTCGAGGTCTGCCACGAGCAACGGCGTCGCCACCCGGGACATCTCGAAAAGTTCGTTGTGGCGATACAGACTCGTTCGGTCACGAGACGGCACCGACTGTCGCAGGGATGACTTCACGCCTGCCGGGCGCTGTCGCGGGGTCGCTGTCTCGGCTTCGGCGGCCACCAAAGGCTGCATGTCGGCCCAATCAGTCAGCCCCCCCACGAGTCCAGAAAACTCTTCAGCCATGGCCCGGGGCCCCCCCACGAAGGCGGCGGCCAGAGAGATCACCACGGTGAACGGGATCCGATGGAGCAGAACTGAGGCGGACATGAAAAGCCCCTGTGCAAGATGTGAAGTGAATGATCGGAGCAAGCCTGTGAGCCGGGCCGATCAGCCGGCGACCACGATCGCGACGACCGAAACTGCCAGCAAGCAGCTCATGGCGAGAGAGGAACCGAGGTGCAGGGAGCGAAGGCCGGCCATGACGTTAGATCCTGATGGTGTGAGGGAAAGACGCCGCGGGGGACGGCGAAAACCGAACCCCGTCGATCTCAGAGGAAGGAAACGACCGAGAGGAAAAACGAGATCGGCATGGCGCAGAGCAGCAGATCTGTGTGCGTCAGCGACCAACCCCGCTTCCCGGACTCGTGCGACAGAATCATGAGCCAACTCCTTTGGGTGTCTTGCCTTGGCAAGGCGACCTGTTTCAGCCGGACCCAGCCCGCCGTCGGGCTGGAGCGAATCGCTCCACTGCGATCTCGCCTACCCTCCCCAATGCACGTGCCATGCCGAATCCCTTTTTCAAAGGCTTCAGGGGCTGGTTGAGTTCATAAGTCGTTTAAGGGAAAGGGTTTGTGATTTTCCGGACCGTTTGCCCTCGGGCTTGGAGCGGCCTGGCCCTGGGGCGAATCGCTCCAGCGGGATGCTCGCCTGAGACCGGAGGTGGAGCGATTCGCTCCACCCGCACCCCCTCGTGGGGGTGTTTTGATTCTGGGCCGGATAGCCCGGTCAGCCAGCGAGGAGCACCCGCTCCACCGCGGCAGGATCGACACCGTCGACCAAGTCCACGTGGCCGATCGCGTCGGGCAGCACGAATCGCAGCTTCCCGTGCAGGGCCTTTTTGTCGCGGCCCATGATGGCCAGGAGCGTTGCCGGCTCGATCGGCCCGGCGACCTGCGGCGAGGTGGGGAGGTGCAGGGCCTCGAGCAGCCTGTCTTGCCGGGCCACGATTGCCTCGTCCAGTCGGCCCAGGAGGACGGCCAATCGGGCTGCCCGAGCCATCCCGATGGCGACGGCCTCACCGTGCAGGAGCGTGCCGTAGCCTGCTGCGGTCTCGTAGGCATGGCCGAAGGTGTGGCCGTAGTTGAGGGCCGCTCGGAGCCCAGATAGCTCTCGCTCGTCCTGCTCGACCACGCCAGCCTTGAGGGCCGCCGACCGCTCGACGGCGTGGCTTATGGCCGCTGGCTCGCGGGCCACGAGGTCGGCCGCATGGGCCTCCAGCCAGCCGAAAAAGTGGGCGTCGAGGATCATGCCATACTTCACCACCTCGGCCAGGCCGCTGGTGAACTCCCGGGCCGGCAGGGTGGCCAGCGTATCGATGTCGGCCACGACGCCCAGGGGCTGCCAGAAGGCGCCGACCAGGTTTTTCCCGGCCGCCAGATTGATCCCGGTCTTGCCGCCAATCGCGCTATCCACCTGGGCCACGAGGGTGGTCGGCACGTGCCACAGGGGCAGTCCACGGGCGAAGGTTGCGGCCACGAAGCCCGCCAAATCACCAACCACGCCCCCGCCCACGGCCACCACATGGGTGCCTCGATCCACGGCCAGGCGGGACATTTCATCCCACAGCCGGCCGGCCGAGTCGAGCGACTTCGAGCCCTCGCCGGACGGGACTTCCAAGCCGGTTGGTTCGACGCCGGCGGCCCGCAGCGAGGCCGCCACGGCTGCCGCGTGCGAGTGGGCGACGGCCGCATCGGCAATCACGACGGCCCGCCGGGCCCCGGCCTCGGCCACCAGCCCTCCCACCGCCGGCAACAGGCCGCTGCCGCAGGCGATCTCGTAGGAGCGATCGCCGCCATCGCCCCTGAGCTGGACCCGGATGGTGGTCACGGTCAGCGCACGCTCACCCGGTCGAGGTCGGCCTGGGTGACGGTGATCACGCGGGCGAAACCGGTGTGTTGCCGGACATAATCGAGTTCGGCCGCCTCGGCCGGGGCGGCGTGGAGCAGGTCCTCGACCCTCAGTTTGTCGGCGGCCGACCAGTCCTCGTATTCGGCCGGCCAGGAGGTGTGTTGCTCGACGACGAGGGCTTCGCGGTAGGGGTCAAAGGCGTTGGCCACGGGTGAAACTCCGCATGCGGGCTGGGCTCTGCCGACTATATATACCGAGCGGAGCGGGCGTCGGCGACCGGTGCCGCTCGCCAGCCATTGACACCCCCCGGGCAACCTGTGAATCGCTCCTCCATCGGCACGCGGCTCGTGCTCGGGCTCGTCCTCGCGGGCGTCGGCCTCGCCCTGTTCGCGGTCTGGTTTCAGTGGGGCCAGACCCGCCGCTGCCTGGATTTCTTCGGCTCGGCAGCCGCCCGACGAATCCAGGCGGCCCCCCGCGTGGAGCTTTGGTCGCTCGCGGCCGACGGCCCCGCGGTGAGGGCGGTGCGCCGGCTCGATGTCTCCCGGGCCCCGGGGCTCGTCCATTTGCGTCGCGGGCTGATCGAAGACGTGAACTACCGCTGGGAGCAGGCCGGCTCCCAAGCAGCCGCTCGGCTTCCGGCCGACGCCTGGGACCACGCCATCGCCTTTTTCGACGCCCCCGGCGGCGACCTGCCAGTTACCGTGGTGGCCTTCGACGTCGACGGCCCCGACGGCTCCGGCCGCCAGCCTGCTGCCACGGTCGTCGGCCGACCGGGTCGCGTGGCCCTCGGGCCGCTCGCCCCGGGGCTACGGCAGTGGATCGAGGCTACGAAAACCGGGTTTCAACCGGCGAAATCGGGCTTTTGATGGGACGGTGGCGGCCCCTATCCTCCCTCGCCGTCACCTGTGACTCGCTCGTGCTCCCCCGGGATGCCCCTCATGCGCTCCATCGCCGTCGCCAATCAGAAGGGCGGGGTCGGCAAGACGACGACGTCGGTCAACCTCGCCGTCGCCTTGTCGCGAGCCGGTCGCCGGGTCTGTCTGATCGATCTGGATCCCCAGTCTCACGCGACGCTGCACGTGGGCGTGCCGCCGGGAGGCACGGGCGTGTCCGCCTACGATGTCTTGACTCGGGGGTGTCCGCTCGCCGATGCGATCGTGACCGTCAGCGACACGCTCTCGGTGGTACCCTCGCACATCGATCTCTCGGCCGTGGAAATGGCCCTCGCGGGGCGGCCCGGCAGGGAGACGATCCTGCGGGATCGGGTTGCCGCCGATCCGCGGTTCCATGGTCTCGCCGGTCAGGCGGCCGGGTCTTCCCCGGTGGGGGAGCCACCCTTCGACTATGTCGTGGTCGACTGTCCCCCGTCGCTGGGACTCTTGTCGCTCAACGCGATGGCCGCGGTGGACGAGGTTTTGCTGCCGCTCCAGCCGCATTTCCTGGCCCTTCACGGTCTCAGCAAGCTGCTCGAGACGATCGAACTGGTCTCCGAGCACGTCAATCCGCGGCTTCGGCTCCTGGGCGTGGTGCTCTGCATGTACGAGGCCGGCACGCGGCTCGCCGTCGAGATCGGCCGCGACGTGGAGGCGTTTTTCGCCCAGACAGGGGGAGCCCATGCTGCTTGGGCATGCGGCCGGCTGTTCACCACCCGGATTCGCCGCAATGTACGGCTGGCCGAGGCTCCGAGTTTCGGGCAGTCGATCTTTGACTACGCCGCGAGTTCGCACGGGGCCGAGGACTATGCCGCGCTGGCCGCCGAGGTGGATCAGGCGGCTGCGGCAGCCCGCGAGCCAGCCCGACTGGTCGCCTGAGGGGCCGCTGCCGACGCAGGCGGCTCAGCCGTCTCGGGGCCGGCTTCTGGGCCATAGAGCTCCGGCACCCACCAATACCGCGACTCCGCGGGGTCGACCCCGGCCATGATGCCGGTCGAGTCGAAGTCTTCAGCCACCAGGAACCCCGTGGGTTGGGCCGGCTGGGCCACGCTCGCGGCCGCCGAGGGGGCGGCTGTGAACGGTCGCGGAGGCTGGAGCGGATTTTTCCGAAGCATGATGGCGAGCTTGTCCGAATGCCGAACTCTTCCGACGAGCGGCTGCCAGAATCCTGGGGCCGATCGGCGGGGCCGGAGTGTCTTGTCGGAAGCCTGGCCGGCGAAGGCCAGTTTTCCGGCGAGAAACCCTGGGACTCTTCCAGTTTGCCCTCGTTAATCTGGGTAAGCAAGGAAGTTTGGAAAGGTTTGCTGGCTCGGTCCGTTTGTGCTGGATTACCGGAAAAGACGCTACATTTCACGGCATGACCATGCAGTTCGAGAGAGGCTGGGCCGCTGCCGCGTGGCTCGCGATCACCGCTGCCGCCTGGGGTTCGTCCGCTCTGGCCCAGGTGCCCAAGGGTTTTCGGTCGCTCGCCCCGGGGGTCCTGACGGTCATTCCGGCCGATGCATCGCTCGACGATGCCATCCCGCGGGGTTCGCTGGTGGAGGTCACCAAGGGCCAGCAGGCGCTGGCCTGGGTGCCCCAGCGGGCGGCTCCGAACACGACCTTCGTCGAGCTCGCCCGCCGGCTCGAGTATCCCCGCGACGTGTGGTGCCTGGAGTTCGCCTTCAAGCCCCCGCGGCAGATCGACATCGACATTCCCGCCGGCGACGACCGGATGCGCAGGGCCACCATTTGGTATCTCGTCTATCGCGTCAAGAACGTGGGGGGGCGTCGGCTCGTGATCGGCAAGACCGACGAGGGACAGCCTGATCCCGCCCAGCGGGCGGTCGAAACCTTCGAAAAACCGATCCGATTTCTCCCTCATTTCGTGCTCGAAAGCCGCGAAGGCCTGGCCGACGAGGAGGGGCTTGCGACCTACCGCGCCTACCTGGACCGGCTCGTGCCCTCCGCGATGGACGCGATCCGACTGCGCGAGGACCCGGCCCGGCAGTTCCTCGACAGCGCCGCCATGGCGGCGTCCGACATCCAGCCCGGCGAGGAGCGTTGGGGCGTGGCGATCTGGGAGGCCGTGGATCCCCGGATCGACTACTTCTCCATCTATGTCCGCGGGCTGACGAACGCGATCCGCTGGCGGCAGCGGCCGGGCTCCGCGATCGCCCCAGAAGACTCTCCTGGCAAACACATCGAGCAGACGCTCGAAAGTCTGCGGCTTGACTTCTGGCGGCCGGGCGATGCGGCCGGCCGAGAGACGATCAACATCGGGTATCGCGGCATGTTCGAGCGGATGACGCTCGGCGGCCGCGTGCTTGCCGCACTCAGCTGGCCCGACCTGGTGAAGGCCGAGCCGGCAATGGGACTGGCACGGCTGAAACTCGCCTGGGATTCCCCCGGACTCGTCGAGCCGGCGGGCGAAGGCCCGGGCACGAGCCTCAGGCCCCTCGAGACGGTGTTGACCAGCCTGGCCGGCGTGACGGATGCGACGCTGCGGAGCCAGGCGGCCAGGGCGGTGTTTGGGGACGTCGGGGTCGAAGCGATCGAGGACTTGGCCCGGGCCGCGGCCGGCCCGGTCGATGGCGACCGCGATGCGGCTCGGCGTCGAGCCCTGGAGCCGCTCGGCCTGACCCCGGAAGCGATTGCGGCGAAGCCGCTCGAGTCGTTGGCCAAGATCGCCCGCAATCTCGAGGAGGCGCCCGATCTGGCTTCCCGCCAGGCCCGGGCGACCGCGATCTTCGGCGAGGCAGCACCCCGCCTGGGATGGCTGCGGCGGGCGGTCGAGACAGGTCGTACCCTGGCCGCCCTGGGGGCCACCCAAGCGGATCCGGCGACCCTGGCTCGCCTCGACGCCCGCGGAGCCTTCGACGCCGTCGCGGCGGCCATCGGCTCCGCTCCGCCAGACCTGCGAAACAAAGTTGTAGCCGCCCTGTTCGGACCTCGGGGCCCAGAACTCTTCGCCGAGGCCATGGCCGTCAACGAGGGCATTGACCACTCCTGGGTTTTCCGGTACGAAAACTGAGGTTAAGGTATCTGCCCCGGCCGTTCAGCCGGGGTTCCGGTCGCGGATCCGCGGCCTGCAGCATTCGGCCCAGGGTGAAGCGATGGCACATAAAAAAGGTCAGGGATCCAGCCGCAACGGTCGGGATTCCAACGCCCAGCGCCGCGGCGTGAAGAAGTTCGGCGGGCAGGTCGTGCGGGCCGGCAACATCCTGGTGCGGCAGGTCGGCACGAAGTTTCACCCCGGCCACAACGTCGGCATGGGTTCCGACTACACGCTCTTCGCGCTCACCGACGGCACGGTCATGTTCGACCGTGAGGGTCGGCGGGTGAGCGTGGTCGCGGCCGCCACGGCCTGACTTCCGCGGCCAACCTCGCAGGGCCCACGCTGCGGGAGGCCCATGCTCGCGGATGTCTCCCCCAGCCGCGGACGTCCCCCAACCGCGGAAGGCCAGTCGTGTTCGTCGACCGAGTCCAGATCGAGGTGGCCGCCGGCAACGGGGGTCGCGGCATCTGTAGTTTCCGCCGCGAGAAATA
>JBIIYH010000116.1:0-7893 GCA_044346905.1 Pirellulales bacterium
GGCCGGCCTCTGGAATGACGTCATGATGGAGGATCTCCTCGGGTGGGTCGCAGGCCACGCGCCCCCGACCGACGGAGTCGGGGAACGAACGTCGTCCGACGCGAATGCGCGCGGACCCGCTGCCGAGTCCGAGAAGCACACCCCGTGCCGCTCGCGCTCCGTTCGCTCCCCGCGTGCTGGCCGGGCCGCCGGCTCTAGCGGGCTGGGATCTCTCCAAACCTCGAGAAGCCCTGAACGATGCGGCCTGTGGCAACGTCCTCACAAAACGCTCACGCAACGCTCATCCAAATCCCACCGAATACTCACGTGCCCTGATTTCGGGGTGTGGGGTAGCATGACCCCCCGGATGGAGCGATTCGCTCCACCCCCTGGGGCGAATCGCTCCACCCCCCTGGAGCGAATCGCCCCACCTGCAAATCGGCAACTCCGGCTCCGCCGGCCGGGTTTGGCGGCGACAGATGCTTGCGTCGAGGTTCCCAGGCCCGATTCGTCCCTGCCCTGACCCGATTCGTCACACTCACCGTTTTTTCATGTCCGCTTTTGGGTTCGGGCTACGCCTTTCTGCATATCACCGAGAGGGTGCCTCCCCATGCTTTGTGCGACCCACGCGATCCGGCAACGGAAGAGGATGTCTGCCATGTCGAAGAGGATGTCTGCCATGTCTCTGATTCGCCCGAGCCGTCATGACGGCGTCCAGCCCCGCGGGTTTACGCTCGTGGAGCTGCTCGTGGTGATTGCGATCATCGGGGTGCTGGTCGCGCTCCTGCTACCCGCGCTCTCGTCCGCCCGCGGGGCGGCCCTCGCGTCCGGCGCTTCGAGCCATCTCTCCACGTTCGGCAAGGGCTTCGAGCTGCATGCCCAGACGGACCAATCGGGCCGGTACTCGACCGGGGCCTTCGACCACCTGCTCGACGGCGACATCCGGGAGCGGGGCTGGGTGGCCGACCTGATCGGTCTCAAGGTGGCGGTGCCCGGCAAGGCCCGGGACGCCGCGAATCCGTGGCAGGTGAGCGAGACGGTGGCCGAGTACACCGGGGCGGCCCGGATCGGAACGGCCGTCGTGCTCGACGGCTCGGACCACGGCTGGACGACGACGACCTACACCGCCGTCTCGGGTAGCACCTATTTCGGCAGTGTGCGGGAGATGAACGAGGTGTGGAACGATGGCTACAACGCCACCTTCGCGACGACCTGGCACTTCAGCCGTGGCGATCCGGCGCTGGCCAACGACGCGAGCTATCCCGGCTACGGCAGCGTGCGTGGCTCCCAGACCGAGGGGGACGGCCCGCTCGACATCGGCATGCTCGGCCGGGCCGCCACGACCGCCGCCCGCGTCGCCCTGATGGGTCCGGCCCGGGCGAGCGACGGGCCGGCGTTCATCGTCCGGCCGGCCGCCGGGCGGCTGCGGGTCGGTGTTGCCGACGGGCTGGTCAACGGCTTCGTCGGCTTCAAGCTCGTGCGGCCCAATGACCTCCTGCTCGACAGCTTCACCGACGGTATGAACGTGCTGTTCGAGGATTCGGCGATCGGCGGCAGCCCGGGCCGCAAGATCCACGAACTCTCCGACATCCATCCGCTCCACCAGCCGAAGCGAGGCGGTCGCGGCGGGTTCGCCCCGATCCTGTTCGCCGACGGCCACGTCGAGCGGGTGTTTGATCGTGTCTCGGCTGCCGATCCCTCCGCCGGGCGGGGCGATTCCTTCATCGGCAACTCCGTCACGGTCGATGGCACCGGCACGATCAACGGCTTCGTGATCGACGGGCCGAGCTATCAGGAGGCGGCCGACCAGATTTGGCTGAAGCGGCTCCGACCGGCCACGCTCCCTGACGGCGTGACGAAGGTCGACTGATCCGCCCCGCCGCTGCGGCCCGCACGCTCACCATTTCTTAATCGGTGGCTGCGACACTGGCGGCAGACCGAGGGCGTGGCCGTGTACCGAGACCAGTTCGTCGTCGTGGTGATGCCGGCCTACAACGCCGAGGCGACGCTCGAGCGCACCCATCGCGAGGTACTCGACCAAGGGGTCGTGGATCTCGTGATCGTGGTGGACGACTGCGGCCGCGACCGGACCCACGAGATCGCCGCCCGCCTGCCGCGGACGATCGCCCTGCGGCACGACTCGAATCGCGGCTACGGCGGGAACCAGAAGACCTGCTACCGGCTGGCGCTCGAGCACGGGGCCGACATCGTGGTGATGGTTCATCCCGACTATCAATACACGCCGCTCTTGATCCCGGCGCTCGTGTCGCTGATCGGCAACGGCCTCTATGACTGCGTGCTCGGCTCGCGGATTCTGGGCGGCCGGGCGCTCGCCGGCGGCATGCCGTGGTGGAAGTACGTGGCCAACCGCGGCCTGACATGGCTGGAAAACCTCCTGCTCGGCGCGAAGGTCTCCGAATACCACACCGGCTACCGGGCCTTCTCCCGGCGGCTGCTCGAAGCCCTGCCGCTCGATGACAACTCCGACGACTTCGTGTTCGACAACCAGATGCTCGCCCAGATCCACTGGCTGGGCTGCACGATCGCCGAGGTGACCTGCCCCACGAAATATTTCGCCGAGGCCTCGTCGATCAACCTGCGGCGGAGCATCGTGTACGGTCTGGGCTGCCTCCACACGGCGGCGACCTACAGGCTCGCCCGGCAGGGCTGGCTGCGGGTGCCGCGGTTTGAGCGGCTGCCCCGCCGCTGGCCGGCGGGCGGGCGGGCCGAGGATGCCGCTGCCGCGGCCGAGCCGGTGCTGACGGCGGCCGACGCGGGGCCATGAGCGGGGCCATGCCACAGCCCGGCGGCCGCTGGTGGCCGGCAACGGTCGTCTTTCTAGTGGCCTGCCTGCCCTACGTGGAGACGCCCTGGTTCGGTTTCGTGGCCCACGACGACCCCGGTCATGTGGTGAGCAACCCGGTGGTCCGGGAAGGTCTCACGCTTCGCGGCATGGCCTGGGCCTTCGGCGTGGGGGCCGAGCCGGCAGTCGATGGCTGGCTCAACTGGCCGCTGACCTGGCTCTCGCACATGGCCGATATCTCATGCTTCGGCCGCTGGGCCGGCGGGCATCATCTGGTGAGCGTGCTCTTCCACGCGGTCAACGCCACGCTCGTGCTCGCCCTCGCGGGGCGGCTCGGCCTAACCCTGCCCGGGGCCCTGAGCGTGGCCGCGATCTTCGCGGTGCATCCGGTGCAGGTGGAGAGCGTGGCCTGGGTGTCGGAGCGGAAGACGGTGCTCTGCGGGTGCCTGATGCTGCTGGCGGTGCTCGCCTATCTGCGGTGGCGGGAGCTGGTCACCTCCGGTGGAAACAGCGGGACCGGCCGGCGGGGGCTGGCGTGGCTGGCGGGCTGGAACGTGCTCGGCGGGCTGGCGCTGCTCGCCAAGCCGCTGGCCGTGACGCTGCCCTGCCTGCTGCTCTTGCTCGATGCGGTGCCGCTGGGCCGAATCCGGACCACGGCCGCGAGGTCGTTCTTCGCGACGCTCGCCCGGTGCCTGCCGGAGAAGCTGCCGCTGTGCTTCGCCGTCGCCGCGACCTGTGCCGGGACGATCGCCGCCCAGGCCCACCTCGGCGCGGTGACGGACCTGCCGCTGGTCACGCGACTGGCCCATGCCGTCGTGGCCTATGCCACCTATCTCCGAGTCTTCCTCTGGCCCGTCGGGCTCGGTGCGATCCACCAGCACCCTGGCATGCCGACGCCGGCCGCCTTCACCTCGGCGGCCGTCCTGCTCCTGACGGCGACGGCCCTTGCGGTCGCCGCCGCCCGCCGCGGGCGTCCGCTGCCGCTGGTGGGCTGGTGCTGGTTCCTCGGCACGCTCGTGCCGATGATCGGGATCGTGCAGGTTGGCTCGAGCGGCTGGTCGGAGCGGTATCTCTACCTGCCGATCGTGGGGCTCGCGGTCGCCGCGGCGGCGGTCGTCGAGCACCTGGCCCGTTCCTCGAGCCCTGCGCCGCGGCGGACCGGGTCGCTCTCGCCGCGGCTCGCCGGTGCCGCGGTTGCCACCTGGATCGCCGGGCTCGCGGGGCTCGCCTGGTGGCAGGCTGGCCAGTGGCGGGACACGCCCACGCTCGCGGCCCGGACGCTCGCCGCCAACCCGGCTCGCCCCGGGCAGCAGCTGCGTCCCGGCGACGCGACGGCGCGGTGGTATGCCCTCACCTGGCTGGCCGCCGACGCGGTGGAGCGACGCGACCTCGCCGCGGCCGAACGCTGGCTGCTCGAGGCCGAGGCGATCCCGGAGTTTCCCCAGAAGGTGGCATTTCTCCAGGGGCGGCTCGGACGCCTGATGCTCGACACGGGCCGGGACGCCGAAGCGGCCCGCCGGTTTGCCGCGGCGCTCGTGCGCTCGCCGGACGACGTGCCGAGCCGCGTGGGCCTCGGGCTAGCGGTGCTCCGCGGCGGCGACGCGGCGCGGGCGGCCGGAATCTTCGAGGACCTCACCGAGGACCGGCCGCGGCTGCCGCTGCCCTGGGTGGGGCTCGCTTCGGCCCTGCTCGAGCTCGGCCGGCCGGTCGAGGCGGCAGCCTGTTGCGAGCGGGCGCTGGCGCTGGCCCCCGCTGACCGCGGGGCGTTGGCCGTACTCGAAGTGGCACGGCTGGCCGCCGCGGAGAGATCGGAGCGGGGGCCATGACCGCGGCTTCCGACAACCGTCGTGCGTCGTCCGTCGCGGCAGGTTGGTGGCCGGTCGCACTGGTGTTCCTGCTGGCCTGCTTGCCGTACGTCGAGACGCCGTGGTTCGAGTTTGTCGAGTACGACGACCCGGGGCATGTGTTCGACAATCCGCTGGTGGCCGAGGGGCTGACTCCCCGCGGTGTCGCCTGGGCCTTTGGGATCGACGCCGATCCGGATGCGCCCGATCGGTACAGCTGGCCGCTCACCTGGCTGTCGCACATGGCCGACGTGTCGGCCTTCGGGCTGTGGGCCGGCGGGCACCATGTCGTCAACGTGCTGCTTCATGCGGTCAACGCCGGACTCACGCTGGCCCTCGGCATCCGGCTCGGGCTGGGCCTGCCGGGGGCCCTGCTCGTCGCGTCAGTGTTCGCCGTGCATCCGGTGCAGGTCGAGAGCGTGGCCTGGGTGTCGGAACGGAAGACCGTGCTCTCGGCCTGCCTGATGCTGCTCTCGCTGCTCGCCTATCTCCGCTGGCTCGCCGCAGCGGGTGGCTGGCGGGCATGGGGCTGGCTGATCGGGTGGAACACACTCGGCCTGCTCGCCCTGTTGGCCAAGCCGCTGGCCGTGACCCTGCCCTGCGTGCTGCTGCTCCTGGACGCGGTTCTCCTCGGGCGGATGTCGAAGCCCTGGCCGGCGAACATCGCCCGCTGCGTGGGCGAGAAACTTCCGCTGGTTGCCTGTGCCGGCTTCGCCGCCGCGTGGACCATGGCCTCGCAGGCTGAGGCGGGAGCCGTCATTTCGCTGCCCTGGTCGTTGCGGCTGGCCCATGCCGTGGTCGCCTACGCCACGTATCTGCGGGTGTTCTTCTGGCCTGTCGATCTGGGCTGCATCCACCCGCACCCCGGCATGCCCAGCCTGGTGACGTTCGTCGCGGCGGCGGCCGCCCTGGTGGGGATGACCGCCGTCTGCCTGTGGGCAACGCGGGGCCGCCGGCCGTTGGCGGTGGTCGGGTGGTGTTGGTTTCTCGGCACGCTCGTGCCGATGATCGGGCTGGTCACGGTCGGCTCCAACGGCTGGTCCGCGCGATACCTCTACTTCTCGATCATCGGCCTGGCGATCGCCGTGGTGGACGTGGCCCGCGGGCTCGGCGGGCCGGCGTGGGCGGAGTGGCAACGCCGCCGGGCCGGCAGTGGTCAGCCGTCGGCGATGCTGCGGTCCGCACCGGCCTTGCTGGCCGGGGCGTGGCTGGCGGTGCTCACGGCGACGGCCTGGCTGCAGACCGCGCAGTGGCGCGACACCCCGACCCTCGCCGCCCGCACGTTCGCCGGCTCGACTGAGCCGCATGCCCACTGGCATGTCTGGACCTGGCGGGCACGATATCACGCCCGGCGGGGTGAGTTGGCCGCCGCCGCCGACTCTGCCGAGCGGGCGGCCCGGCTCGCACCCCACCACGCCGACGCCTGGGCGACTCTGGCCAAGTATCAGCTCGGCGCGGGCCGGGCAGCGGCGGCACTCGCCCACGCCTCCCGGGCCATCGAGCTCGATCCTGCGGACGCCGCCGCGGCCCTGACCCTGGCGACCGCCGCGTTTCAGCTCCGCGACGACACGGCGGCGGCCCGGGCATGGGCCGGGCTCGGGGAGCTCGGCTACACCGACCGGGATCTGGCCATCATCTTCCATGAACGAGGCGTGGAGCACCTGCAGGCCGGCCGCGATGCGGAGGCGGCGATCGACTTCGGGATCGCCATGGATCGCGCCAGAGATCATCCGCGGGCCGCGACCAACCTCGGCCTGGCGCTCAGCCGGCTTGGCCTGTTCGACGCCGCGGTCGCCGCGTTCCGGGAAGCGCTTGATCGCGATCCCGGCAACGAGGCCGCCCGGGCGGGTCTGCAAGACGCCGGCGCAAAGCGGGCCGCGGCAGCGCCGTCTCGGGCTTCAGGCGGCCCGGCACGTGAAGGCGATGAAGCCGGCCGCGGCCCAGGTGAGCAGGGCGGAGAGGAAGAGCCGCCGCGGCCACCCTTGGCTGAGGAATGATCCGGCCCCTGCGGCCGCGACGATGCCGATCGCCGGCACGACGCCGAGGAGATAGCTGCCCTTGGCCGTCGAGTAGACCGGCAGCCTGAGCCAGAGGTCGACGATCGCCAGCAGGTGGACCGCGATCACCGCCAAGGCGAACCGCGTCAGCGTCTGGTCTCGGCCGGCCCGCTCGACGACCGTGCCGCAGGCTCCGGCCAGCAGGCACGCCAGGGGCAGAAGGCCGAGCGGCGACAGCAGCACGAGCCAGGGGAGGTTCCACGGGACCCGCTCAGGGGGCACGACGCCGCCCGAGAGAAAGCCGTCGGTCCAGAGCGTGGAGTGCAGCGAGTCGAGCAGGCCCCAGGTGCCGGAATAAACCGGGGCGACGAGTGACGTGCCGAAGTCGGTGAGTTGCGAAGGGCAGCGGAAGCCCGGATCCTGCCACCAGTCGAAGCCCCGCCCGCGATCCCAACCGCCGATGAAGGGCCGGCCGAAGACGAGCCAGTTGCGGAGGTAGTACCAGCCTGCGACGAGGGCTGCCGTGCCGAACACGACGCCGGCCCGCGCGGCGACGCGAGGCCAGGATTCCCGCCGTGACACTCCCTGACAAACCAAGGCGAAGAGCAGGAACGGGCCGAGCAGGAGCGGCGTGGACTTCGTGAGCAGGGCGAGGCCCCAGGCCGCGCCCAGCGCGGGGGCGAACCACCGGCGCTCCACGGCGGGGCTGTCGGCAAGCAGGTGCAGGCAGCCGAGAAACGTGGCGGCGGCCAGCACCGCCGCGAGCGGCTCGTTGTGCACGACCTGACACTGGTAGAGCGTGATCGGCATGCAGCCGCCGACGAGCGTCGCCACGGTCTGCCGCCATGGATCCGCGGGAAAGCAGAGGCGGCCGGCACGATGGCAGAGTTCGATCAGGGCTGCGCCGCAGGCCATCGGCACAAGCCGCAGCAGCAGGTCGGCCGTCTCCGGGGCGACGAGTTGGCCGAGCACGCTCCGGCAGGCCGCGGCGACGAGATAGAACAGTGGCGGCTGAAACATCGTCCAGCCGTCCGTCGCCAGCGGCAGGCGGCCCTCGGCGGCGACGAACCGCACATACTCGAGGTGGCCCCGCAGGTCGAAGCCCCAGGCCGGAGGAATGCGAAGCAGATTGGTGCCGCAGAGCATGATCCAGGCGGCGATGACCACGGAGCGGATCGCAGCCGGAGACAGCCGCCCCGCGCGGTCGAGTCCTGTCACCGCGGCGACCGCGGCGAGGAACACGAGCGCCAGCCACGGGCCGGCCCGAGCC
>JBIIYH010000118.1:0-7837 GCA_044346905.1 Pirellulales bacterium
AAGATGGACAAGGATCTCAACCAGATCCGCGACATCTACGGCGGCCGGGGTTTCGTGTTCGCCGACATTCGGGCCGACCCCCGGTTCCTCGAGGAGCCGGGCCAGCTCGACCTGGTCTACAACGTCGCCGAGGGGCAGCGGTATCGGGTGGGCCAGATCAACATCCGGATCCGCGGCGACAACCCGCACACCCGCCACAGCGTGGTGCTCAACCGGCTCTCGCTGCGGCCCGGCGAGATCCTCGACATCCGGAAGCTCCGCGACGACGAGCGGCGGCTGAAGTCGAGCAGCCTGTTCGCGGCCGATGCCGCCCAGGGGCAGGGACCACGGATCAGCTTCTCGAAGCCCACCGGCGACGAGGGCACACGGATGGCCCGCGATCCCGACCGGCCCGGCTTTCGCGGCCAGAGCCCCGACGAGGCAGACGACGCGGTGATCGATCTCGTGCTCGAAGGGGAACTGAACGAGGCCGCCGAGCGGGAGGCCGGCCCGGCCGAACGGCTGGCGACCCCGGCGACCGACCAGCGGCCCGCCCCGGCTCCTCCCGCCGCGACCGCCGGCCAGCCGGTGTGGCGGGGCCAGAGCCCGGGGTATGCGGCGCCGCAGCCTGCCGCCTCGCCCTGGCAGGCGGCCCAGCCCGGGGCCTTTCCGGCCGCGCAGCAGCCCGGCTACCAGCAGCAGGTGTTCCCGCAGCCGGCGTATCCCCAGCCTGGGTACCAGCAGCCGGTGTACCAGCAGCCCGCCTACCAGCCGGTGGTGCAGCAGCCGGCGCAGCCCTGGGGAGGCCAGCCGCTGGCGCAGCCGGGCCCCGCCGCCCTCGACTACTCGCGGTTCGCCGCCCCGCCGGCGCCGGCGAATCCCTACACCGTGCAGCAGCCCGTGGCCCCCGGGGGGCCGGGGCCCGCCGCCGGCTTTCCGGCGCTTCCGGTGGCCCAGGCCGATCCCAACCAGCCGCCTGCGTTCCAGCAGCCGGTCCTGCCCGACTTCGGCGGCGGCGGCGCCATGGGGGGGATGCCGGTGTTCCCCGGCCAGGAGCCCTACGTGATCCTCGACGTCGATGCCGAGGAGACGCAGACCGGCCGGCTGATGATCGGGGCGGGCGTCAACTCCAACGCCGGCCTGGTCGGCAACATCGTCGTCGACGAGCAGAACTTCGACATCCTCCGCCTGCCCCGCAGCTGGGACGACATCAAGAACGGCGTCGCCTTCCGCGGGGCCGGCCAGCGGTTCCGGCTCGAGGCCGCTCCGGGCACCGAGCTCCAGCGGTATATGGCCACCTTCCAGGAGCCGTATCTGTTCGACACGCGGATCGGCCTGTCGCTCTCGGCCTCCTACTTCACCCGGTTCTTCTTCGACTGGGCCGAGGCCCGGACCGGCGGCCGCGTCGGCCTGGGCTACCAGTTTCAGTTCGCCCCCGACCTCTCGGTCAACGCCGGCTTCCGCGGCGAGAGCGTCGACATCTTCAATCCCCGCGTGCTGGCGCCCGACATCGTCGACATGCAGGGCACCAACGGCGTGTACGGGTTCTCCGGCGGCATCATCCACGACACCCGCGACAGCCCGTTCCTGCCCACGCAGGGGCATCTCGCGACCTTCGAGTTCGAGCAGGTGATCGGCACCTACGTGTACCCCCGCGGGATCCTGGAGGGGCGGCAATACTTCCTCTTGAACGAGCGGCCCGACGGCTCGGGCCGGCACGTGCTCTCGGTCGGGTCGGTGCTGGGGATGAGCGGGCCGGACACGCCCGCCTACGACAACTTCTTCGCCGGCGGCTACAACACGATCCGCGGCTTCGTGTTCCGCGGGGCGAGCCCCCGCCAGGCCGGCCCCAACGGCCAGCTGGCGATCGTGGGCGGTCCGTTCCAGTGGCTCAACACGATCGAGTACCTGTTTCCGATCACGGCCGACGACACGCTCCGCGGCGTGGTGTTCACCGACTTCGGCACGGTCGAGAGCAACGTCTCGATCAACAACATGCGCGTGGCCCCGGGCTTCGGCCTGCGGATCACGCTGCCGGCGATGGGGCCGGCCCCGATCGCGCTCGACTTCGCGGTGCCGGTGGCCAAGGCGCCATTCGACAGCGAGCAGCTGTTCAGCTTCTTCGTGGGCTTCGCGAGGTGACGACATGGGCGGCAGCGGGCACACGCACAGCGATCCACGCCGGATCCTCGTGGTTTGCACGCGGTACATCGGCGACACCGTGCTCGCGATCCCGTTCCTCCGGAACCTTCGGCGGGCCTTTCCGCACGCCACGATCGACGTCTGTGCGGAAGGGGGAGCCCGGATGGTGCTCGCCGACTGCCCCTACGTGGACGAGCTCGTCGCCTGGCGGCGGCCGGCCGGACGCCGAAGCCTGGCTGCGTCGCTGGCAGCCATCCGCACGCAGGCCACCTGGCTCGCCGGCCGCGGCTACGACCGGGCCTACCTGCTCAAGCGATCGCTGTCAGGCGCGCTCCTGGCGACGCTGGCCGGCATTCCCCACCGGGTCGGTTTCGCGGCCGACGGCCGCTGGCTCCTGCACACCGCGGTCAAGCCCGCCCGCGGCCGCCACCAGGCCGATCGCTACCTCGACCTCTTGCGGGCCGACGGCCTCGCGGTCGATGAGGGCGTGAACGAGAACTGGATCACGCCCGTAGCCGCGGCCCGGGTGGCCGACCTGCTCGCCCCGCTGCCGGCCGCCCGCCCGCGGGTGTTCCTCGCCCTGCGGTCCACCGCCCCGGAGAAGGAGTGGCCGGCGGATCGCTGGGCCGTGCTCGTGAGCCGGCTCGTGGCCGAGCGGGGATGCGAGGTGGTGCTCTGCGGTGCCCCCGACGACGTGCCGCTGCACGACGCGGTGCGGGAGGCGGTCGGCCCGCTCGTGGCCGGGCACGTGCACGACCTCTCGGAGCAGGTCTGCCTCCGCGAGACCGGGGCGCTCGTGGCCCGGATGGATCTCTGCGTCGGCGTCGATACGGGCCTCGTGCACCTCGCGGCCTCGCACGACATACCGGTGGTGGTGCTGTTCGGCCCGACCGACCCCAACCGCTGGAGTCCGTGGACGCCCCGGGCAACCGTGGTGCGGTCGGCCCGGCTGCGGCAGTCGCTCGGCGACCGGCTCGGCCTGATCCCTCGCCGGAACCACTGCCCCTGGCCGTTCGGGATCGCGGCGCTCGCCGACATCGCCGTGGCCGACGTCTGGGCGGCGGTCACCGCGCAGTTGCCGGCCCCCGCCCCGGCTCCGGCCATCCGCACGCTCGATCTGCGGACCGGCAGCTTCCGCTACGAGGTCGTCGCCGGGCTTCCCGCTCCGGCTGAAGCCGCGGCCGCCGCCCGGCCCGCCACGAAGCCGCTCGCCCAGGCCCACTGAAAGTTGAAGCCTCCGATCCGGCCATCCACATCGAGCACCTCGCCGGCCAGATAGAGCCCCGGGCAGATGCGGCTCTCCATCGTCTCGAGCCGCACTTCCGCCAGCGGCACGCCCCCCGCCGTCGCCTCCGCCACGGCGAAGCCGCGGTCGCCGGTGATCGCGAGCGGCGTGGCGGTGGCGAGCGCCGTGAGCCGCTTCCGCGCATCGCGGGAGAGGTCACCCGTGGGCGCCGCCGCCGCCTGCTCGCAAAGCCCGCGGGCCAGCCGGTCGGGAAGCCGCTCGCGCAGGACGGCCAGGGCCCCGCGGCGCTGCTGTTCCACGAGCAGCCGGTCGAGCGATTCCGGCGTCTCGCCCGGCAACCAGTTGACCGCAAGCGCGACGCCTGGATCGGCGGCCCGCTCCACGAGCCAGTGCCGGCTCGCGTCGAGGATCGCCGGGCCCGAGAGCCCAACGTGGGTGCAGAGCGTGCTGCCGGTGGTGGCGAAGCGTCTCTTGCCGCTTGCCGATGTGAGCGTGATCTCGGCGGGGAGCGTGAGTCCCGAGAGGGCCGTGATCCAGTGGCCGGCCGGCAGCAGGAGCGGCACGAGGGCCGGCACGATCGGGCTCGTCAGCGAGTGGCCGAGGCTTCGGGCCAGCTCGAGCCCGGTGCCATCGGAGCCGCTCTTGGGCAGCGACTTCCCGCCGGTGCAGAGGATCACGCGGCGGGCCGCGAACTCGCCGGCGTCGCTCGTCGCCAGAAAGCCGTCGGCGTCGCGGACGAGCGCCGTGACCCGGGCCGGATGCACGAGCCGCGTGCCGGCCCGCGTCGCCTCGCGGACAAGCGCGTCGAGCACCGTCCGCGCCGAGTCGCTCGTGGGAAAGAGTTTGCCCGTGTCTTCGGTCTTGAGGTCCACGCCCGCCGCCTCGAAGAAAGCGATCGTGTCCGCGACGGTGAACCGCCGGAGCAGCTTGCGGATCGCCGGCGGCGTGCTCCCGGCGTAGTCGGTCTCGGCGACCCGCTCGTGGGTCACGTTGCACCGCCCGCCGCCGGCCACGAGGATCTTGGCCCCGAGCTTGCGGGCGGTGTCGAGGGCCGTGAGCGTGAGGGGCCGGCCCGCGGCGGCCGCCGTCCGCCCCGCCCAGGCAGCGGCGAACAGCCCGGCTGCCCCAACGCCGATCACGAGGATGTCCGAGGGTCGGGCCGGGTGTGCCTCCCCTGCCAACGTGGTCGTTGACGTCGACTGCGGTGAACTCATGCAGCCTTCACCATCGCTGGTGGACGAGCGGCCGGATCGCGTCGTCGTAGATCTGCTGCACGGCTGCCAGCGTCGCGGCGTCGAGCGGCGGCAGGTCGCTCGCGGCGGTGTTGGCGGCCACCTGATCGGGCCGGCGGGCGCCCGGGATCACGCAGCTGACCGCGTCGAAGGAGAGGATCCAGCGAAGCGCGAACTGCGCGAGCGTCGCGCCGGGCGGCACCAGCGGTCGGAGCCGCTCCACCGCCGCGAGGCCCACCTCGTAGTCCACTCCCGAGAAGGTCTCGCCCCGGTCGAAGCCGGCGCCGTCGCGGTTGAAGGCCCGGTGGTCGGCCGCGGGAAACTCCGTGTCGCGGGTGAACCGGCCCGAGAGCAGGCCGCTGGCCAGGGGCACCCGCGCGATCACCGCCACCCGCTTCCGCTGGGCCACCTCGAAGAACAGTTCGGCCGGCCGCAACCGAAAGGCGTTGAAGATGATCTGCACGCTCTGCACGTCTGGATACTCGACCGCCTTGAGCGCCTCTTCTACCTTCTCGACGCTCACACCGTAGAACCGGAGTTTGCCCTTGGCGATCAGGCGGTCGAGCGCCTCGAAGACCTCGGGTCGGTAGTAGACCTCGGTGGGCGGGCAGTGGAGCTGGAGCAGGTCGAGCCGCTCCATCTCGAGGTGCGCGAGGCTGCGATCGACGAAGGCCTCGAGGTTGGCGGCGTTGTAGCCGGCGGCGGTGTGGGGGCTGAGCCGGCGGCCGGCCTTGGTGGCGACGTAAAAGGGCTCGCGCCGCTCGCGGCGGAGCCGGGCGATGAGCTTTTCGGAGCGGCCGTCGCCGTAGACGTCGGCCGTGTCGAAGAAGGTGATCCCATGGTCGAGGGCGGCATGGAGGGCGGCCATGGCCTCGGTCTCGTCAGCCCCGCCCCAGTCGCGGCCGCCGATCCCCCAGGCCCCGAAGCCGATCTCCGAGACCTGCCAGCCGGTGCGTCCAAAGGGGCGGGCGTGCATGGCGAAGCCTGGCGTGGGTTCGATTTCGGGCGCGAAACGGGATAGTCTCGAGGCGGAGGCCCGATCATGCCGCAGCGGCGTTCGATCGGCAAGCCGCCGCAATTGGGTGAGGAGGCAAGCGATGGGTAGTTGGTCGAGGTTCGCTGCGTCTTGCGGAGTGGGCGAGGGGTTGCCCGTGCCATCTCGCCGGACGCTCCCTGCGGCCATCCTGGCCTCCGGTCGCTCGATGCTGGCTACGCTCTCGGCATCCTGCCTTCGCTTGCCAGCAACGCCGTCTCGATTGGCACGGGCAACCCCTCGCGGCAACCGTTGCTACTGCGGTTTTCGATCGGCACTCCTCGGGATCGTCTGCTGCGTGGCCGCCTCGGGACAGGCTGCGACGGTGCTCGTCGAGGCGGAGAGCTTCGCCGAGCACGGCGGCTGGAGCCTCGACACCCAGTTCATCCGGGAGATGGGCTCGCCGTATCTCCTGGCCCACGGGCTAGGCAAGCCGGTGGCCGACGCTACGACGACGGTAAGGATTCCCGCCGCCGGCACCTATCACGCGTGGGTCCGCACGAAGGACTGGGTGGCCCGCTGGCAGGCGCCGGGCACGCCGGGCAAGTTCCAGGTGCTCGTGAGCGGCAAGCCGCTGGAGGCGACCTTCGGCACCGAGGGGGCCGCGTGGGGCTGGCAAGCGGGAGGCACCGTGTCGCTCCCGGCCGGCGAGGTGAAGATCGCGCTGCATGATCTGACCGGCTTCGACGGCCGCTGCGACTCGATCGCCTTCACGACCGAGGCCACGCCGCCGCCGAACGACTCGGTCGTGCTCGCGGCCTGGCGGCGGGAGGCGCTCGGCCTGCCCGCCGAGCCCGAGGTGAAGGGGCCCTACGACCTGGTCGTGATCGGCGGCGGCTATTCCGGAATGGGGGCCGCGCTCTCCGCGGCACGCTTGGGCCTCAAGGTGGCGCTGGTGCAGGACCGGCCCGTGCTCGGCGGCAACGGCTCGAGCGAGGTCCGCGTCTGGGCGATGGGGCTGATCCGCCGCGGCAAGTATCCGCGGATCGGTGAGATTGTCGAGGAGTTCGCCGACAAAGCGACGAAGAGCCCAGGCACCTATGAGGAGTTCGAGGACGAGAAGAAGGAGCGGGTCATCCGGGCCGAGCCCACCATCGACCTGTTCTTGAATACCCATGCCTTCGCCGTGGCCCGCGACGGCAACCGGATCGAGAGCGTGACGGCACTCGACACCCGCACCAGCCGGGAACTCGAGTTCACCGGCAGCTTTTTCTGCGACGCCACCGGTCACGCCACGATCGGCCACCTGGCCGGGGCCGAGACCGTGATGGAGCCCAAGGGCCGGATGGGGATGAGCAACATGTGGGCCTGGGCCAATCGCGACGCGCCCCAGGCCTACCCCGAGACCCCGTGGGCCCTGCCCCTGGACATGGCCGACTTCCCCTACCCCCACGACTTCCATGGCCAGTGGTTCTGGGAGAGCGGCTTCGACAAGGATCCGCTGGGCGACGCCGAGGGAATCCGTGACTGGAACCTGCGGGCCGTGTACGGGGCCTTCAATGCCATGAAGAACGGCGACGGCTCCGCGAAGCATCCCAACGCCGTGCTCACCTGGGTGGCCTTCGTGGGTGGCCCCCGCGAGAGCCGGCGGATCCTCGGCGACGTGGTGCTGACCCAGGACGACATCGTCACGAAGCGGGAGTTTCCCGACGGGTGCGTCCCGTCCACCTGGTCGATCGACCTCCACTATCCCAAGGAGCAGTACGCCAGGAAGTTTCCCGACAACCCCTTCATCTCGATCGCTGTCCACGACCGAAGGGTGGATCGGGATTACGGCTATCCCGTTCCCTACCGCTGCTTCTATTCCAAGGACATCGAAAACCTGTTCATGGCCGGCCGCTGCATCTCCGTGACGCACGAGGCCCTCGGCACCGTCCGGGTGATGAAGACCTGCGGGATGATGGGGGAGGTGGTGGGCAAGGCGGCGAGTGTGGCCGTCAAGCACGGAACCACGCCGCGGGGTGTGTACGAAAACCACTGGGCTGAGATGGACGAACTCCTGAAACTCCCCGGCAAGGCCCGCCGAGCGACGCTCGCCGATCCGATCGAGATCCCGGCCGATGCTCAGCCCGCCGCACGCTGAAGCCTGAGCCTGCGGGCTCGGGCTTGCCCGTGCCATCTCGCCGGACGCTCGGGATGGCACCGCTGGCAGATGCGGCTCGGGGTCGCCCATGCCCCAGCGCCGGACGTTCGCTCCGGGCATCC
>JBIIYH010000119.1:0-7807 GCA_044346905.1 Pirellulales bacterium
GGCCGCCGCCGCGATCACGAGGCAGGCGGCCGCCAGGGCGGCTGGGCGAAGCCTTCGATGGAGGGAGTCGCGTGTCACAGTGAACGACAGGAATAGCCCGCCCTGCAAACGGTTGTCAACGCCACGAGCGCCGGCCAAGGTGGGCGCCACCACTGCGAGACGAAATCACAGCCGGCGTGGAACCGGCCGAGTCGGTCCCCGGGTATACCGATGCCCTGGCCCAACGGTCGGCCGAAGGGGCGATTGGTGGGCGGGGAGTTGGGGGAGAACTAGTCGTAGCGCAGTTCCGGCCGCACCACCAGGTTCGGGCTGGGGCGATAGTGTCGTGGTCTTTCAGGGCTGCGCCCGGGACGCCTATCTCCGACCAGCCCAAGACTTTATGTTTCGAGGAAGTGCATGCGGTATCGCGGGGCGATCGGCCCGGGGCGAACCGCCTCGACGGCGTCATGGAGGCTCACTGACCCATGAGACTTTCTCAGTTTATCGAAAAGTTCGCAACCTGGACGGCGGGCGCGCATCGTCAGCCGTGCGTGTTTATCGTCGGGACTGGCCGCTCCGGCACGCACCTAATCGCAGGCGTGCTCGCGTCGAGTCCAACCCTTCGGGTGCTGATCGAGAAACAGCCATTGTTTCGCTGGTCGGCCGAGATGGCTGCGGACGAGCGGCGTCGGCCAGAGCTCTTCCCCCGGTGGACGCGCCGGTTCCGGCTGGAGCAGTTTGCGGCCGCCCCGCGAGTTATCGTCGACAAGAGTCACCCGAACATCTGGATGGTCGAGAGCCTCGCGGCTGCGTTCCCGGCCAGCGTCTTTTTGGGCACGCGGCGCGGGGTGCATGCCACCGTTGCGAGCATGATTAAACACGGCGGATTTGGCTGGCCGGAGACTCGGTGGCGCGCACTCCCTTTGCCGAACCACTTCCTCGGAATCGAACCGGAGTTTGTCGACGAGTATGCCTCCATGTCTTTGCCCGCCCAGCTCGCGATGCGGTGGATTTCGAACGAGCGACGCCTCCAGGACGTCCGTAGGGTGCTGGGGCCGAGGTTGTTCGAAGTCAACTACGAGGAATTCGTCAGGGAGCCCGAGGTCGTGAGCGGGAAAATATCCCGGTTTCTCGGGCTCAGTGGTCCTCTTCAGTTGCCCGCGATGAAGACCGACAGCATCGATCGATGGTGCTACGAGCTGACGCCCGAGGACGTGGCCGCGATCGATTCGACGCTGATCCGCCACGGCCTCGGCCCGGCCCACTCGGGCGCCGGCGTCGCAGGCAACCCGCGGTAGGACGCTCGTTGACGAGCCGGGCGCGACTCACGGCAGTTCGCCGTTGGCGGCGGCTTTTCCGGCCAGTTCCCGGGCATAGTCGGCCAGCGGGTTGAGCGACACGTTGCGCTCCACTCCGTGCTGAAACGAGTACTTGTCGAGGCACGCGCAGCCGCCATGAGGGCAGGGCGTCCAGGCGGGAGGTCGCGTGGGCAGCGTGGGGGAAAAAAAATCGCCCGTCTCGGACATGCAGCCGGCTTTGATCACGCCCGTGTACCGAAGTTCGTAGCTGATCGTCGGGAAAAGGCACGGTTTCCCTAGGGGCGACGCCGAGCCGGTCCGATAGGCGTAGTCGACATCGGGCAGGCAGGCTCGAAGAAGTTCCACGTCCTCCGGGGCGTAGCGGCCACCGGCGCCCCACAGGGGGTTCGGGTGGAGCAGCAAGCCCCGTTCGAGAAAAATGCGTCTGCGCTCTCGAAAGAGGGCGACGTTCGCCTGCTCCATGACGTAGTTCACCATCCCGATCCGAAAGCCCGCAGCACGCACGCGGTCCATCTTGTCGAGGAACTCGGCCTCGGCGATCTGGCTCGGATGAAAAGTGCACATGAGGATCAGTTTCGATTTGTCGACCGCGGCATACTTCTCCGGTGCCCATGAGGCATTGGTGTCCACGCGGATGCAGGCGACGTAGTCCTGGCGAATGAGATGCTGGAGCAGCCGGGGCACGTTCCGCACGTCGAGCAACGGTTCGCCCCCGGTGATCACCAAAGATAAGCGGTGGGCCTTGAAATGCCGGTCGAAGGCGTCGACCCAGCGCTCGAGCGGAAAGTTGTCGAAGGCATGGGCCGTGTGTTCGCCCTTGCGGGCGAACCGGTCATGAGTCTGGGGGCAATAGGGGCAGCTGTAGTTACACCACTCCGTCATCATCCAGCGAACGATGAGCGGCTGGGGGCCTTCCGCAGGCCGCCATGTGGCGAGCACGGACGGGCTGGCAGACGCGCTTGGGGAGTGTTCGAGGGTGGTCATTGGTGTCCTCTGGGGAATGGCTGCCGGCGTGTTCGAAGAGCGGTGCTGCCGCTGGGGCGGTGCGCACGATTACGACGACGACCCTGCGGCAGGCCCGGCGACGTGGTGGACATATTCCGTGAACTCTCCTCCTGCGTTTCGGCAGACGGCGTAAAACGAATCGTGCCGTAAGGGTTCATCGCCATGGAGCTTCTCTTCGGCCAGGTTGTTCCAATGGGAAATCCCCGGGTGGGAAGTCTCCCGATAAGCCTGTTCTCCAAAACGACTCTCGTCGTACCAGTCGAGGTGCAGCGCCTCGTAGGGTTCGTACACCCGCACGGCGGGCTTGAGGCGGCGAAACGGTTCGGCCGCCCGGTGAAGGGCAAACGTGGTGTCGATGGGGCATTCCTGCACGGCGATCCGTCCGCGGCTCGTCGCCACCCATGTTGGTCGCCGGTGCCAGAACTGCTCGATATGGCGGTTCATGACCCGGCCGTAGAGGCGGTATGTCGGCTGGATGTCCCGAATTCGGAGCATCGGCCCCACGCAGCCGGCCCCGCGAAAGACGGTGAGCAGCTCTTCGTACACGTCGAGAGCCGCCGGATCAGCGATCGACATATCGATGTCGCAGTCGGTGACGACGTACGTGCCGGGCTCGCTCCATTCCGAGAAGAACGCGGCGATCGTGTGATCCACTCCGTTCAGCTCGTCGGCGGATGAAATCTTTGGTCCGCGGACGACGCGAGTTCCCTCCGACTCCAGGTCCGCCAGGATGGCCAAGGTGGCTGGATCCGTGCTGCCATTGTCCTGAATGACGGGCATCGTGGGGCGGTCAAGTCTGCGAAGTGACGTCAGGCAGCGGCGAAGCATGGCGCCGCGGTTGAATGAAATGACGAACACGGGGAGCGGGTGGGACCGGCGCCGCGCCATCCTGGCGGTCACCCGACATGGGCGAAGGTCCCGCGTCTCGGCGAGCCGATGCCGGGGAAAAGCGGCGGACAGCTCCCCGGTCGAGACGGTGGAGGCTCTCCGCTCGGCTCGCTTCGCAAGTTCTGCGGGCTGTTCGCTGCCATCCAGGCGCAGGGGCTTCTGCTGTGGCCGCTCGGTCGTTGTGAACCAGTCGCGAAACTTGAAGCCGTCACCTGCAATCTCGTTGGTGGCCTGAATCCAGAGGCTCGGGAGCCCCAGGGCCTCGGCGAAGATCAGTCCGTGGAGCGATGAACTGGCGATCGCCCGACAGTCCGCCATGGCCGCGAGGAACTCCGCCGGCTCGAGTCGGACGTCCAAGTCCCTCACGCCGGGCAGTGCCAAGAGCCTGTTGACGGCCCGGTGGGATCGGTCGACGTAATGGGCGACCACGCCCAGAGAAAATCGAGGATCCGCCGCGGCTGCTATTCCGAGCAAGCCCGGCGCGAGCAGGGCGGGATCTCCGAATGGCACGTCTTGGGCGAGCAACCCGGCCCGCCGGAGCGCCGCGGCAGAAAGTTCACCCCGCACCGCGAAGATATTCCGGGATTGCGGCGCACCGAGGCCAAGGTCGGGATGCATCACGCCCGTGCCCCACACGAGCGAGGCGGGGCCGGCGCTTGCCATCAGGCTTCCGATGCAGAGCAGGTGCGGTAGTCGGTCGTCGCACTCAAACCGGGTCGGCTCACCCGTCAGCCCCGTGACGATCGATGGATTCACTCGATCGCCGACGTTGGGCACCCGCAGGAAGTAGCGAATCCGGACACTTCCGGAGGTGGCCTCTGCCGGCCCGCGGTCGACGCTTGGGGCGGGTTCGAAGTGAGCGGTCATGGCCGGAAGAATCCACGGGGCCTGCCCACTAGTTGTAGTCGGTCGTGGCGCCGCCACCCAGATCACACGCGGCCGTCGGAGGTCGCCCATGGGCCGCGTGAGTTCGGGCCAAGGTCGGATGCGCATCAGGCCCCAAGGTGGTGAGAGCGTCACCGGGATGGTGAGGCTTGAGGAAACGGCTGAAAAACAGGGTTTTTCGCTCCCGCCCGGCCTCCCTGGGGCGATGACCGGCCACGCAGGTTGGTGAGCCGCGGGTCGTCGGCTCACACCGCTCGACCAGCGACGTCGCGGCGATTTTTTCGCTTGTTTTCCGCAGGTTTCGCCGCATCTGCGAATCGCGGTCGGCCTTTGGCACGGCACGTGCATTTCCTCACTCCTGTCGCGAACGATCGCGGCGGCCGACTCACGAGTCGGCGGCATGCGAAAGGTTCGGTGTTCGAGGGTTCGAGACAGGCGGCAAGGCCGCCGAAGAGGAGGTGACCAATGATGGTCGTGGCTGTGGGAATCACGTCCGAGGAAGTGCGGTCGCTCGCCGAGAAGGCACCGGCGACCCGTGCGGGACGGCTTCCCGGTTTGCTCAAGTGCCTAGTCGTGTCGGGTGACGAGGGCCTTCGCCGTCGTCTCGACGCGATGGCCGAGCTCGGTGGCTGGTCGGCGTGCGAGACGCCTGCCGACTCCACGGAACTGCGGTCGCTCGTCGAGGGTGACTACCACCTCGTGATCGCCGACATCGCCCGCCCTCTTGGCGAGCGGGTCAACGACACGGTGGAGATCGCCGAGGAGTTCGCCAGCCGTCCCAACACGCTCGTCGTGGTGTGCGGCTCGGGCGAGAGCGTTGACGAGGAGTTGTGGGCCCGTCAGCTCGGAGCCTGGGTGTATCTGCCCGGCGTGTCCGGTGGCGACGCGCTCATGTCCCTGTTCGCCGAGGCCCGCCGGGTCGTCGAGCGACGGGGGGTGTTCCAGTTCGTCTAGGAGCGGACGCGGCCATGGGCCGCGTGCCGTTCCGACCAGGTCGGTGGTTCGAGAGTCGAGATCCGGTTCCGGTCGCGTTGGCCGGCGGAATGAAACGGTTGATTGAATCGATAACCGCCCCTGTTCGGGGCACATTTTAAAGGAGCAGTGTCATGAGCGCAGCTGTGGAAACCTACCGTGACGATGTCGAGGCGACCTACGCGGTCGACTTCTCCCGCGACCGCGAGCCGATGCAGTCGCGGAAGCGATTCCCCGAATACCGCCGCAAGGGCGGGGCCCCGACGCGGGTCAGCGGGATGCACTGCCGCCGCAGCAAGCGGTGGACCTGGGGCAGCGGGCGGGGTGCCCGGATGCTCAACACGCGGGCCTTCGCCGGTGCGGTGGCCTTCGCGGTGGCCAGCGTGGCATCGACCGTGCTTGGCGTCACCATGGACATGATCGCCATCGGCAACGCGGGCAATATCGGAAATCCTGGGTCCAGTCCGTCCGGCCTGGGCGCCGTGCCCTACCTATACCTCATGTCCTCCAAGGAAACCACGAACACCGATTACGTGGCGTTCCTCAACGCAGTCGATCCGAACGGGACGCAAACGGTCGGGATTTTCCAGCCGCAGATGCAGTCGGACGCCCGCGGCGGCATCGCCTTCGATGCTGCGGGAACCGTTGGCGCGAAGTATTCGGTCAAGCCGGGAAGTCTCCAGCCGAACGGCTCCTACGCGACCATGCCGGCCAACTATATCAACTGGTTCTCGGCCGCTCGGTTCGTCAACTGGCTGCACAACGGGCAGCAGAACAGCGCAGCGAGCATGGAGAACGGCAGCTATACCCTCAACGGCATCACGAGTGGTTCGGTCGTGCCGCGTAACCCGGGTGCCACGTTCGTCCTGCCTACGGTCGACGAATGGTACAAGGCAGCGTTCTTCGACGGCTCCGCCTACACGCAGTACCAGACCAATAGCAACGTGGCTCCGACGGCATCGCTCAACATCGCTCTCGCAAATGTCGGCAACTTCGCCAACATCAGCTCGGGCCCGATGGACGTCGGGGCATACGCCGCCTCTACCTCGTCCTACGGGCTCTACGAGATGCTTGGCAACATCACCGAGATCACCGAGACGGCCGGCACTTCGGCCGGACAGTTCCGGCCGATGGGTGGCGGATTTGCGGGTAGCGTGTCCGCTTGGAACGCCCTGTCGGCAGCCCAGTCTATCTCGACGACGGTTACCAATCCGAACTACGGCTTCCGCGTCGCCGCGGTGCCCGAGCCGAGCACCTTCGTCCTGGGTGGTGTTGCGATCTCCGCTCTGGCGGGCTATGAGTGGAGCCGCCGCCGCAAGGTGAAGGCCGCTCTGGCTGCCTGACCGACCGGTGGAACGAACCAAGCCTCACAACGCCCCGCCCCTCGCGATCGCGAGGGGCGGGGTTGTTGTTGCGCCCGTCAGTTGTCGCGCACGACCACGGCCAGCGGCCCGCGCGGTCGCGTTGACCCGACGGGAAAGCCGGTGGTAGGGTCGGTCTCATGAATCCAGCGGATGATTCGGCAGCCGTGGAGCAGTCGCGAGGCGTCGCTCCTGCCCTCCCCGACGACGCGACCGTCATCTCCGGCGGCGGATCCGGGTCCTCCATCTCCCGCCCCTCCCCGCCCCCTGGCCGCGCGCCCACCGCCGAGATCGGCCGGCTGCTCGCGGGCACGATGCTCGGGCCCTACCGGCTCGACGAGTTCGTCGGCGGCGGGGGCATGGGAGCCGTGTTCCGGGCCCTCGACACCACGCTCGACCGCACCGTGGCCGTCAAGGTGCTGGCCCGCCGGGAGTCGGACGACGAGGAGACGCTGCGGCGGTTCCGCAACGAGGCCCAGTCGGCGGCCCGGCTCGATCACGAGAACATCGGCCGCGTGCACGCCGTCGGCAGCGAGGGCGACTGGCACTACATCGTGTTCGAGTTCATCGAGGGAACCAACATCCGCGACCTCGTGCGGGAGGAGGGGCCGTTCGACCCGGCCCGCACGATCGACGTGACGATCCAGGTGGCCGACGCGCTCGAGCACGCCTCCGAGCGGGAGATCGTCCACCGCGACATCAAGCCCTCCAACATCGTGATCACGCCCGCGGGCCGGGCCCGGATCGTGGACATGGGCCTGGCCAGGCTGCACCAGGTGGAGGGCGACGCCGACCTGACCGTCAGCGGCATGACGCTCGGCACCTTCGACTACATTTCGCCGGAGCAGGCCCGTGATCCCCGGGCCGCCGACGTCCGCAGCGATCTCTATTCGCTCGGCTGCACGATCTTTTACATGCTCGCGGGCCGGCCCCCGTTCGCCGAGGGCACGCTGGTGCAGAAGCTGCTCCAGCACCAGCAGACGCCGCCGCCGGCCATCGAGGAGCTGCGGCCCGACGTGCCCAAGCGGCTCGCCGCCATCGTGGCGCGGCTGATGGAGAAGGATCCGCTCGACCGCTACCAGCGGCCCGCGGTGCTGGCCGCCGACCTGCTCGCCTGCGCCGAGGCGGAGGGCTACCCGCTCGCGGTTCCCCGCTCGGCGGCGGTCGTGGTCGCGGCCGAGCCGCGGCCGGAGTCGCGGCTGCCCTGGCTCGTGCCCGCGGTCGCGCTCTTGGCGCTCGTGGCCGGGCTGTGGCTGCGGTCAACGGCCGAACGCGGGGGCTTCGGCCCCGGCGCGGCGGCACCAGACGCGTCGCTCTCCGCCGCGAGTCCGGCGTCTGGGCGGCCCGCAGCGGCTCCGGCCGCGGTGCGGCGGGCGACGACGGCCGACGAGTTCGCCG
>JBIIYH010000120.1:0-7763 GCA_044346905.1 Pirellulales bacterium
AGCTCGTCGACGCCGGAGAGCCGGGCCGTGTAGCGGGCGGCGACGGCGTCGAACCAGCCGCACCGCCGCGGCCGCCCGGTGACCGTGCCGTATTCGCGGCCCCGCTCCCGCAGGTGCAGGCCCACGGCGTTGTCCTGCTCCGTCGGCAAGGGGCCGCCGCCGACCCGCGTCGAGTAGGCCTTGACCACGCCGATCACGCGATCGACCCAGCGGCCCGGCACGCCCGAGCCGCTGGCCACGCCGACGCCCGAGGAGTTGCTGCTGGTGACGTAGGGGAAGGTGCCGTGGTCGATGTCGAGCAGCGCGCCCTGCGCGCCCTCGAAGAGCAGGCGGCTGCCGCCCTCGACGGCGTCGAGCAGGTAGGCGGTCGTGTCGCTGACGAAGGGCCGCAGTCGCTCCGCGTAGGCGACGTATTGCCCGTGGATGACGGCAGCGTCGAGCGGCGCGGGCTGGTCGCTGCCCGGGGCTCCGGCCGCCAAGAGCCGGTTCTTGAAGGCGGCGACGTGCTCGATTCGGGCCCGCAGGTCGTCGCGGTAGAGGTCGCCGAGGCGGATGGCCAGCGCCCTCCCCACCTTGTCGCGGTAGCAGGGGCCGATCCCGCGGCCGGTCGTGCCGATCGCGCCGCCGCCCGAGAGGCTGCCATCGAGCAGCTTGTCTTCGGCGATGTGCCAGGGGAAGACGACATGGGCCCGGTCGCTGATCTGGAGCTTGCCGGTCACCGACACGCCCCGCGACTCGAGCATCTCGATCTCGCGGATGGCACTGGCCGGGTCGAGCACGACGCCGCCGGTGACCACGCACTGGACGCCGTCGCGGAGGATGCCGCTGGGAATCAGCGAGAGTTTCCAGGTCTGGCCGCCGGAGACGACGGTGTGGCCGGCGTTGGCGCCGCCGGCGTAGCGGACGACCACGTCGTGCTCGCCGGTGAGGATGTCGACGAGCTTTCCCTTGGCCTCGTCACCCCACTGCAGACCGATGACACAGGTGCCGGGCACGGCGAAACAACCTCCAGACGCTTTAGGCTCGCGGAGGTTTCTTCTGCGTGACCTCCCCTCAGAGTGTAAAACCGCGGAAAAACCGGTCAAGCACGCCCGCATGAAGCCCCAGCCAGGAACCGTCCACCACGTCGCCGCCGCCGACCGGGGCACCACCCTGGCCGCGTTCCTGCGGGCCCAGCTGGGCGACGCGAGCTGGTCGCGGGTGCAGAAGCTCGTCCGCAGCCGCCACGTGCTGATCCACGGCAACATCTGCACCGACCCGGCCCGGCGGCTCAAGGAGGGGGAGGTCGTCAAGATCCTCGAGGCCTCGGCCCCGCGGCTCCCGGGGGCGGGCGACGTGCGGATCGTGCACCTCGACGACGAGGTGGTCGTGGTGGACAAGCCGCCGGGCGTGACCACCACGCGGCATCACGAGGAGCGGTCGTGGCCGGCGCGGCGCCGGCAGATGCAGCCCACGCTCGAGGAACTCGTGCCCGAGGCGATTCAGCGGCAGCTCCTGGCCCGCGGCGGCGCGAAAAAGCGGCGGCTCGCGCCGGTGCGGGCCGTCCACCGTATCGACCGGGAGACGAGCGGCCTGGTGGCCTTCGCCCGCACGGTGCCGGCGGCCCGGATCCTGGCCGAGCAGTTTCGCCTCCACACGACCCACCGCCGCTATCTCGCGCTCGTGGTGGGCCGCGCTCGGGGCGGCACGATCCGCTCGCACCTCATTCGCGACCGTGGCGACGGCCGCCGGGGCTCGGGCGATGACGACGAGGAGGGCAAGCTGGCCGTCACCCACGTGGCGCCGGTCGAGCACTTCGGCGACGCCTACACGCTCGTCGAGTGCCACCTCGAGACGGGCCGCACCCATCAGATCCGGATTCACATGTCGGAGATCGGCCACCCCGTGTGCGGCGAGCGGGTCTATTATCAGACACGCAGTGGCGGCGGCCATCAGCCACGCAGTGGCGTCCCGAAAGACGAGTCGAAGGCCCCGCGGATCATGCTCCATGCCGCGGAGCTCGGCTTCGTGCATCCGGAGAGCGGGGAGGAACTGCGGTTCGAGAGCCCGTTGCCGGCCGACATCCGGCGGGTGCTCGCGGCCCTGCGGAAGCGGTTCGGGTGACCGGCGGTGTCACGGGCCGCTCAGGGCAGGGGCGTCGCCTCGCCGCCGGCCCGGGTGGCCGCGGCCTTCCACACGGCCGGGTCCACCGCGTCGTCGATGAACCGGACGGCCGTGTCGGCCAGCACCAGGTTCACTCCCCCGCGGTGACGGCTCCGCGCGGCCCGCCAGCCGTAGCCGGCGTACAGCCGGGCGATGTCGGGCGTGTTCATCAGCACCCCGAGGCAATCGATCTCGGAGTCGTTGGGCGACCGCTCGTGGTTGTAGAGCGTAGTGCGATACTCGCCGTTGGCCCAGGAGAAGCCCCGCAGATCGGTGAAGTTCCAGTTGCGGGCCCGGCGGCAGCGGGTGTCGGAGAGGGGCGTGAAGAAGGTGAAGGCGTAGGCCGTGTCGGGATTGGCGGCGGCCGGGTCGGCCGTGGCCACGGGGCCGTCGCCCAGCGTGCTCTCCGAAAACAGGACCGTTTTGGAGAGGCCGTCGGTCATGTTCTTGGGCCGTGTCCGTGAGTTGATGGAGAACACGCCGTCGGTGTCGAAGGGAGTGCCGCCGCCCCCGCCACTGCCGGTGCAGGCGGCGTAGTTGGTGGGTCCGAAGATCGGCGAGACGGGCCGGCCGCGGTCGCTCGGGCAGAGAAACAGCGGCACCGTCCGGGCCACGACTTCCCGGTTCTGCGGGGCGACGGCATCCGCGCCGAAGTTGGTGTAGAGCGGCACGGTCAGGTCGAGATCCTCGAGCAGCGACTCCTCCTCATAGAACGGCGCCAGGTGGGCGAGCACCGACCAGCGGAAGAACTGGTGGGGAAACTGCGGCTGCTCGGCCCACTCGCGGGACTCGGCGCCCACCGGATAACGTCCCCGGGCGGCCTCGTGCCCGGCCGCCGCCAGGCCCAGTTGCCGGAGGTTGTTGGCGCAGCTCGTCTGCCGGACCGACTCGCGGGCCGCCTGGAGCGAGGGCAGCAGAATGCCCATCAGCACGCCGATGAGCGCGACGACGACCAGGATCTCGACGAGAGTCACACCCGAGCGGGATCGTGTCATGACGCCCGCCCGCCGGAGCGGCTCCGCCTCCGTGCCGCCCAGCCGAGCCCGGTGATCCCGGCGACGGCGAGCAGCCAGCCGCCGGGCTCGGGCACCGGCGCGATGGCCAGACCGCCGATCCGGCCGAAGTCCGGGTTGAAGTAGTTTTCGGCGGCCAGCGAGCCGTCGGGCAGAAACCGATAGATCGTGTTTGAAAAGCCCGAGACGCTGCCTCCCAGGATCGAACCGTCCGCGAGCCGGGCGATCGGCCCCACGTCGAAGAAGGCAGACCCGCCGACCGCGCCGAACAGGCTCGTCTGCAGCGGGTCGAGCGTCGTGCGGTAAACGCTGCTGTTGGTGACGCTGCCGATAAACAGCGTGTCGCCGGCGAGGATCAGCCCCGCCGGGCCGGAAAGCCCGCCGCTGCCGAGGCCGTCGGGCACGACCTCTCCCTGGGAGACGCCGCCCGCGTCGAGCTTGACGACAGACCCGGCGAACACGCCGGTTGGCTGGGTGCCGACATACTTCGAGTTGCTGACATACGTGGTGCCGTCGGCGGCCACGGCCAGGCCGGAGCTGCCATCCAGCGCGATGCCGGTGTTGTAGGGCGTCGAGGCGACGACCGGCGCTCCGCCATCCCAGCCGCTGATCTGGTAGATGGCCCCGGTGCCAGTCGCCCCGAGCGTGCCCGTGCGGCCCACGAGCATCTGCCCGCCGACCGCGGCGGGCCGGAAGGCGATCGCCGACGGCTGAAACTGCGTGTCGGGATCGAGCGTGGCCACGACCGTCCGCGCGGCCGTGCCGATGTCATACCGCGAGACCCGCGGGTCGATCGTGTCGCCGTCGCCCCACTCGGCGATGTACAGGCCCCCGTCCGGGCCGAGGGTCAGCGCCGAGGGCCCCACGAGGTCGTCGAGCAGCGTGGTCACGGTCGTGGTCGCGCCGGTGTCGGCGGAGTCGAACCGCAGCAACTTCCCGGTGGACTGGCTGACGAGATAGACGGTCTCCGACCGGCCGGACGTGGCCAGGGCAAGGCAGGCGATCAGAGCGGCGGCGAGCGGACGCGAATGGGCATGAAGCATGAGGGCTGATTTCTCCGGAAGCTGCCGAGAAGCCGGCAGAGAGGGAACGCGAAGCAGCGAACGTGCGGCGGGATCAAGGCCGCAACTGCAATGAGAGGCGTCAGCGGCGAAGCCGGTGACGAGTCAGGCGTTCACGAGCGGTTCCGGAGGTCGAGGCCGTGGTGCGGGCGGGTTTCGCCCGCTGGCCTACGCCACGAAGGTTATCAGGGCCGCTCGGCGATTCGCAAGCGGCGACCGGGCAGGCCGGCCGCTCAGGCGTCGCCTCAGCCGCTCACGCCGCAGGCCAGGCCGGCGTAGTCTGGCCTCTCGGCCGCCGTCTCGCACCGCCGGGCCGCCACGACCCGGCCGTCGCGGATCACGAACGCCCCGTGCATCTGGAAGCCGTCGCCCACGAGCGGGCCGATCCCATGGCCGGCGAGGAGGGCCCGCCAGCCGGCAGTCCAGACGGCCGGTCCGAACAACTGCCCGAACGAACCGCGGGGCAGTTCGAACGCGCGATAGAGTCGCTTCTCGGGGTCCGAGATCCGATCCACCCGATCGATCCCGTGCCGGGCCAGGAGCGGCCGGATGTCAGCGTCGGTCCCCTGGTGGACGATCCCCAGCCGCAGGCCGGCCGCCTCGATTCGGGGCAGTGCGGCGGCCAGGTCGGCGATCGCCTCGCGGCAGAAGATGCAGCCGCTGTGCCGCAGCAGCACGAGCAGCAGGGGCGACTCGCGGGAGACCTCCGCCAGCGACCGCCCGGTCTGCGTCGTCGCCTCGGCGAGCGCGGCGGCCAGTTCGGGCCGCTCCGAGCCCGCCGCGGTGTCGGTGTTGACCCGGAAGGCATGCCAGAGGATCGCCGCGAACGGAATCCACCAGATGAGATCGTTCGTGGGCAGGGTCACGCCGAAAGCGGGCGGCACCGTGCCCTGGATCACGCCCTGCAGGTAGCCGAGCGGCCCGAAGATCTTCCCCAGGAAGCCGACCAGCACGATCGGCCAGTGGCGGACCGGGTCGCGGGCCGCGGCCAAGTAGCCGATCCCATACACCCCCACGATCATCCCCACACATTGCCAGATGAAGGGATAGTTGGGCGACTCCATCCCGGTCAGCGCAAAGAGCCAGTTGGGGAATGCCACCGTCAGCCCGCCCCAGGCCAGGTTGTAAATGCCCGCCGCCACGAGGCAGGTGGTCATCCATCGCGGAGCTGAAGCGGGAGCGGGCATGGGCACGACGCGGGCGGACAGGCTACCGCCCTGACGAGTTGGGCGGCAGGCAGAATGCTGTCAAGAAGACCGCGGGGGCCGCCTGCGGCTAACTCGCCCGGCCCAGGCCCCGCCGTTTCGTGATTGCCCGGCTAGGATTCGAACCTAGACAAAGGGAACCAAAATCCCTTGTGCTACCGTTACACCACCAGGCAAAAGGGGCTCGACGGGGCGTTCGCCGTCGCGAGCCTTTCTGATGATACCGCGCGACCGCCGCGGAGGCCCGGACGGGGGGCCGCACGACCGGCATGACCCCTCCCGGCCGACTCGCCCAGGGCGAAGCTGCACCGGTCGCGAAGAATCGCCGATTCAGGAAAGGCGTGAGGTCGAGCGGGAGCCGGGGAGAAGGATCCCCCGGGCTGCGACCGTCTCGCGGCGACCGTCTTTCAAGGAGGGCAGGGCGATGGCATACGGCGATTTCGCTGGATCGACGGCACGGCCGCAGGCACAGACCGTCCGGATGGACTGGAAGTCGGCGGTCGTCGGTGGCGGGATCGTGGTGGTCGTGGCCTACGTGGGGCTGGTGGCTCCCGCGTGGCGGCAGGTGACCGCGCTCGAGGGGCACGTCGCCCGCTTGGCCTCGTCCGTCGCCGCGCTCAACGAATCGCGGGACGGGGTCGCCAAGGCGACCAGCCTGCTCGAACGGCTCGAGGCCCAGGCGGCCCGGCTGGCGGCGGCCGAGGCGACCCTCGAGCGGTTCGAGGCCATCGGCGATCGGCTCGCCGACCAGGCCGGCCCCGTCGAGACGGCGACTGTCACCGTGGAACGGATCGACGCGCTCCACGCCGGGCTCGCCTCGACGGCGACGGTGCTGCCCGAGGCTGAGACCGCGCTGGCCGCGGTCGAGTCGCTCACGGCCCGGGCCGCAGCCACCCGCGATGTGGCCCGCGCTACGGAGGCCACGCTCGGAAGCGTGGAGGCCATCCAGCGGGAGATCGCCGCCGGCGTGGCCTCGCTCGACGCCGCGGTGCCGGCGGCCGAGCAACTCACCGCGCTGGCGACGTCGCTCGCCGGCCAGGCTGCCACCGGCGAACTGGCGGCCGCACGGCTACAGGGCCTCGTGGCGCTCGAGCAGGGACTGGTGCGGGCCACCGCCGACCTCCAGGCGGCCGACGCGGCGCTCGTGCGGCTCACCGACCTGGCCGGCTCGCTCGCCGACGCGTCGGGCACGGTCGGTCAGCTGCAGCGGTTCGTGGTTGACGTGATGCTGCTCGAGCCGGCCATCGTCCGGGCCGTGCGGGCGCTCGAGCCGGTGGCCGAGTTCACGCGGGCTGGCCGCCGGGCGGCGGCCAAGACGGCCAGCTCCAAGCCCGGCGATGCTGCTCCCGCCGCAGGCGAGGCAGCGGAGAGCTCGCCGCGGACGGTGCCCGAGGTGGCCCGCGTCCTGGTCGAGGAGCATCCGGAGCATGGCACGAGCGGGACGGTCGGCTACTGAACCTGGGGGAGTCTCGGCCGCACCCGTCGATTCCCAGCGGGTCGAAGGCGGTGGTCTCATCGTGCCGCGTGGGGGAGCCGCCCGCCGCCGATCCCGCCCGGCGGCTCACCCCGGATTCGTTTCTCGACCTCGCGGCGGATCAGGGCTGGGACGCGGCCGAACTCACGAGCTACTTCTTCGCCCCGACCGCCACCGCCGACGACATGCGGTCGCTGCGGCGCCGGGCCTTCCTCCGGGGATTGGCGATCAGCGGGAGCGCCGTCAACAACCGCTTCACGCTGCCCGCCGGGCCGCAGCTCGACGCCGAGATCGCGGGCGTGAAGGCGTGGATCGAGAAGACCGCGGCCCTGGGTGCCCCGCACCTCCGGGTGTTTGCCGGCGACCTGCCGGGCGGCTGCACGTTGGCCGATGCACGCCGCTCCTGTGTCGCGGCGCTCGAGGCCTGTGCCGACCATGCCGGGCGGGCGGGCGTGATGCTCGGCCTGGAGAACCACGGCGGCATCGTGGCGACGGCCGATGGCCTGCTGGAGGTGATCCGTGCCGTGAAGAGTCCATGGCTCGGTGTGAATCTCGACACCGGCAACTTCCAGGTCGCCGATCCCTATGCCGAGCTCGCCCGGTGCATTCCCTACGCCGTCAACGTGCAATACAAGACGGAGATGAGCCGGACGCCGGGGGGCCCGAAGGAGCCGGCCGACGCGGCCCGGGTGGTGCGGCTCCTCCGGGATGGCGGCTACCAGGGTTTTCTGACGCTCGAATTCGAGGCTGCCGAGGATGCGTTCGCGGCCGTGCCCCGTCAGTTGGACAAGTTGCGGGCCCTGGTCGGCTGAACCTCTGCGGCCCGCGGTCGATCACGGTCGAGGTCGGCGAGCGAGGGAAATGAGTT
>JBIIYH010000014.1:0-23459 GCA_044346905.1 Pirellulales bacterium
GCCAGGGAAGCGGAAGTTGCCCTTTGCTCTGCGGGGCCCTCTCACGTATTCCAACGCTCGCCCGGCAGCGGGTTCACCCAGGAGACATCGTGATGAACAAGCAGTTCCAAGCAGGGATCGGACGGGCGGTGTTCGCGGCGGCGCTGGTCGCCGTCGTGGCGGTCGGAGCGACGGTTCAGGCCGGCCCCCCCGCGCTCAGTAGCAACCCCGCGAACCTCGCGATCTTCCCGGCCAAGGGGCAAAGCCCTGAGCAACAGCGGGCAGACGAGTCGGCCGCCTATGACTGGGCCACGCAGCAGACCCGCTGGGATCCCTATCAGGCGAAGGCCGCGCTCGATCAGCAGGGCCACTCGGCCACGGCCGCCGCCGACACCGCCCGCGGCGGGGCGATCAAGGGTGGGGCCGGAGGCGCGGCGCTGGGCGCCGCCATCGGCGCCATTGCCGGCGACGCGGGCAAGGGAGCCGCGATCGGCGCGACGTCCCTCGGTGTGACCGGCGGCATCCGCTCCCGGCGGGCCGTCAAGACGGCCCAGGGTTCCTCGACGGCGGCCGTGGCGGCCTATCAGCAGCAGTTTGGCGTTTGGGCCCGCAACTACACGGCGGCCATGGAAGCCAAGGGCTACACGGTGCGCTGAGGTCGCCGCCGGTCGCGGCGGGGTGGCGGAGTCGGGAGGCGGCAACGACGTGCGTTCGGAGTTCGATCACTTTCGGGAGATTGCAGCAATGGGAATGCGAATGGTGTGGATGGTCCTGCTGGCGGTCGTGGTGCCGGTGACGGCTGGTGGCCTCCGCGCCGATGACGCCTGGATTTGTTCCGTGTCCTCGGCCGTGGCGGTGGACGAGGACGGCACGGTCGGGCCGCCCGACCTCGGCGAGCGGGAGCGGCCGACGTTTCTGCGGATCGATCCCGCCAAGAAGGAACTCATGCTGCTCGCACCCGCCTCGCGCCGCGGCGAGGTCACGAAACTCGACATGGTTCACGAGGCCGAAGGGAGCTGGATTTTTTCCGGGGTCGAGCACGGCCGGAACGTGAGCATCGTGATCACGCCGGAGGGACGCATGACCCTGTCGGTGGTGGCCGATGGCGTCGTCTGGTCGGTCTTCGGCCACGCGCTCAAGGAGGGCGAGGCGGCCGAGCCCGTCGCGAAAACGGAGAAGCCTGCCGCGGCGGAGCCCGTTCACGAGGAGCCCGCGAGCGAGGCGTCTGCCGAGGAGACCGCCCGGCGGGCCGACGAGACGGCAGCGGCTGCGGAGGAGGAGCCTGCCCAGGGGGCAGCGGATTCCGGCGCGGAAACCGAGTGATCAGAGGACCAGCGCAACAAACCCCTTGAAAGGGGGTGGTCGGTGGCGATACCCTCGGAGGGTAGCGGCTGCGGATCGCCAGACCTGACCCGGGCTGGAGCCCGGCCCAGGTGGCGTGCAGCATGGAGACCCTCGAGACTATCGTCCCGGCTTCCCTCGCGCTGCCCTGGGGTTTGTGGTTCTTACTCGCGGTCGGTTGGGCGGCGGCGGCCCTGCGAATGGGCGGCGGGATCTCACGCCAGGGCCGCTCTGCGGTTGCCTGGCAACGACTCCTGGTCCTCTTCGGCCCGGTATTCCTCCTGGGCACGCTCCAGTTCGGGCGGCGGGTGATCGTGCCGGCGGCGGTCGCACTGGCTGCCGTCGTTACCGTGGTGGCGGTTCGCCGCGGTGAGTTTGCGACGGTCGGACGCCTGCTGGCGGGAGGCGGCCAGCAGCGGGCCTCGTTGCTGGGCCAGTTGCGACGGCTCGTGGCCGACTCGTGGCGGTCGCCGGCCGAGCCCGGGCGGGGCGGACAGCCGGCCGTGCTGCTGCTCAAGAAGGATGGCACGCCCTACGGGGGCCGCGACTTCGGCGCCGATGGTTCGGCCGCCTACTCGGTGATCCAGGATCTGCTCGGCCAGGCGATCGCCGTGGGGGCGACCGATATCCACCTCGAGCCGAAGGCGGGCCGCGAGGTTCACGTTCGCTATCGCATCGACGGCATGCTGCAGCCGGTCAGCAGCCTGCAGGTCGGGCTCGGGCAGGCCGCGGTCTCGGTGCTGAAAGTGGTCGCCGACATGGACATCGCCGAGCGCCGGCGGCCCCAGGACGGGTCGTTCGCCG
This sequence comes from Pirellulales bacterium, assembly GCA_044346905.1. GTDB lineage: Bacteria > Planctomycetota > Planctomycetia > Pirellulales > UBA1268 > QWPN01. The sequence continues at coordinate 2,125 of JBIIYH010000014.1, forward strand.
CGACCGCGGGCGGGCGGCGGATCGAGATCCGGGCGGCCACGGCCCCGACCAGCTTCGGCGAGAAGGCGGCGCTGCGGCTGTTGGAAACTGAGGGCGGCATCATTCGGGGAGGGCTCGACTCGCTGGGCATGACGCCGGGCATGGTCGCGGCGATCCGCGGCCTGATCCATCGCTCGCAGGGGATGCTGATCGTCTGCGGGCCGACCGGCTCGGGGAAGACGACGAGCGTCTACGCCGCACTCGGCGAACTCGACGCCCTGACCAGGAACATCGTCACCATCGAAGACCCGATCGAGTACCGATTGGACAACGTGTCCCAGACCGCCGTGAATCCGGGGGCCGACCTGACGTTCGCCGCCATCCTGAGGTCGGTGCTCAGGCAAGACCCGGACGTGATCCTGGTCGGCGAGGTCCGCGACCGGGAGACGGCCGAGGTCGCGATGCAGGCCGCCCTGACCGGACATCTGGTGTTCACCACGCTCCATGCCAACGACACGGTCACGACGATCACCCGGCTGTTGGACATCGGGATCGACGCGACCCTCATCCAGTCCACGGTGACGGCGATCCTCGCGCAGCGGCTCGTTCGCGTGCTCTGCCCCGACTGCAAGCAGGCCTACGAGCCGCCCCCTGAGTTTCTCCGGGCCAACGGCATCCGGCCGGGGAAGGTCAAGGAGATCTACAAGGAGGTGGGCTGCGGCAAGTGCCTGCAGACGGGCTTCCGCGGCCGCACCGGGGTCTATGAGTTTCTGCCGCTGGCCGGCGACGTCCGTCGGCTGCTCGTCGGCCGCCCGTCGATCGAGGCGATTCGTGCGGCTGTGACGACCCCCGAGTTTCGCACCCTCCAGCAGTCGGCGATCCGGAAGGTCCTCGAGGGGGTGACGAGCGTTTCCGAGTTCAGGCGGGTGACCGCATGATCGGCAGCCAGCCTCCACTCATCGCCGCGCTGTCGATCGTCACGGCGTACGTGGGCAACGGGATCGTGCTGGCGGCCTTGGTCGGGATGATCGGTTTTGCTTGGCGGCAGGGCCTGTTTGCGGCCACCGTCGTGGCCCTCGGCTGCCTGGCGGCCTTCGTCGGAGCCTTGGCCGGCGTGGGGCCGGTGAGCCGCCATCTGTTCGACCTCGAGGTGCCGGTGGAGTTCGCCCCTGCGGCCGCGTTCGCGATCGTGCTGGCCGGCCTGCTGCTCGCGTTGCGCGGGGCGTGCGGTCGCTGGCTTCCCGAACAGGCCGTCTGGATGGGTGGGCTCATCAGCCGCCTGGCTGCCTGCGGCGTCGGAGGAATCGCCGGTGCCATCCTGGCGGCCGCAACGCTCGTCGGCTGGACCATGCTGCCCTTGCCGGCGGCGGTCACGCTTCGGCCCGAGGAGTTGGCGTGGGATCCCGGGCCGTGGGCCTTGAGGATTTTCGCGCGGTGCGTTGAGCCCGATCGGGCAGGTCGCGATACCATGCTGGGGCCCGCGGGCGAGGGCGAGCGTCCAGGGCTCCTCGACTGCTACCGCCTGGCCGCCTGGAGGCAGGTCATCGCGGCCGCGCCGCCCGAGGCAGAGGACCTGGAAGCTGGAAGCCCGGAGAAGGAGTAGACGGATGCCACCGGCCGACGGCCAAGGGCCGATCTTCTTGAGTGCCACCGACTACGACCTGCCCGAGCCGCTCCCCCAGGGACTGGCGAAGTATTCCAACTTTCGCGACATGGCCCGGGGGGGCTCGGCAGTGCTTCGCACCTGCTTCGACCGGATCACCGGCCGGACGATCGTGATCAAGACGCTCCTCCCGGAGTTTCGCCACGACGAGAAGGAAAACCGCCGGCTCCTGCGGGAGGCCCGCGTCACCGCCCAACTCCAGCATCCCAACACCGTGCCGGTCTACGAGATCGGCCGGGACGCGGCGGAGGGGCTGTATTTCACGATGAAGCGGGTCTCGGGCGAGAACCTGTTCGAGATCTTGAAGCGGATCGCCCGCGGCGACGCGGCCACGATCGCAGCGTTTCCGCTCCGGCGCCGGCTCGAGATCGTGGCCGGGGCGGCCCAGGCGCTGATGTATGCCCACGCCCGGGGCGTGATCCACCGCGACGTGAAGCCGGAGAACATCTGGGTGGGGAACTTCGGCGAGGTGATCCTGCTCGACTGGGGCGTGGCCAAGGTCTGGGGCCAGCCCGACGACGCCCCGCAGCACCCGTCGCTCGCCCGGCCGTCGGAGTCGCTCCAGGCGCTCACGATGGCGGGCGACCGGCCCGGCACGCCGCTCTACATGTCGCCCGAGCAGGTGAACGTGAACCGGGCCGTGATCGACGAGCGGAGCGACGTGTTCAGCACCGGCGTCGTACTCTACGAGGTGGCGGCGTTGCGGGAGCCGTTTCGCGGACGGGTGATCCAGGAGACGTTCGAGAACATCATCCACGACCATCCGCCGCCTCCGTCCAAGGCGAGCCCCGACCGGGGCATTCCCCCGCGGCTCGACGAGGTGGTGACGAAGGCGATCGCGAAAACCCCCGCCGATCGGTACCAGACCATGCGGGATTTGCTCGAGGCGATCCGCGAGGTGGAGTTCGCGGAGTAGGGGCGAGCCGCGCAAAAAAACCCCCGCGGCTCGCGCCGCGGGGGCCTGGAGGAAACGCTGCTCTCGAGAGAGTCCAATCAGCCCTTGGCCGTGGCCTCCTTGACTGTCTTGATGATCGCGGCGGCGACCTTGTAGGGGTCGGCGTTGGAGGCCGGCCGCCGGTCCTCGAGTCGCCCCTTCCAGCCGGCCTCGATCGTGCCGACAGGGATCCGGATCGAGGCGCCACGGTCGGAGACACCGTAGCTGAACTGGTCGATCGCGGCGGTCTCGTGCTTGCCGGTGAGCCGCTGGTCGTTGTCGGCCCCGTAGACGCTGATGTGCCGGTCGATGACGCCGCCAAAGCCCTCGCAGATCTTCGTGAACACGGCCTTGTCGCCGCAGGATCGCATCAGGCCGTTGGAGAAGTTGGCATGCATCCCCGAGCCGTTCCAGTCGGCGTGCACGCCGAGCGGCTTGGGATGCAGCTCGATCGAATAGCCATACTTTTCGCCGATCCGTTCCAGCAGGTAGCGGGCCAGCCAGATCTCGTCACCGGCCCGCTTGGCCCCCTTGGCGAAGATCTGATATTCCCATTGCCCGGCCGCCACCTCGGCGTTGATGCCCTCCACGTTGAGGCCCGCCTCGAGGCAGGCATCGAGGTGTTCCTCCACGCAGGCCCGGCCGTGGGCGTTGTCGGCCCCGACCGAGCAGTAGTAGGGGCCCTGGGGGGCTGGATAGCCGCCGGCGGGGAAGCCCGGGGGATTGTTGTTCTTGGTGCACCAGAGGAAGTATTCCTGCTCGAAGCCGAACCAGAAATCCTCGTCGTCGTCGGCGATCGTGGCCCGGCCGTTCGACTCGTGCGGCGTGCCGTCGGCGTTGAGCACCTCCGTCATCACCAGGTAGGCGTTCTTGCGGCCCGGGTCGGGGAAGATCGCGACCGGCTTGAGCAGGCAGTCGGAGTCACCTCCGGTGGCCTGCTGGGTGCTCGAGCCGTCGAAGGACCACATCGGGCAGTCTTCGAGTTTGCCGCTGAAGTTGCTCCTGACCTGCGTCTTCGACCGCAGGCTCTGCGTGGGCTTGTAGCCGTCGAGCCAGATGTACTCAAGCTTCGTCTTCGTGCTCATCGTTCCAGTCGTCCTTCCATGCGAAAAGGGATGTAAACCAACGGAATGCCTGCCCACCGCAGGACGACTCGACATCGATCTGCGCAGCGCCGCAGGAAGGCCGGGAGACGAGCCCGGCGAAGCCCCGGCACCACACAGCCGCCTCGTCGGTGTCTGGTTGGCTTCAGGCCAAGAAACCTACAGTGCAAATCCTATGCCAATATGGCGAGTTTGGGGGAAGTTGGCGAATCCCGGGGCTTGGTTGAATGCCGCGCTCGGGGTCACGCCTGCGAACGGAGCATCCCGTGCCTTGGATGCCGAAAAACACGGCAGCGGCGGCACTGCCGGCAGCGGCCGGCGACACGTCCGCGCTGGGGGGCTCAGCGGCTGGCCAAGTGGGCGGCATAGTCGCCGCCCGCGATGACCCGCGCCCCCAGCGGCGGCCGTGCGTACCGATAGCCCCAGGCGTCGACGACCGTGCCGTCGCCCAGGCGGGCGACCATCCGCTCCCGGCGAAACAGCGGCTCCGGCCCGCCGCACTCCTCGTAGTCGTCGAGCGCCGGCAGCGTGGCTGGATCGTCGATCCTGAGCAGTTCGCCGTGAACGAGCCCGTCGCCGGCGATCAGGCCGGGGTAGTCGCCGAGATCGACGAGCACGCCCGGCACCATCGCCAGCCCGACGACCTCGAGATCGCGGACGAGATCGGCATGCCGCCCGGTCGCGAGCATCGGCCGCAACGTGCCATACACGAACAGGAGTTCGGCATCGTCTGCCATCGTCCGGCCCTCGACTCGCCCGGCTTCAATCCGCGTGGCCTGTCGATTGTATCGGGCAGGGGCAGCGCGGGTTGGTGTCAGGCCGCGTTTCAGCGGATACTCTCCGGCATGCCCCCCGACGCCATCGTCACCGATCCCGCCGCCCACGGCACCCGTCCGCCGTGGCACCCGGGTCGCGACCTCACCGGCCGGCTGCTCTTCCTCGGCACGGGCACGAGCGTGGGCGTGCCGCTGGTGGGCTGCGGCTGCGACACCTGCCAGCGGGGCGGCCCGCGGGATCGCCGCACCCGCACGAGCGTGCTCGTCGGCCTGCCCGGCGGGCACCTGCTCGTCGATACCACGCCCGACCTGCGGTCGCAGCTGATTCGCGAGGGCATCGGCCGGGTCGAGGCGGTGCTCTACACCCACGACCACGTCGATCATGTCTACGGCCTCGACGACGTCCGGCCGCTGTGCTTTCACTCGGGCCGGCCGATGCGGGTACTCTGCGAGGAGCCGGTCGAGAATCGGATTCGAAAGGCCTTCGACTACGCCTTCTCCGACGCCCCGCCGGCCGGCGGCGGGGTGCCGAAACTCACCTTCGAGCGGATCGGCCCGACGCCATTCGAGATCCTGGGGGCCCGCGTCGTGCCGCTGCGGCTGCAGCACGGACCCTATGACGTGCTCGGCTTCCGCTTCGGGAACGTCGCCTACTGCACCGACACCAGCGGCATTCCCGAGGCCACCTGGCCGCTCTTGGAGGGGCTCGACGTGCTCGTGCTCGACTGCCTCCGGCACACGCGGCACCCGACGCATTTTTCACTGAGCGAGGCGCTGGCCGCGGCGGCGCGGGCCGGGGCCAGGCGGACCCTGCTCACGCACCTCTCCCACGAGCTGCCCCACGAGGCGACCAGCGCCGCCCTGCCGCCGGGCGTGGAACTCGCCTACGACGGCCTCGAAGTGCCCCTGGGCTAGCGCCGCAGCCGGAGGCTGTTGGCGATCACGGAGAGCGAGCTGAAGGTCATCGCGGCCGCGGCCAGCATCGGGCTCGTGACGTGGCCCACCAGGGGATAGAGCGCGCCCGCGGCCACCGGGATCGCGAGCACGTTGTAGAGGAAGGCGAGCACCAGGTTTTGCTTCACGACCCGCATGGTGGTCGCGGCCAGGTCGAGCAGGCGGGGCAGGGGGGCGAGGCCGCCGGAGAGGAGCGTGACATCGGCCGTCTCGAGCGCCACGTCGGCCCCCGAGTCCATCGCGATCCCGACGTCGGCGGCGGCGAGCGCCGGGGCGTCGTTGATGCCGTCGCCCACGAAGACCACGCTGCCCGCGCGGCCGGCCCGGCGATCAGCCACAAGACTTTCCACGCGGGCCGACTTGTCGGCGGGGGCGAGGCCACCCGCGGCCGTCGCGATGCCGAGCGAGCCGGCCACGGTCGCGACCACTGCCGGAGCGTCGCCGGAGAGCACTTCGAGGGCCAGGCCGCGGCCGGCAAGATCTGCGACTACCGCTCCGGCCTCGGGCCGCTGCTCGTCGGCGATCACGAACCAGCCGGCGAGCCGGCCGGCGTCGGCCAGGTACACGATGCTGCCACCGACATTGCCATCGGCCGGCAGCGGTGGAACCTCGATGCCCGCCTCCGAGAGCAGCCGCTCGCTCCCGACGAGCACCTCCCGCCCGGCCACAATGCCGCGTACGCCGCGGCCCACGATCGCCGCGACGGAGGTGGCGGGAGGCGGGTCAAGGCCGGCGCTGTCCGCCGCCTCGCCGAAGGCCCGCGCGAGACCGTGCTCGCTGGCCGCCTCGACGGCTACGGCTGTGGCGAGCAGCCCGCGGAGCGGCTCGCTGGCGAACTCAGGGAGCGGCCCCGGCTGCCCGCCGGCCGGAAGCGGCTCGTTTGCCAGCCCCGCGGCCACGATCCGCGGCCGGCCGCGGGTGAGCGTGCCCGTCTTGTCGAACACGATCGTGCCGGTGGCGGCCAGCCGCTCGACGGCCGCGGCGGATCGCACGAGCATCCCCTCCCGCGCCGCCCGGCCGATCGCCACGGTCATGGCCAGCGGCGTGGCGAGTCCCAGGGCGCATGGGCAAGCGATCACGAGCACGCTCACCGCTGACACGAGCCCGAGCGCCATGCGCGGCTGGGGCCCGAACATCGCCCACCCGAGAAACGTGACCAGGGCCAGGCCGAGCACAGCCGGCACGAACCAGGCGGCCACGCGGTCGGCGAGGTTTTCGATCGGGGCCCGCCGGGCATGGGCTTCGCGGACGAGCTTTGCGATCCGGGCCACGAGCGAATCGGCGGCCGCGGCGGTCGCCCGGATCACCAGCGCGCCCGTGCCGTTGATGCTGCCGCCGAGGACGCGATCGCCGGCCTGCTTCTCGACCGCCAGCGGCTCGCCCGTGAGCAGCGACTCGTCGCAGGCCGTCGCGCCCTCCCGCACGATCCCGTCCACCGGGATCCGGCCGCCGGGCTTCACGCGGAGCAGGTCGCCCACGACGACGGCCGCGAGCGGAATGATCTCGGCCGCGGTCGCAGGCTCGCTGCCGCCTCCCTGGCAGCACGGTGCCGCCGGCAAGGCCGGCCCGTGGCCCGCGCGGCCCACCCGCTCGGCCGTGGGCGGCGCGAGATCCATGAGCGCCCGGATCGCGGCGGTGGTGCCGCGGCGGGCCCGGCTCTCGAGCAGTTGCCCCGCGAGCACGAGCACCACGATCATCCCGGCCGACTCGAACGACACCGGCACGGAGCCGTCGGCCCCGCGAAAGGACGCCGGAAAGATCCCGGGGGCGAGTGTGGCCAGCGTGCTCGACCCCCAGGCCGCCAAGACGCCGAGCGTGACGAGCGAGAACATCCCCGGCCGGCCGCTGCGAAACCCCGCGATCCCGCCCGCGAGGATCGGCCAGCCTCCCCAGAACACGATCGGCGTCGCCAGGGCGAACTGAATCCACTGGCCCGCGCGGCCGACGAGGCCGAGCCTTGCGAACCACTCGGCCAGGGCATGGCCGCCGAGCCGCTCGGGCAGCATGTGGCCGAGCATCGGCCCCATCGCCACCACGAGGAGGATCGCGGCGAGCCCGGTCGAGACCCCGAGCCGCCAGAGGTCGCGAGCTCGCGCCGCGGCGGCCCCGGCCTCCTGGCCGACCGGCTCGAGCGGCATTCCGCAGAGGTCGCAGGTGCCCGGGCTCGAGCGTGTCACCTGCGGATGCATCGGGCAGGCCCAGCCATACTCGCCTACGTCGGCCTTCGCGCAGCACGGCTTCGGGGCTGCGGCGGCGGGCTCGGGCTGGATCACATCGAGTTGCATGGAGACTCATCCAGCTTGCATGGAGACTTATCCAGCGTGCGACCGCTCGGCCCAGCGGGCGAGCAAATCCGCCGCCCGGCCCGAGTCGATCGCCTGTTCGGCCAGCCCGCGGGCCGTCACCGGCTCGCCCTTCCCCGCCGCCACCAGCACCGCCGCGGCGTTGAGCACGACCACGTCCCTTCGCGGGCCTGCTTCGCCTGCGAGCACCCCCCGGATCGCTGCGGCGCTCTCCTCCGGGCCGGCCACCTCGAGGTCCGCGAGCCGCGCCGGCGGCAGGGCGGCGAGGCCGAAGGTTTCGGGCGTCCAGCGGTAGCGAGCCACGCCGGCGGGCGACACGTCGATCACCTCCGTGGGCCCGAACAGGCTCAGCTCGTCGAACGGCTTCGGGTCGAGCGACCCGTCGGCGTCGGCGAGGAAGCCCGACACGACGAGCGTGCGACTCGCCCCCAGGAGCCGCGCGGCCTCCGCGATCGGCTCGCGGGCCGCCGGTCGGCCCACGCCGATCACCTGCACGGCCGCGCCGGCCGGGTTGCAAAGCGGCCCCACGAGGTTGAACACGGTCGGCCGGCCGAGCGACTTCCGCAGCGGCCCCACCTTGGCCATGGCTGGATGATGGGTCGGGGCGAGGCAGAAGCAGATGCCGAGGTCGCGGAGGCAGCCGGCGGCCGTGGCGACGGGAGCGTCGGTCTTGACGCCGAGCGCGGCGAGCACGTCGGCCGACCCGGTCCGGCTCGACACCGCCCGGTTGCCGTGCTTGGCCACCGGCTGCCCGGCGGCCGCCACCACGATCGCCGCCGCGGTCGAGATGTTAAAGGAGCCCGAGCCGTCGCCGCCGGTGCCGCAGGTGTCGGCCACGACCATGCCGGCCGGCAGCCCGGCCTCGAGGGGCAGCATTCGCCCGCGCAGGGCCGCCGCCACGCCGGCGATCTCGGTCGCCGTTTCGCCGGCCTCGGCCAAGGCCACGAGCCAGCGGCCGAAGCCGTCGAGATCGACCGTGCCGGCGAGCACGCCCTCGGTGAGCGAGCACACCTCGGCGGCGGTCATCCGCTCGCCGCGGCCGAGGGCGGCGAGTTGGAGCTCAGGGTCGGAAGGCGAGGGCATGGCGTCAGGTGTCTGGCTGGAGGCGGAGTGCAGCCGATTCTACCGGCGGCGCCGGGGATCCGCGGGCGTCGGACCGTGCCCAGGATGGGTTGTGGCCGGGCAGGCCGCACGGGCACACGCGGTCGGATAGGATTGGCCGGCGAAACGAGCCGTCATTTCTTCCCAGTCAGCAGGTCGGTTCCGTGTCCCCGGTTGTCCCTCGCAAGCTGATCATCGACTGCGATCCCGGGATCGACGATGCCGTCGCCCTGACACTCGCGTTGTTCGATCCCCGCGTCGAGGTGCTCGCCGTCACGACGGTGGCAGGCAACGTTCCCGCGGACCAGGCGACGGCCAACGCCCAGGCCATCGTCTCCTTTCTCGACCCGCCCCGGCTGCCACGGCTCGGCGCCGCCTCGGCGGAGCCACTCCTCCTGCCGCGGCCGGCGAGCGTCCACGGCCCCGACGGTCTCGGCGGCCTGGAGCTGCCGCGGGTGCCGCTGCACGGCGGCCATGCGTCTGAGAAGGTGATCTGGGAGACGATCAAGGCGCATCCGCGGGAGGTCACGATTCTGGCCTTGGGCCCGCTTACCAATCTCTCCCGCGTGCTCCAACGGGATCCCGGGATCGCCGAGTTGATCGGCGCCATTGTCGCCTGCGGCGGCACGGTCCATGCCGCGGGCAACGCCACGGCCGTGGCCGACTTCAACTTCTCCTGCGATCCGGCCGCCGCCCGCCACGTGGTCCGGGAGCCGGTCACCAAGACGCTCGTGCCGCTCGAGACGACCTCCCAGGTCGTCTACGAGTTCGACCTGCTCGACCGGCTGCCCCGCGACTTCACCCGGGCCGGCAAGATCCTGCGGCCGATGCTCGCCCACGCGTTCCGGGCCCAGCGGCAGCTGCTCGGCAGCGAGGGCATCCGCCTCCACGACGTGGCGGCGCTCGTGGCCGTCACCAATCCCGAGCTTTTCGAGCGGGAGACGGTCGCGGCCGACGTCGAGACGGCGGGCGAACTCACCTCCGGCATGCTTGTGATCGACCGCCGGTCACATCGCCCGGCCCAGCCCAATACCGACCTGCTCGTCGCCTGCGATGCGGCGGCCGTGCAGGATTGCGTCCTCCGGGGCCTGAGCATGGCAGGTGAGGCGACGTAGCCGGCTACTCGAAGTCGGTGCGGCGGGCGACCGGGATCTCGAGCTCCATCCGCCCCCGGTCCCGGAAGATCACGACCGTCACGGTGCGATCAACGGCAGTCATCCCCACCACGCTCATCAGGTGATCGTCGTCCTCGACCGGCCGGCCGTCGAACTCCAGAATCACGTCGTCGGGCCGGACGCCCGCGGCCGCGGCCGGTGCCCCGACGGTGACGGCCTCGACCCGGGCCCCGACCGGCCGCACCATGCCCAGCCGGCCCGCCTCGTCGGCCGTGAAATCGCGGTCGAGCGCGACGCCCAGATAGGCCCGGGCGACGGTGCCGTGGGACACGAGCTGCTCCGCCACGAACATCACCATCGGCATCGGGATCGCGAAGCCGATGCCCTCGCTGCCGCCGGAATTGCTGGCGATCGCCGTATTGAGCCCGACGACCTCGCCTCGCAGGTTCACCAGCGGCCCGCCGCTGTTGCCCGGATTGATGGCGGCATCGGTCTGGATGAAGTCCTGGAAACGGACGGTTCCTTCGCCGAGTTCGAGGTCGCGACGGCCCTTGGCCGACACGATCCCCAGCGTCACCGAATGAGCCAGGCCGAAGGGGCTGCCGATCGCGAGCACGGTGTCGCCGATCTGGAGCGTGTCGGCGGCGGCCACCCGGGCCGCCGGGAGGTCGTCCCCCTCGAGTTCGAGCACGGCGATGTCGGTGCCGGCATCGGACCAGGACCGTCGCGGCAGGAACTCGCGGCCGTCGTCGAGCCGAATGGCGATGGCATCGAGGTCGGCGCCGTTGACGACGTGGCGATTGGTGATCACGACGGTACGGCCGGCCACGTCGACGATCACGCCGCTGCCGGCCTCGTCCTCGGTGACGCGGCCGCCGCGGGGCCGGGACAGCCGCTTGGTGGCGTCGATGTGCACGACGGTGGGTTTGAGCAGGCTCGCCAGCCGGCGGAGCTGCATCGCCTGCCGCTCGAGCGGCTCGGCGTCGCGAGCCGCTTGGTCGTAGAGCCGGGCCCGCTCCTGGGCGGTGAGCCGCACCGGCCGCATCGGATCGACCCGGTCATCGCTGCGGGCCGTGGCTTCGACGGGCGTCAGCCGCCGCCCCGGCTCGTCGGCCATGACGGTGGCCAGCACGGCGAGCGTGAGTGCAGCGATCGAAGCCCCGGGCGCGAGGCGGGAGATGGCAGGCGGCAGCATACGGAACCCACGGCGAACCCGAACCCGAGTCCGAGTCCGCCAGCATACCCAGCGGGTCGGTCAGAGTTCCAGTTCGCCGCCGATGGGTTCCTCGGCCCGCCGCCCGCGGGCCTCGCCCGACCGCTCGAGTTCCCGCTGGCAGCCGATGCACACCGTGGCGTAGGGCAGGGCGTCGAGCCGGGCCATGGGGATCTTGCCCCCGCAGACTTCGCACTGGCCGTAGGTGCCTTCCTTCATCCGCTCCAGGGCGTTCTCGATGGAGGCGAGCTCCCGGCTCTCGACCTCGGCCAGCTGCGAGTTGATCTCGTCCTGGGCCGTGTCGTAGGCAGCGTCGATCACGTCGCCCGGCGACTGGCTGTGCAGTTCCCTGAGCTGGGTGAGGTCGCCGGCCAGCGCGCTCCGCAGGGCGTCCCGCCGCTTGACGAGGATCGCCCGCATGTTGGCCAGTGCGTCTTTACGTGCCATGGTTCACGCTCCTTCCGCCCTCGGGCAGCCCCCCCACGTGCGGGCCGCCACTCCAGGTCGCAGCGAATCCTACGGGGCTTGGGGAAGAATGGTTCGCGCAGCGAAAATCGGCAGGGAATCCACCCTGAATTGAGGCAAATGCGATCCCGACAGTTGGCGGGACGAGGGCAGACTTTCCGGGCTGGGGGCTTTCCCGGCCATGGGGAAGCCGTTCACCCGGCCGCAGGTCACTCGGCCGACCGGAAGCACCAGACGGTGCCGTCGTCGGAGGCGATCACAACCCGTCCGGCAGCCACGGCAGCCCCCGCCCCGAAGCCGCCACCGGCCTCGAACTCCCAGGCGGGCTCGCCCGTGGCGGCCTCCAGCGCGGCGACCGTGCCCTTGGTGTCGGCCACGATGACGACGGGCCGCGGTGGCGTAAGCGGGTCGGCCTCGCTGCCCGCCGCGGTCACGACCACCGGCGAGGCATCGACCGCACCCCGGCGCGGCTGCCGCCAGCGGCTGGCGCCAGCGCTGACGGCAAAGGCCTCGACGGCCCGGCCGCGGGTGCCGACGATCGCCAGGTCGCCCACCACGGCGGCACTCGAGCGGTAGGCCAGGGCGTTGGCTGCCGGCTGCTTCCGCCAGGCGACGGCGGGCTCGAGGAAGTCGATCGCGAAGAACGTGCCCCCCTCGGTGCCGAACAGCACGCGGCTGCCGCTCACGGCTGGCGTGGTGCCGGTGGGGCCGCCAATCTCGATCGTCGCTGCTTCCTCGCCCGTGGCCGCGTCGAGGATGTGGAGCCGGCCGTCGCAGCCAGCCAGGAAGACACGGTCGCCGGCGGGCGTGCGGGCGACCGTCGGAGCGCAGCGAATCTGGTCGGCGATCGAGTGTTTCCAAACAAGCTTTCCCGAGGCGAGGTCGAGACAGGAGAGCGACGCATCCTGGGAGCCGACGAGCACCCGCGTCTCGACGCCGTCGGCGAGGATCGTCGGGCCGCCCGAGATCTCCCCTTCGGTCGCGTAGTCCCACCGCGTCTCGCCGGTCGCCCGGTCGAGGCCGCGGACGGTGCCCATGTCATCGCCCACCACCAGCGGCAGGGCCGGGTCAGCCGCGACCGCTGCAGCCGACGTGAAGCCGGCGCCGTCGATTCGGCGAGTCCAGCGCGGCTCACCCGTCGCCAGGTCGAGCGCATGAAAGTCGCCGTCGAGATCGCCAATGTAGACCACGCCACCGGCGATCACCGGCCCGGCCGCGAAAGCGGTCTTGTCGAAGTCCCGCCGCCAGGCTTCGGCGAGCGGAAGCCTGAGCGTGGAGGCGGAGCGGCCCGTGCCCGCGAGCGAGCCGCGGGCCATCGGCCAGGCGTCGGCCGGGGCGGCATCGGGATCGGCCGCGACGATTCGCCCGGTGTTCGGGGACAGCAGGGCCAGCGACAAGCTCACCCACGGAAGGATGCTCGTGATCGCGAGCCTTGCCCCAGTCATCGGGCCGCCTCATAGATCGCCGCCAGATCGGCCGCCGTGACCGGTCGCGGATTAAACCCACCGGTCCACTGCGTGCTGGCGGCGGCGGCGAGCGCCGGGATGTCAGGGGCGACGATGCCGACCTCCCGCAGCGACCGCCCGAGGCCAGCCGCGGCCAACAGGTCGTCGAGCCAGGCGGCGAGCGTGGCGGCGGCCTCGCCGGTGAGGGCGGTGATGCCGGCCACCGCGAGCAGCTCGCCGTAGGCAGGCTCCGAGAGCGGGGCGTTGAACCGCACCACGTGGGGCAAGGCGAGCCCGACGGCCTGGCCGTGGACGGTGCCGTGGGCGGCCGTGAGCGGATTGGCCAGCGCGTGGGCCGCGCCGAGCATCGAGTTTTCGATCGCCAGCCCCGCCCAGGCGGCCCCGAGTTGGACAGCAGCGCGGGAGTGGGAGGCCCGGTCGCCGGCGAGCACCCGCGGCAGGTTTGCCGCGAGCAGCCACCAGGCCTCCCGCGCGAGCATCCGCGAGGCAGGTGTGGCCGCGGTGCTCACGAAGCTCTCGACCGCATGGGCCACGGCATCGACGCCGGTCATGGCGGCGACCCGCGGCGGCTGGGTGAGCGTGAGATTGACGTCGAGGATCGCCACGCGGAAGGCGGCGGCGGGATCGCCGCAGGCCATCTTCATGCCCGTGGCGCTGTCGGTGATCAGGGCGAACGACTGCGTCTCGCTGCCGGTGCCGGCCGTGGTGGGCACGGCGATCGAGGCCAAGAGCGGCGGTCCACCGCGGCCGCGGCCCTTGTAGTCCTCCATCCGGCCGCCACGCGAGACCAGGAAGTTGATCCCCTTGGCGCAGTCCATCGAACTGCCGCCACCGAGGCCCACGAGCAGGTCGGGGCGGAACTCGCGAGCCAGGGCCGTGCCCGCCTCGACCTCGTTCGTCGAGGGGTTTTCGCCGAACTCGGAGAACACGGCCGTCGCGAGCCCGGCCGCATGAAGCGCCGCCACGCCGGCCGCCGCGTGGCCCGCCGCCACGATCCCGGGGTCGCTCGTGACGAGGGCCCGGGTGGCCCCGAGCTCACGGGCCAGGTCACCCAGCCGAGCGAGTGTGCCGGGCCCGACGACGAGCCGCGGGCCGGGCCGAAATTCGAAGGAGGCTTCCACGGCGGCACTCACGCCGTGGCACCGACCGGCGCCGCCACCTGCAGCGCCCGCGACCGGTAGAGGAAGTCGATGATGTTGCCCTCGTGGGGCTGGAGCCAGTCGAGCTTCGTGGTGGGGATCGGGCCGAGGTTGAGCCGGTCGATGTGGGTGCAGTCGATCAGCCGCTGCTGGAAGGCCTCGTCGTCGGTGATCGCCGTGCCCACGAGCGTCGGGCCGATCGCGTCGAGCATCTTCTCCTGCGGGCACTCGACCACCGTGACGAAGGGAAACATGTATTCTGCCCGGGTGATCTCGGGCTCCGGGCTCGCCGCGTGGGCCACCACGGGCCGCAGCCAGCCGGCGCGTTCCCCCTCCACGAACCGGTCGCCGTAGGCCGCGGTGGCGTGGGTCACGCCGGGAGCCTTGAGGAGCCCCTCGATCTGCCCCCAGATCGCCTTGGCGGCGCCGGGGATCGTGAAGGCGGCCAGCTTGGCCTCGGGATCGTCGGGCGGCTTGACCTCGATCGGGCCGAGCCTGGCCGCGAGTGCCTCGGCGATCGCCTTCGTGTGCCGGCTGGCGTAGATCGCCGAGGCGTTGATGCAGCCGCGGCCGCTGTTGATGGCCACGCTCTCGGCCATCACGTCGAGATATCGCTCCCAGTCGTCCACGCAATCATCGCCAAGGATGAGCTTCGAGAAGCCCGGCCCGTGCACCTGCACCCGCGGGTTGCCGCGATACTGCTCGACCGTCTTGGCCGAGCCGAAGATCATGCTCCGGCCGCAGCCGGCGAGCACGGCCCCGCCCACGTCGGTCGCGCCCGGATAGAGGCTGATCGCCTCGGCCGGGATGCCCGCCTCCACCATCGCCGCGGCCATCCGGTAGGGCGTCCAGGGCTCCTGGCTGCCCGGCTTCATCACCAAGCCCACGCCGAGCGCGACGACCGGCAGCCAGAGCGTGTGCACGCCGGGGGAGTTGGAGGGGAGCACGAGGCCGAGCACGGGCGACTGCGACTGGTAGCTCACCGTCACGCCCCGGTGCTCGACGCCGTGGCCGGCCCAGAGGATCTTCGGGTCGAGGCCGCGGGAGAGGGCGTCGAGGATCCGGTCCATGTTCGAGAGCACGAACATGTTCTTCTGCATGTTGGCCCGGCAGAGGCTTTCGGGCAGGCCGGTCGTGGCCGATTGGCACTTCACGAACCGCTCGGGCGACTGCGGCTCGCCGCCGACGGTCACGGTGCCGTTGGCATAGAGGTTGCCGGCGGTCTGGAGCCGCTCCACGACCTCCTCCGGATCGAGGGCCATGAGCGCCGCCCTGGCCTGGCCCGCCTTCTGCAGGTCGCGACCCACGATCGCGCCGCCGACCTGGCTGACCTCGGCGACGGGCTCGCCGGTCAGAAAATGCACGAGCGTGTCCCGCTCCAGCGACTCGTAGGGCTTGCCGAAACGCCAGGCGGGCAGGTGCACGAGAACCTCCGGATCGAAATGAGAAACCAGCCGCGAGCCGGCTGCCCGCCCCAATGATATCAGCCGGCGCTGACAGCGGCGTCAGGCCGAGCCGCTTGCCGCGTCCCGGGTGCTCTCGAACAGATCGATGTCCCAGGCCACGAGATCACGGCGGACCGCATCGATCCGCGGCTGCGGCAGGAGCCGAGCGAGATCCTCGCCGGTCACCACGCCCCGGATGCTGCCCGGCTCCGCCCGCACATGGCAGAGTGTCTGCCAGCCGAGAATCGCCGCGCCCACGGCCGTGGGGTAGGAGATGTAGGTGGCGCCCGCGTAGGGCGTGCCCAACAGTTCCCGATACCGCAGAAAACTCAGGCCGACCGTCTCGATGATCGTCTGCCGCTCGTTCCGCACCGACTCGCTGACGCGGATCTCCGCCGCCGCGCAGAAATGCGTGCGGCGAATCACCCCCGACCGCAGAAAGTCTTCGATTCGCCGCGGCTTCTTCATGCCGGGCAGCGCCGCCCGCACGACCGCCTCGATCGTGAGCTCGGGGTTGGCCCCGAGCGTCTCCTTGGAGAGCAGGTTCAGCTGGTGCAGCGCCTTGACCAGCTCGACCTCCGAGCCGCCGGTGTAGATCCCGATGTCTTCCACCGCGGGATACGACCGGTGCAGCGAGAGCAGTTCCTCCTGATAGAGCGGATACTGTCGCCAGGTCCGCGGCTCGTGCGGAAACTGGTAGTCGCGGGAGTCGGTGAACGGCTCGTGCACGATCATCCGGCCGTCGCGCAATTGCAGCGGGCTCTGCGACAGTTCGTCGAGCGCCACGGCCGGCGCCCAGGAGAAGATCACGGCGTCGGCATCGATGTCCTCGAGCAGGTAGAGGTCGATCGACTCGATCGTGAGATGCTTGCGATGCGCGGAACTGATTCGGCAGATCCGCTCACCGATGAGAAAGTTCGTGATCCCCGGGGAGATGCCCATGTTGATGAGCGCGGCCACGCCCTTGTCCCGGAGGGCGGCGTCGTGGGCGTACTGGGCGAAGGTCAGGGAACTCGCCGTCTCCGGGTTGTACATGTCGGAGGCGAGATCGAGCGTGTGGGCCCCAAGCCGGATGCCCAGTTCGATGATCGGACAATTGAACCGGGGGATCGCAGCATTGACGAGGAGAGCGGCACCCGTGAGTTTTTCCACTCCGGGCCCCTCGAGGGCGAGGAGCGGATCGAAGCTCGGCACCCCGATGATCTCGATCCGCCGCATGAGCCGCTCGGCGTGGTAGAGCGCCTCGCGGGCGGCCGCCGGATCGATCGCGAACACCTTGAACCGCACCGGGATGCCGTCGCGCTCGGCCAGTTCGGCCAGGCAGATGAGCATGCTCGAGCCCACGGCCCCGAGGCCGAAGAACACGATCGTGAGTGGGGGAGTCGTCTGTTTGCCGGTGGGAGGGGCCATGCGAATAGTCAGTACACGCCGACGGTCGTGGTGGCGGCGAGTTCGCGGAATGGACGAACGCCGCTGATGCCGTCCCAGGGATACTTGGCATAGGGCAGTTCCCGCTCCCCTTCGTCCCGCTCGAGAAAGCCGGGGATGAAGGTCTCCTTCGTGAGCGTGGTGAGGCGGACGCGGCCGGTCGCCCCGTAGGGCACGACCGCGTCGCGGTCGTCGAAGTCCACCACCTCGATCACCGCCCGCGGCTGCGGAGCGTAATACGCGATCGTGTAGCCGTCGGCTGGCACCACCGGCCGAGAGGCTGCCAGGCCCATCAGCGTGTTGCCGTACGTGGGTGTCATGTAGGCGCCGTCGAGCAGTTCCTCGACCGCGAACCGCGTCCACTGGGGCGTGAACTCGGTGCCCCCCGAGAAGATCCCCGTGATGCCCGCCTGGCGGAGCGTGGTGCCACGTTTTTCGAGGGCCAGGGCCAGCGCCTCGAGCAGCTTGGGCGTGGTGAACATGCAGCGGACGTCGTGGCCCGCCTCGAGGATCGTGATCGCCTGGTCGATGCAGTGCTGCTTGTAGGCCTCGAGGTGCTCCATCCATCCCTTCTGGATCAGCTTGATCACCCAGCGGGGGTCGAGATCGACGCAGAAGCAGATGCCGCCGCGATGCTGGGCGAGGTGCTCGATCGAGAGCCGGAGCCGGCGCGGCCCGGACGGCCCGAGCATCAGCCAGTTGGCTCCACGGGGAAAGAACTCGTCGGGGAGCGTGTCGCTGAACATCTCGTAGTCGGTGCGGAAGTCGCGGGAGTTGACCCGCGACTTGGGCACGCCCGTGGTGCCGCCCGTCTCGAACACGTAGATCGGCTGGTCGGCCAGCCCCTTGGGCACCCAGCGGCGGACCGGACCGCCCCGCAGCCACTCGTCCTCGAAGGGCGGGAACTTTTTGAGATCGTCATAGCAGGTGACGTCGGTGAGCGGATTGAAGGGGAGCGACTTCGCATACTCGAGCCAGAAGGGGCAGCCGGTGGACTCGTGAAAGTGCCAGGCCATCATCTCGACGGTGTGGGCGTCGAGGGTGGCCCGGGCCGCGGCGACCTGCTCCGGCGTGGCGACCTGAAAGACCGGGAGCTTGGCGGCGGTAACGGACATGAAAACTCCCGAGAAGGATGAGCGGGGCGGGGTCAGCCTTCGGACGACTGGCCCGGCGGCTGGGGCAGGGGGGCGCCCAACTGGGCGAACAGTTGGAGCACACCGTTGAAGTGGGCGAGCCGGGGGCCGTAGCGGTCGATGAACTCGCCCAGGGCATATTCGCTGTCGGAGAAATCCTCCGCGTTGTCGGCCGCCTCCTGGGCGATGCTCGAGAGAAACTCCGTGTGCACGCGGGCCAGCGACTCGGCCGCCCGCCGGCACGACTTGGCCAGCTGCGGGTTGGCCTCCTTCCAGGCCTTGAGCTCGGCCGTCCGCTGCCGGTGCTGGAGGGAGACCTGGGCGAGGATCTCGAGCAGGAGATCGTTCGACTTGCGGGCGTTTTCAACCAGCTCCCGCAGCAGGCCATTGGTCTCGGTGAGGTCGCCGGTGGGCGTCGGGCGGCCCGTGGCGGGCGTGCCGGCGGAGATGTCCACCTGCGTGAAGAACGGGGAGCCGTCGTGCATGACTTCGCTTGCCGGGGGGAAACTGCCGGGGGGCCGCCGGAGCGACACCTTATAGATAGTAGGCCGCGGCCCTCGTATTTTCCACGTTCCGGAGCCGCTCCAGCCGCCGTAATCGCGCAACTCCCCGCCGCGACCGCCCTCGGCTGAAGCCGCCCGCCCTCGGCTCCGGTCACCCGCCCCAGGCTCTGGTCACCCGCCCCAGGCTAAAGCCGCCCGCCCCGGCCTCCCGATGCACAGGGGCGAGGGAGGCCGCAGGGACGCGGCCGGCCCGGCCGGCGGGGAGTCGCATGGACGTGCAGCAGGCGGAAACCGGGCTCGATGGCCTTTCGTTCGGGTTCCTGACCACGCTCGAGTCACCTGCCCACGGCCTGTTCGGCGGCTACCTCGTGGTCGATGCGCTCGGCCGGCCGCTCGAGTTTCACTGCACGGCGCCGGTCAAGGTTTCGCGGGCCCAGCAGATCCTCTACGGGCCAACGCTCCAGGGCCACCTGCACGGCCGCCAGGTCGGGGGCGCCCTGCTCGCCGAGGGCAAGGCCGCGCCGGCCGTCGTGCTCACCGATAACGACGCCATGCTCCATGTCAGGCCGCACACGAAGCTCCCCGTGGCGCTCGTGCGGCGCGGGGTCGTGGAGCAGGTTGCCGCCGGCTTCTTGGTGGGCGAGGCGGTCGTGAGCCCGCACGCCGACGACGCCGCCCGGGCGGACGAACTCGAGGCCCGCCTCGCGACGCTGGCCGCAGCCGTCGATCTCTGCGAACCCTTCGAGCGGATCCGCGCGGCCCTCGACGAGGCGGCCCGGCACTGATGCCGGCAAAACAGAGGACGGCGATGACAGGCATCGATCAGCTCGGTGATGCGAGCCCGCCGCCGCCCGTGCGGTCGTTCGGCGGCGAGGACTTCGCGCTGCCCCGGATCGTCGTCGCGGGCGGCTGCGATCTCGCCCTGCCCACGCCGCCGGCGCTGCGGCTGCCGATGGTGCTGCCGGCCCCGGCGGTGACATCCATCGAGCCCTTGCCGCCGCGCCCGAGGGTGCAGAGCCACTTCTTCGCGCGGCCCGTGGAGGTTCCACCGCCGGCTGCGGAGCCCGCGGGCCGGCCGCCGCGGAGCACGCCGACGGCGTCCAAGGAATGCCGCGGCGAGACCCGCCGCGCGCGGATCGCGCCGCCGCAGGACGTCGTCAAACTCTCGGAACGATTCTTCTATCTCCTGCAGCCCGATCTCGAGACGATGCTCCGCGGCGGGAAGCTCGCGTTCCCGCGGCAGCCCTTTCCCTTCCAGTTCGAGGGCATGGCCTTCCTCCTGCCGCGGCACTCGGCCGTGCTCGCCGACGAGATGGGGCTGGGCAAATCGATGCAGGCGATTTCGTCGATCCGGCTGCTCGTCCGCAGCGGCGAGGCCCGGCGGGTGCTGGTGGTCTGCCCGAAGGGGCTCGTGAGCAACTGGGCCCGGGAACTGGCCGACTGGGCGCCCGAGCTCCTGGTGGCGGTGATCGACGGCGACCCGGCCCGGCGGCGGTGGCAGTGGTCGCTCCCCGACGTGCCCGTCAAGCTCGCCAACTACGAGGTGCTCGTCCGCGACCGCGACCTCGTGGCCGAACTCGGCCTGGCCTTCGATCTGGTCGTGCTCGACGAGGCCCAGCGGATCAAGAACAAGTCGAGCCACACCAACCGGGCGATCGTGAGCCTCGACCGCCGCCGCAGCTGGGCCCTGACGGGCACGCCGGTCGAAAACTCGGCCGACGACCTGGTGGGGATCTTCGAGTTCGTCGACCCCGGCCAGATCAACGAGCGGATGACGCCCAAGGCGATGGCCGCCGCCGTCACCGATCACATCCTCCGGCGCACGAAAGACAAGGTGCTCACCGAGATGCCGCCGCGGCTCGACCGCGACGCCCGGATCGAGCTCGGCGCCGAGCAGCGGGAGACCTACCGGCGGGCGGAGGAGGAGGGCGTGCTCAGGCTGGCTGGGATGGGCCGCGAGGCGACGATCCAGCACGTCTTCGAGCTCGTGCTCCGGCTCAAGCAGATCTGCAACTTCGACACCGCCACCGGCGAGAGCGCGAAGCTCGAGCGGCTCACGGCCGAGCTCGAGGAAGTGCAGGCCAGCGGCCGCAAGGCGCTGGTCTTCAGCCAGTGGGTGGAGACGCTCGGCCGGCTGCGGGACAAGCTCGCCCCCTTCGGGGCGATCGAGTACCACGGCGGAATGAGCACCGCCGCCCGGGACGAGGCCATCCGGCGGTTCAAGGAGAGCCGGGACCACTCCGTGCTCCTGCTCTCCTACGGGGCCGGCGCCGTGGGGCTCAACCTCCAGTTCTCGCAATATGTGTTTCTCTTCGACCGCTGGTGGAACCCGGCCGTCGAGGACCAGGCGATCAACCGGGCCCATCGGATCGGTGCGGCCGGTGCCGTGACCGTGACCCGATTCCTCTCGGCCGGCACGATCGAGGAACGGATCGACGAGGTGCTCCGGCGGAAGCGGGATCTCTCCGAGACGATCCTGGCCCGGGCCGACGGCCCGACGACCGCGGGCCTGACGGCCGACGACCTGTTTTCGCTCTTCGAGCTGGCTCCGCCCCGCCGCGCCGCGGCGTGAGGAGACGCTGGGGGTGGAAGCCGAAGGAGCCTGGAGATTTCGC
>JBIIYH010000121.1:0-7722 GCA_044346905.1 Pirellulales bacterium
ATGGCGGATCTCGTCGCCCGGCGGCCCGACCGGTTTCCCGGCTTCGTGGCTTCGCTGGGGCTCAACAACGTGCCGGCGGCGCTCATCGAGATGCGGCGGGCGATCGAGGAACTCGGGGCGCTCGGCATCCAGCTGTTCACGAACGTCGGCGGCCGGCCGCTCGACGAGGCGGAGTTTTGGCCGATCTTCGAGGCGATCGCTCAGTATGACCTGCCGGTCTGGCTGCATCCCACCCGCGGGGCCGGATGCGCCGACTATCCCGGCGAGCCGAAGTCGAAGTACGAGATCTGGTGGACCTTCGGCTGGCCCTACGAGACGAGCGTGGCGATGGCCCGGATGGTGTTCGCGAAGTTTTTCGTGCGGCTGCCCGGGCTCAAGGTGATCTGCCATCACATGGGGGCGATGGTGCCGTTTTTCGCCGGCCGCGTGGGGCACGGCTGGGACCAGCTCGGCTCGCGGACGGCCGACGAGGATTTCGCGGCCTTGCTCGCGGAGCTCGGCCGGCCGCTCGACCACTTCAAGAGGTTCATCGGCGACACGTCGCTCTCGGGCTCCCGGGCGGCGATCGCCTGCGGCCTGGATTTTTTCGGGGCCGAGCAGGTGGTGTTCGGGTCGGACTGCCCCTTCGACCCCGAAGGGGGCCCGCTCTTCATCCGCGAGATCATCGCCGCGATCGACTCGCTCGACATCCCCGAGACCGACCGGCGGAAGATCTACGAGGCCAACATCCGCCGGCTCGCACGGCACCGCCTGCGGGGCTGACCGGGGAAACGAAAAAGACGGCCCGCCACCAGCCTCCACGGTGCAGAGCCCCGTGGCTACGGCAGTTTTTGTTGGCTGGCACCTTTGGCTGGCACCTTTTGTGTCAGCGGCGACGCAGAATATCCGTGATCAGCGCTGGCGATGCCCGGAAGTTTGTCTGCAGAAGCCGCCTGATGCTGAGGTCAAGATCCACGATCTTGGCTTCTGCCGCCAAGACGAGCACGCCGAGCGTGCCCGTGACCAAGAGCCCTCGCTCGCGTGCGATACCTGCGGCTTTCCGCTCATCGATCAAGACGGCGGCGGCGGCGACTTGGCAAGCTACTTCGATGGCTTCCGCTTCGCCGCGGCCGAGGCCGAGGGTTACGATCGGCCTCTCGGGGGCCACAACTCGGGCCCAGCGCGGCAGATCACGTGCCCACGCCGCCACTCCAGCCGGCGTTCTCTGGTGCTGGAGTTCTGCCAGGACGCCGGGCGTGAGTATCACCTCGGCAAACAACCGTGGGAGCAGGTCGACCTCGCCGATCAAGACCAGATAGTTGAGCGGAGATGTGTCGCAAACGACGATCATGGCCGAAGGCGGGCGCGGAGCGCCTGCACTTCGGCTTGAAAGTCGGCGATCGTGGGCAAATCCTCGGTAACCCCGTGGCGCTCGAGAACGGCGTCGGCGTCCGTCCGCGAAACCCCAAGGCATTCGGCCAGGGCGCCGTGTGAAATCTGGCCCTGCCGATACAGTTCCACCACCGCAGCTTCCTTTGCCGCCGCGTCCACGCTGCCGGAGAGCGTGGCGAGGTGCTTCTCAACATCATCGGGCAAGTCAAAGGTGATGGTAGCCATTGAACAACACTCCCTCGTCAAACTCGTCGCACACGCACGGCTACCCTGTTGCGACCCAGATTGGCCGCCTCGGGCAGGGTCCAACTCGGCAATGGCGACACGACCGACTCGTTAATTGTACGGGAAATCCGGGGCGGGAGTCGATTCCGATGAGTCGTGCAGGTGCGTTGTGGCCGTTTTGTTCAGTCCCTTGCCTTCCGTCCATTGCTGTTGGCGTTTTGCCGGGTAAAATGCCAACTATGTTTACCAGGCGGTGCCCGCTTCCCGACCGTTCCTGCTTTTTGTTCGGGCCGCGCGGGACCGGCAAGTCGACCTGGATTCATGCCGCCGTTCGCCCGGACGTGACCTACGACCTGCTCGACGCTGGCGAGGCGATCCGGCTTGCCGCCGATCCGGGGCTCTTGGCCCGCGAGACCGCGGGGCTGCCGGCCGGAAACTGGGTGGCGATCGACGAGATTCAGAAGGTGCCGGCGCTCCTCGACGAGGTGCACCGGCTGATCGAGTCACGCAGGCTGCGGTTCGTGCTCTCCGGATCGAGCGCCCGGAAGCTGCGCCGCGGCGGCACGAACCTGCTCGCCGGCCGGGCCGAGATCAGGCGACTCTACCCGCTGGTGTCGGCGGAGATCGGGCCGGGCATCGACATCGACCGGATGATCGAGTTTGGATCGCTGCCCTTGGCCGTCACCGGTAGCGATCCCAAGGCCTTTCTCCGGAGTTACGCCCTCACCTATCTCCAGGAGGAAATCCGGGCCGAGGCGCTGACGCGAAACCTCGGCGGCTTCGCCCGATTCCTCGAAGTGGCGGCGCGGCAGAACGCGCAGCTGACCAATGCGGCCGGCATCGCCCGGGACGTGGGCGTGAGCCGGCAGTCGGTGCAGAACTGGTTCGAGATCCTCGGCGACACGCTGCTCGGTTCCTGGCTCCCGGCCTGGAAACTCAAGCGGGCCACGAAACAGGTCAGCCATCCGAAGTTTTACCTGTTCGACAGCGGCGTGGCCCGGGCGCTCTCCGGCCGGCTGCCGTATCCCTGCACCCCGGAGGAGCGCGGCGGACTGCTGGAGACGCTCGTGCACAACGAACTCTCCGCCTATCTGGAATACAGCGGACTCGCCTACCCCCTGTTTTTTTGGCGCACGCCCGACGGCGTGGAAGTCGATTTCCTCTGTGAGACTGCCGCCGGCTACGCGGCCATCGAAGTCAAGGCGGCGACCGCCTGGCGGGCCGCCGCCAGTCGCGGGCCGGCCCGCCTGGCGGCGGAACTGGGGGCGAAGCGAGTCCGCTCGTTCGGCGTCTATCTCGGAGCCCGGGAGGCGCGATACGAACCATGTCGCGTGCTGCCCGCGGCCGATTTTCTGCGGCGGCTCTGGGCCGGCGAGATCCTCGGCTGACTCGCCCCCGGGGCAGACTGGATACTGACTATGCGTACACATCGACGAACGGGACGCAGGCCGAGGCTGATGGCCCGGAGGAACAGCCATTCGAGGCTGCGCTGTAGCGACGGCGTGCGGGCAGAGGAACGGGAAGGGAGCCGATTCCGCGGGGCATCTCGGTCTTCCGTGAGCCACGCTCACCGGCGGCCGGGGCCGAGCGAGCCCCCCGGGACGAAGGTCGGGGGCACGCTGATCTGCACCCCGAGCCCGGCGAACTGCCCGCCGATTCGTCGGGCCAGCTGCTCCACGGCCAGCCGGCCGATCCGCTGCGGGTGCACGTCGATGGTCGCCAGCGAGGGCCAGAGGCCTGCCACGAGGGCCCGCTCGTGGTTGCAGGAGACCAGCGCGATGTCGCGGCCCGGCACGAGCTCCCGCTCGGCAAGCGCCCGGTAGACGAGCGCCGCGATGCTGTCGGCCGGGCAGAAGATCGCCGTCGGCCGCGCCGACCGGGCCCGCCGGCCCCCCGCCACGAGCTCGTCCACGAGCGGCTGCACCTGCGTCACGGCCATCACCGGCTGCAGCGGAAACCTCACCGGGCCGCCCGCCGGCAGAGCGGTCTCCACCACCGCCCCCCCGGCCGCCTCGACCGCCAGCCGGAAGGCCGCGGTGCGACTCGCCAACGACTGATGGTCTTGCTTCGGGTTTACGATCGCGATCAGCCGATGGCCCTTCTCGAGCAACGCCTCGGCGGCGAGCCGGCCCACGGTCGCGTCGTCGGGATCGACCACGTCGCCCGGGGCCCCGGCCGGCCGGCCCAGCAGCCAGACCAGCGGCGTGTGGCCGAGCGTGGCCCGCAGCCGGGGGCCGAGCGCCTCCATGATCCGCCCCTGGAGCGCGGCCTTGGCCAGCATCCCGTCGAACTTGAGCCGTCGCAGGGACCGGGGCGGCTCGGTCGGATCGGCCATGCTCACGAGGATCGGATGGGCGCCCGCCTCGGCGAGCGCCTCCTCCGCCCCGTGGATCGCCTCGGCCACCACCGGCAGGCTGGCGAGCGTGCGATCGATGCCGAACATCGCGATCGCAATCCGCTTGCCCTCGAGCGGCTGGGGACGGGCGCGGCCCGAGCGATCGCGGAGCGGCGCATAGCCGAGCCGCGCGGCCGCGGCCCGCACCCGCGCCGTGCAATCAGGCGCCACCTGCGGATGGCCGCGGAGGGCCCGGCTCGCGGTGCCGGGTGAGACGCCTGCCTCCTCGGCGACCTGTCGGAGCGTTACGGCCATGGCTTGAATGTAGGGGGCCGTCCGCCGGCCCGCAAACGCCCGCCCCGGGTCGTGGCCGAGGCTGCGCTTGGTCAGATCACGATGATGATGGTCCGCCAGTTCAGTAGTCTTCCGAGACTTGCGCGGCTTGCCAGAGTTCATCGAACCTGGCTCGGACAAACGGATTGAGTTGTCCCGAGTAACTCCGGGGCAGAGAGTTGACGCGGATCAACTGGATTGCATCTGCCAGATCCTGAAGCCGATGAGCAGCCGTCATTCCACTGGCGATCTTGAGTTCAAGCAAGGAAACAAGATTGACGTAGGGCACACGTTCGTCATGAACTTCCCGCACTGATTCCGGGGCGGGAAACGACACCGGCTTGGGTCTGCCATCGCCCGGGTAATCACCCACGATCAGCACATCGACT
Organism: Pirellulales bacterium; assembly: GCA_044346905.1. GTDB lineage: Bacteria > Planctomycetota > Planctomycetia > Pirellulales > UBA1268 > QWPN01. The sequence goes on from JBIIYH010000121.1 coordinate 4,654, forward strand.
TTGACGCCGTTCAACGTGTCTCGAAAACCCTTTGATCCTTCGAAAAGATCCAGCCATCCGCGGCCGAGCCATCGGTCCTTGAACCGAACAAGGTCCTCTCGTCGCATCAGGACGTCGACGTCGGCCGTCGTTCTTCGGTGGCCATGCGCATTCGCGGCCATTGCTCCGGCAATCGCGAAAGGAATTCCAAGGTCGCCGAGCGTCTGGGCAAGCCTTCGCATCGTGTCGTGGACTGGTGACCGTTCCATCATGAAGTCATCCACGCGTTTGGCGATCTCAAGCATGGTGTCCATGACCCAATCCTAGCTCAGGCGGGGGTTGCTCGCGCCGAGACTACGCGTCGGCCACGGGCAACGCCCGGGGGTGCGGCGGCACCTGCCGCGGGGGCGGGTCGCGGCCTTCCTCGAGCCGCCACTCCTCCCGCTCCTCGTCGCTGGCGTAATACGCGAGCCAGACGGTGGGGTCGCCCTCGAGCGAGGCGCTGCAGTCCCAGTGGACGAAGTTATCGGGCAGGTCGACCCGCTTGAGCGGCGCCGGGAGGATGTCGCGGCGGATCAGCGCGTAGAGCTCGCGGTCGGAGAGGTGGTCGGTGTAGTCGAGCACGATCTTCTTGGCATGCAGCCGCTCGATCACCTCCCAGAGCCGCTCGCGGAGCTGCTCCTCGTCGAGCGTGCAGGCCGGCTGCATCGCCAGCGGCGGCTCGAACCAGCGGGCCACCGGGGCCAGAGGCGCAAGCTCCCAGGCCAGCATCGACTCCAGGAACCGATTCTCGGCCTCGGTCGGCAGGCGGCCGAAGTCGATCTCCCAGACGGCCTCGTCGAGATAGGGCTCGATCGCCGTCCGCAACTCGCCGTTGCGGATCAGGCAGTCGACCTCGTCGGGATCGGGGTGGCGGGCGAGCGGCATGCCGGGGCGACGTCCTCGAGGACTCCGCCCGAGGGCCGGCACCAGCCGGCACGCCTCCTGCGGATCGCCTTCGACGATACTCGCGGCGGCAGGCCGTTCAACGAACGAGCCGCCACTTCAGGCCGGTTTTTCCAGGCCCGACCCGCTACGACCGCTACGAGCCGGCGACTCTTCGCCGACCGCCGGCCTCCCCCCAGATTGCCGCGGTCGCCGAGCCCCCCGCGTCAGCCTGCGGCGGGCTTCTCCAACTCCCCGCGGGCCCCGCACTCGGCCTCGAGCGAAGCGATCTTGGCCACCCGGCGGGCATGCCGCCCACCCTCGAAGGGGGTCGCGAGCCAGGTCCGGATCACCTTCTCCTGCATCTCGGGGCCGAGCATCTCGGCCGACAGGCAGAGCACGTTCAAGTCGTTGTGGCGGCGGCTCATCTCGGCGGTGACCTCGTCGTGGCAGGTGGCTGCCCGGACCCCGGCCACCTTGTTGGCGGCGATCGCCATCCCCACGCCGGTGCAGCAGAGCAGGATCCCGCGATCGACGGCCCCCTCGGCGACCCGGCGGGCCACTTCGGCAGCCACGTCGGGATAGTCGACGGCATCCTCGCCGAACGAGCCGCAGTCCACGATCTCGTGGCCCATCCGTTCGAGCAGGCCGACGAGCCGGCTCCGCGAGGTGACGCCTCGGTGGTCGCTGCCAATCGCAATCCGCATGGGGCCTCAGTCGCTCGAGAAAGTGCTGCCGCCCGGGCCGGAAAGGCCCGCCGACGGCAGGTCGAGTGTAGCGATTCTGGCAGCCAGATGCTCGCGGATTTGCCGGGCGCAAGCGCGGTAGGTCTCGAGGGGGCCGCCAATCGGGTCGCTCACGTCGCGACGGTCGGGCGACAGCATCCAGACGCGGTCGCCCGCCTCGGGAAACTGGGCCAGCAGGGCGGCCCGGTGCGAGGCGGTCATGGTCAGGATCACGTCGGCCTGGCGGACGAGCGATTCGGTCAGGGGCTGGCTGGCATGGCCGCGGAGGTCGGCACCCAGCTCGGCCACCGCCTCCAAGGCTCCGGTGCTGGCCGGGCCGCCCGCCCACGCCGCCAGGCCGGCGCTGGCGACGACGATCCCGCGCTCGTCGATCTCCTCCGGCCCGCAGCCGAGCCGGTCGGCCATGGCCGCGCGAAACAATGCCTCGGCCATCGGGCTGCGGCAGGTGTTGCCGGTGCAGACGAACAGCACCATCAGGCTCGACAGCCGGCGGAGGGTCTCGTCGGCCACGATCCCCGGCCGCACGATCCGAAACCCGGCGCCGACGAGTTCGATCGTCGAGGCGGGTTGGGCATAGCGGGCCGGACCGTCGTCGAGCACCAGGGCGAGCGCACCGCCGGCGACGCGGCTCAGTTCCTCCGCGGTCACGATCGGGCCGCCTGCCACGAACGGCTCGGCGATCATCACCGGGCCGGCGAGCATCCGCATGCAGTCGGCCAGGAGCGGATGACCGGGAATCCGCAGCCGCAGGCGACCCTCATGCACGACCGCCGCGCGGGCTTCGGCCGGCAGGCGGGTGACGAGGCTCTCCGGATGGTCGTCGGGCACGATCATGGAGACCGGACCCGGCCAGCAGCGGCGGGCCAGCCGGCGGCCCACGGGCGTGATCCGCGGCGCCCAGTCGAGCGACTCTTCGGCGCTTTTGAGCACCAGCGTCAGCCGCGGCTCACCGGCCCGCTCGGCGGCGAGCCGCACCAAGGGCTCGGCCGCACCGGCGACGCGGGCACTGGTGGCCACGACGTAGTCTGTCTCGGTGGGAAAGGCCACCGGCCGACCCTCGGCCAGGGCCTGAACCGCCCGGTGGACGACGTCGCGGACATCCTCGGTGCGACGCAGATCGATGAGCAAAGCAGGTGTCTGGGGAGGTGGTTGGGGAGGTGGTTGGGGGCGTCGGCGGGGGCGTCGCGGGCGGCACTGGGGCCAACCGCCGGCCGGAAGGGAATCGGATCTGGCTCGCGTCGGCCAGAACCGCCGGAAACAACCAAAACTACCGCTGTTCTTGCCGTCCAGTCAAGGATCGGCGTCTGGGCAAGCGGGGCCGACGCGGCCGCGGACAGGTTCCCAACGCGGACACTTTTCGGCTTGTGGCGGCCAAGCGGGGTCGGCTATTCCTCCCCGGCTTTTCGAGCCGTCCCCCCCC
>JBIIYH010000122.1:0-7680 GCA_044346905.1 Pirellulales bacterium
CTCGGCCACGTCGAGGGCCGCCTCCGGCCGCTTCGCATCGAGCTCAACCAGCGCGAGCCGATGGGCGGCATCGTGGGCGAGCGGACCGCCTGCAGCCGCCGCAACGGCAAGCCACTTTCTGGCTTCGTCGGGCTTGCCTGCCTCGGCGAAACCGCGGCCGGCCATCAGGGCCGCGCGGGGGGTGCGGGCGTCGGGCCTGCCGCCGGCGAGCCTGGCGAACGCCTCCGCGGCTCCGGCCCAGTTTTTCTGCGCCCAGCGGGCGTCGCCCAGCCGCTCCAGGGCGTCAGGAGCCCGCGGCCCGCCGCCGGATACGAGCGGGCCCACGATCCGCTCGGCGTCGGCGGGGCGACCAAGCGCGGTCGCGACGTCGGCCCGCCAGAGGGCCACGTCACCGGCGAGCCGATGGCCGGGTTGCTCCTGGGCGAACCGCTCGAGCACCGACCCGGCCTCGGCGAACTTTTTCTCTTCGGCCAGGCCCACGCCCAAGGCATAGAGCACGTCGGGCGTGAGCGGAGACCCGGGATGGCCTCGCAGGAACGCCTGCCAGGTGGCGATGGCCTCGTCGCGGCGGCCGGCCTGCCAAAGCGCCTCACCGGCCAGGTGCGTGGCCTCGGCCGCCTGGGGATGCGCCGGCGTGGCCTTCACGAAGTCTTGCAGGGCCGCGGCGGCGGCAGTGAACGCCTGCCGGTCGGGCTTGCGCTGCGCGGCCCGAAACAAACCGCGGCCGAGCTCGAGTCGCGCGACCGCCACGGTGTCGGCGTCGGCCTGGCTCGCGAGCACTTCGCGGAGCGTCCGCTCGGCGGCCGGCCAGTCGTCCTGCTTGAGCTGGCAGACCGCGAGGTAATAGCGGCCCTTCAAGGCCAGCGGATCGGCGGGATGGGCCTGAATCAGCGCCGCCCATTCCTCCGCGGCGAGGTCCCAGGCCTCGCGATTCTGGAGCGCGGCGGCCGACGCGTAGGCTGACCGGGCTGCATCGCTCGACTCGGCCGCCCCGAGGACCGGGGTCAAGAGCATGAGCCCGAGCCACGCGATCGCCGGCTGGAAGCGGATCAATGCCATGACTGAAGGCACCGCCGGGATGGAAGAATGCAGCACGCCGTCGCCTCGAGAGTCTACACCGGCCGCCGCCCGGGTTGGAGCGGGGGCGAGCCGAAGAGGTGTGCGCCGACCGAGAGGTCGCCTGGCTCCGTCAGGCTCCGCGGACTTCCGCTAGGCCTGCTCGCACACGCTCCGCTGGCTGCCCAGGCCGTCGCCGGCGAGCGTCACCACGTCGCCCGCCCGGAGATACACCGGCGGCTTCATCCCCATGCCCACACCCGGGGGCGTGCCCGTGATCACCACGTCGCCCGCCTCGAGCGTGAGGAACTGCGAGAGATAGTGGACGATGTGCCAGACGTCGAAGATCATCGTCGCCGTGTTGCCCCGCTGCCGCCGCACGCCATTGACCTCGAGCGTCAGGCTGAGCGCCTGCGGGTCGGGCACCTCGTCGGCCGTCACCAGCCACGGGCCCAGAGGGAGAAAATTGTCGCCGCTCTTGCCCTTGCTCCACTGGCCGCCGCGCTCGATCTGGAAGGACCGCTCCGAGACGTCGTTGGCGAGGCAGAAGCCGGCCACGTGTTCGCGGGCCGCCTCCCGTGACGGCAGGTAGCGGGCGTCGCGACCGATCACGAAGCCGAGCTCCACCTCCCAGTCGGTCTTCTCGCTGCCGCGGGGAATCAGGATCGGGTCGTGCGGACCACAGACGGCTCCGGTCCCCTTCATGAACAGGATCGGTTCGGCCGGGATCGCGGCGCCCGTCTCCTTGGCGTGGTCGGAATAGTTGAGGCCGATCGCCCACACGTTCCGCGGCCGGGCCACCGGGGCGCCCAAGCGAACGCCCGCCGGCGCGTCGGGCAGGGCGTCGGCCCGGGCTGCCACCTCGGTCAGGGCTGCCAGGCCGCCGGCGAAGAAGGCATGGTCGTAGTCCCGCACGTGGGCCGAGACGTCCTTGACGCGGCCGTCGGGGCCGACGACCCCGGGCTTCTCCTGGCCGCGGGCACCGAATCGAACGAGCTTCATCGGGAATCCTTTCGGGGATCATAACCGGTCCGAGCCGTGCGGGCCGTCATGGCCTGAGCCTGATCGTCGCCGGTGATCACCTCGGCGGCGGGGTCCCAGGTGATCGACCGGCCGAGCCGGGCCGCGATCGCCGTCAGGTGGCAGGTGTTCATCGTGATCAGGTGGCTGGACACGTCGGACACCGGCAGGCCCCCCTCGCGGATGCAGCGATAGAAGTTCTGCTTGTGGCCCTCGAAGGGTTTGCCCTTGTAGAGCGTCATCACGTCGGCCTCGGTGTATTGATCCTTGTCCCAGTTTTCCTCGATCGGGATCCCGGTGATTTTTCCACGATTCACGAAGATCTTCCCCTTCTCTCCCTCGAAGGTGATGCCGTTGTCGCCGCGGCTGGTGACCGTCATCTCGACGCCGTCGGGAAACGTGCACACGATCGCGAAGTCATGCGAGGTGTTGTACGAGTCGTCCCGCTCCGGATAACCATCCTTGAACGGCACCGGATGCTTGGCGTCGGTGCCGTCGATCGTCACCGGCCCCTTGCCCTGCGCATCCTGCCCGAGCGCCCACTGGGCGATGTCCACGTGGTGGGCTCCCCAGTCGGTGAACTTGCCGCCCGAGTACTCGTACCACCAGCGAAACTCGTAGTGGCATCGCTTGGCTCGGTAGTCCACCTTGGGAGCCTGGCCAAGCCACATTTCCCAGTCGAGTTCCTTGGGCACCTCGGCCACTGGGAAGGGGCCCCCCGTCGGGCTGCCGTTGATCCCGACGGTCACCTTCTTGATCGGCCCGAGCAGCCCCTTGTGCACCATGTTCACCGCCCGCAGGAAGCGGCCCCTGTCGCTCCGCTGCTGGGTGCCGATCAGGAACTGCAGGTTCGGGTGCTGCTCGCAGGCGGCGCGGATCAGCTTGTTTTCTTCGATCGTGAGGGTAAGCGGCTTCTGGCAGAACACGTGCTTCCCGGCCTCGAGCGCCTCGATCGCGATCTTCACGTGCCAGTGATCGGGCGTGACGATGCTGACGACGTCGATGTCGGGCCGTTCGAGCAGTTTGCGGTAGTCGCCGTAGACGTCGGCTTTGCCCTTGCCGATCTTCTCGTCTTGGCGGGCTCGTTCGGCATGCCGGCTGTCGACGTCGCAGACGGCGACGATGTCGCCGAAGGCCGCATGCTGGCGGGCGTCGCCGGTTCCCATGCTGCCGACGCCGATGCAGCCGATCTGCGGCCGGTCGGTGGCGGCCCGGTTGGCGAACGCCGGCTGCGACCAGACGATCGAGGGCACGCCCCCCGCCACGGCGCCGGCCGCCGCCGAAGTCCCGAGAAACGTCCGTCGCGAGGTCTGCTTGCAAGCCGCCATGCTGTGATCACTCCCTGGAGAAAATCGGTTGCAGAATGTGCGAACGAATCCCGCGGGGACCGAGTGTAATGGTAGCCCGCGGCCGTGACTGCTTCGCGTAGGCGGCCGCCGGGGCTTTGGGGTTGCACGAACCGGAGCGGCGGGGCTCACCGCCAGCCGGTGGCGGCAAGGATCTCGATCACCAGGATGATTCCCACGCCCACCAGCGACTCGCCGGCGATCAGGCCGCTGGCCACGGGCACGGTGAAGTCCGCGGCCTTCGGGTTGGCCCGGGCCACGCCCCAGGCGAGCAGGGCCCCGACGAACATCGAGATCGAGTTGAAGGCCGGGATCACGCCGGCGATGCCGAGGCCGGTCGTCGAGGGCAGCCATTTGCGGACGTGCGGCGGTGAGAACTCCTCGACGAGCGTCAGCACGATCCCCAGCGCCGCCCCCACGAGGATCGCCTGCAAGGCGCCCGGCGGCAGGGCCTGCACGCCGTCGGCGAGCAGCTCGGCGACGCCGGCCCAGACCTTCGCGGCGGGGGCCGGCAGGGCCTCCGAGCCGAGCCGCTCGGGATTCCGCTGCACCACGAACTGGTAGGCCGGCACCGAGATCAGCGTGCCGGCGATCACGCCGCAGAACTGCGAGATCGTCTGCTTGCGGGCGTTGCCGCCGAGCAGGTAGCCGCTCTTGAGATCGGTGAGCAGGTCGGCCGCGTGCGAGGCGGCCCCGGCCGTCACCGAGGCGGTCATCAGGTTGGTCGTGATGTTCGAGGGGGCCACCACGCCGTAGATCAACTGCGTGATCTTGCCCATGGCGCCGATCGGGGTCACGTCGGTCTCGCCGGTGGCCCGGGCGGCCACGATCGAGAGCAGAAACGTGACCAGCACCGCCAGGATGCCCATCCACCAGGTGATCCCGAACAGCCAGTGGCCGAGGATCACGCAGGCGGCCCCGGCGGCGAGCGTGCCGGAGACGAACCAGCTCGCCGGCACCTCGACCCGGGCCAGCGGGTCGGCGTCAGCCGCGGCCGTGCCACTGCCGGCCAGCCGCGAGAGGCCGCCGAAGGCCCGCAGCACCGTCCGCCACTTGAGGCCGAACGACAACAGCCCCGAGGTGACCATCATCGCCGTGGCCGGCCAGAGCACCCAGGAGACGATGCCCCGGTAGCCGGGCTGCACGATCTCCCGTTCGACGAGGATCGGGCCGATGATCCCGTAGCAGATCACGGCCCCGACGAGCATCGACGCCGCCACCCGCAGGCCCATGATCCCGCCGGCGGCCACCATGATCAGCGAGCCCTCGATCCCGATCGTGAACCGGGCCAGGATGTCGCGACCGAAGGCCGTGGGGAGAAAGGGAAACTGCCCGGGAAACGCGAACGGGGCGAGGGCCTTGAAGGTGGGGACGAGATCCCGCCAGATCGCCAGGACCCCACCGGCGCCGGCGGCGAGGAACAGGGCCCGCGCCTTGGCCACGGCCGCGCCGCCCGCCGTGTGCAGGCTGCGCAGCGTCTCGGCGGTGGCGATGCCGGAGGGGAAGGGGAGCCGGTCGATGTTGACGAGCTGCCGCTTGAGCGGGATCGCCATGAACACGCCCAGGAGCGAGACCGCCCCCAGCCAGAGGCCGAGCTCGAGCGACGTCAGCAGCCGGCCGGTCGTGAGGTAGAGGGCCGGCATCGCCGAGACCAGGCCCGCGCTCGACATGTAGCCGGCGGCGCTGGCGGCGCTCGACATCGTGTAGTTTTCCAGAATCGTGAAGTGGCGATTCCGCCAGGCGGGCACGATCCGCTCGAGGGCCGAGAAGACGGCGTAGGCGATGATGCAGGAAGTGACGGTGACGCCCAGGCCCCAGCCGGTCTTCAGGCCGACATAGAGGTTCGAGATCGACATCACGCCGCCGATCAGCATCCCGAAGATCACGGCCCGCGGCGTGAGCTGGACTGCGTCGTCGCCGGCGTAGACGTGTTCCAGCCACCACCGTGACGCCTCGCGGTCGTCGGCGAAGACGGGCTCGGCGGGGGGGCGATCCGGGGCTGCGGTCACGCGAGAGCTTCCTGCTGGTGCTGCCGACCAGTGTAGGGAGCGTTGGGGGTTCCTGCCGCGAGCGGCAGGCCGCGGGATTGCGGCGGCAGTTCGGGCTGGCGATCCTGTGAGTCGAGCGGTGCGATTCCGCCCCCCCGGGGCAGACGATCAGTCGGCGTCGGCGGGGAGCACGACCGAATCCTTGCCGCGGCGGGTGGCCGACACGGGCACGCTCCCCGACACGGGCACGGCCCGCTCGCCGGCCACGATTTCGGCCGAGAGGGAGAGGGCCACGGAGTCGCCGTCTTGGGCCAGGCCGCCGGTGGCCAAGAGGGCGTCGAGGTAGGGCTTCACGGCGCCGCGGAGCGTCTTGTCGGTGGCGGGCCGGGAGGTGTCACCGACGAAGTTTCGCAGGTCGCCGCCGGCGATCACGTAGCGGCTGCGGCTGCCGTCGAAGAACGGGCTCGGGAACGAGAAGGTGGCCGCGGTGACCCCGCGGGCCTCGTCGCGGAGCACCAATCTTAGGGCGCCCTTCTCGGGCGGGATGAACGAGGCCGGCACGGCGATCTCGAGTGCGTCGCAGGCCGAGCGGTAGAACTCGTCCACCCGGGCAACGGGCGTGGGCGAGGTGCTCGATTTCGCGGTCGAGAAGAAGAGCTTGAAGCCGCAGTTCGAGACGAACGCCGGCCCGCCGCTCGCGGCCGCCCGCGGGATCACCGGCACGAGCAGCCGGCCGCTCACGCCATAGGGCGTGGCCAAATGGATCGCGACGACTTCGCGACGATTGCAGTCGAGGCCGCAGCAGTCGGCGGCCACGGCCGGGCCGGCCAGCACCGCCCGCGGCGCGGGCAAGGACTCGGCGGCGGAGGCGAGCCGCAGCCGGCTCTGGCCGAGGCGGGCCGTGCCGGGCGGACAGGCCTCGGCTGCGGGGATGGTTTGCACGCCGCCGGGGATCTCCACCTTGATCACGTCGCGGCCGACCAGGTCGAAGGGCACCACCCGGCCGCCGGCGATCACCTGCGTGTCGTGGATGCTCGCTCCCTTGCCCACGAGGAACAGCGCGGTGCTGCCGGCCGGGTCGATGCCCGCGGCGCCATACCAGCCGAGCAGCTCGGGCGCGAGGTCGCTGATGCCCGTGTTGAAGAGCTCGAAGCCGCCGGCGGTGTTTTCGTAGGGCACGAGCGCCGTCAGGGCTTGCGCAGGCAGCCGGCGCTCGAGCATCTGCACCCGCCGCTGCAAGTCGGCGGCCGCCCGGGCGTCGCCGCGGCAGCCCTGGCAGCAGGCCCCGGCCCGCTGGATTGCCTCGACCGAGCGGGTGAGCCGCACCGACTCGCGGGCGTTTGGCACCACGGCCCGCGGATGCACGAGCGAGAACCACCGTGACTGGCAGTCAAAGCGGACGTGCGGCACGAACGAGGGCATGACCACGATCGCCGAGCACTCCCGCATGCCCGGCTCGAGCTGCCGCTGCGCGAGGTCGCCGTCTGTCGTGGGGCCGCCGCGGAGCGTCTCGCCGAGCGTGGCGAGCGTGCCGCGGGTAGGCGGAGCCTGCACCCGCGGATGGAACCGCCAGCCGAAAGTGTCGCTGCCGTGCGAGAAGCCCGTGATCGTGCGGTTGAGCGAGACGGTCGCGAGATCCGTCTCCAGCCGGCGGGTGTAGCGGGTGAGGGCCTGGCCATTGAGCCGGCCGCTCGCCGCGGCCAGGGCCATCGCGATCTGCAGTTCGCGGCGGCGGGAATAGGTTTCGTCCACGTTCTGCTCCTCGACCGCCGGGTCGAGGGCGAAGACTCGGATCGGCCAGCGGGTGCGGACATACTCGGCGAACGCGGCCCGGGCCTCGGGCGAGGGATCGGGGCCGTAGAAGGGCCCGGCATAGTCGACGGCCGGCGCGGGGCGGCCGAGCGACGTGGCCGACTCGCGGATGTCTTCCCGGAGCCGCTGGTCGAGCAGGGCGCTCTCCACGAGGATGCCCCAGGCGAGCACGGCCGTGGTGGTGCGGCAGACGGGCACGGCCGGCTGAGGCTGGCCGCAGCAGTAGTCGGCGTCGGCGGAGCCATCCCCGGCGGGCAGGAGCCACGCACCACCACCGGGGCCGCCCGGCTGGGCCGCGGCCACGCTCGTGAAGAACCGGCAGCGGACGCCCCCCAACTGGGCCGCATCGCGGCCGCGGACGAGGGCGGGGAGGTTCCAGCCGGGCAGCTCCTGCCAGACGTGGCGATGGGCGGGGATCGCGAGAAAGTCGGAGGCGGCGTCGAGCTCCGACTTGAGCT
>JBIIYH010000015.1:0-23084 GCA_044346905.1 Pirellulales bacterium
GGCGAGCTCGACGGCCTCCTCGTCAACTCGACCGCCTGCCGGGACCTGATCCGGGGCGTCCTGGGCCCGCTCGCCGCGGCGCTGCCGATCGACGTGGTGCATCTGCCGATCGAGGCCGCGGCTGAATTGTCCCGGGCCCCTGCGGCCCCGCCGAACCGGGCCGCGGGCCCGCTGCGGATCGGCAGCTTCGGCATGGCGGGCGACACCAAGCGGCTCGACGTGCTGGCCCGGGCGGCGCAGATCCTCGGGCGGAAGCGGCCTGTGCGGCTCGTGATCGCCGGCTGGGAAGCGAGTTCCTACTGCCGCCGCACCGGCATCGCCGCGATCCCGGGCGTGGAGGTGAGCGACGCGCCCGACGACCTCTCGCTCCTGGACACGATGCGAGGCGTCGACGTGGCGGTCCAGCTCCGCACCCCGACCTTCGGCGAATCCTCGGGCGTGGTCAACCAGTTGCTGGCGCTGGGAACTCCCCTGGTGGTCACCGGCGAGGGCAGCTTCACCGACCTGCCCGCCGACGCGACCGTGTTCGTGGCCGCCGACTGCCCGCCCGCCGACCTCGCGGCCGCGATCGAACGGGCCGCCGGCCGCCGGGTCGCCCCCGACCGACACCGCACGATCCTCGCCGACCGCTCGCCGGAGGCCTTCGCCGTCCGGCTGGCCCCCCTCGTCGCCTGAAGGTCACCGCCCTTCGTTTCCCCCGAACCCACCGGTTGCTGCCCATGCCGTCCCCTCGCCTGTCGCTCGCCCCGGACCACGAGCCTCCCACCTGGCTCGAGCCGCCGTCGTTCGCCGCCCTGCCCGCCGCCGTCCAGACCCGGATCGCGATCACGCTGGCCTGCCGCGACAGCGACTCGATCCCCAAGGTTCGCGACGCCGGCCGGATCTTCGAACTCAACGGCGAGCGGGTGCAGGTGATGCACGAGGGCACGCTGGTGCGGGCCGACGGCTACTACGGCGAGTGGATGGCGCGGATCATCGCGGGGCTGCACGGCCACCACGAACCGCAGGAGGAGGCGATTTTCCACTCGCTCGTGGGCTTCGCCCGGCCGGGCACGCTGTTCGTGGAGCTGGGCGCCTACTGGGCCTTCTACACCAACTGGTACCTGGGGGCCGTGCCCGGCGCGCGGGCCGTCTGCGTGGAGCCCGCCGCGGCCCACCTGGAGATCGGCCGCCGCAACCTGGCCCGGAACGGCCGGACGGCCCTGATGCTTCACGCGGCCGTGGGGGAGACCTACCGTCCGGCTGCCAAGCCGGCCGCCAAGCCCGCCGCCAAGCCGGCCGCCGAGCCGGCCGCCGACCATATTGATGCCGTCGAGCGGCTCGACATGGCCGCCCTCCTGGACCGGATCGGCCACCAGCCGATCGAAATCCTCCACCTGGACGTGCAGGGGGCCGAGACGGGCTTCGTCCGCTCGCTGCGGCGGTGCCGGGTCGCCGACCGGCTCCGGTTCGTCGTGATCTCGACGCACCACGAGTCGATCAGCGGCTCGCCGACCACCCACGACGACTGCCTCGAGGAGCTCCGGAAACAGGGGGCCGCGGTCCTGGTCGAGCATTCGGTGGCCGAGTCGTTCAGCGGCGACGGCCTGATCGTGGCCAGCTTCGATCTCCACGACCGCTGGCGGAGGCTCCCCCCGATCAGCCGCGCGGCGCCGGAGCTTTCCGGGCTGCTCTGGGAATCGGCCGACATCGGCCCCGCGCTCACCACGGGATCACCGGCGTGGCTCCGGCGGCAGGCTCTGAAGCTGCAGCGGTCCTGGACGAAGCGGCTGGAGGTGTTCGGCCTGCAGAAGCGGGCCGCCTGAATGGTCGGCCGCCACCGCGGCCTCCAACCCGCCGGCTCAGCAGGACTCGGCTCCCCGCATCGCGATTCGCTCCCCTTCCTCGTAGTACCAGCGGAAGTGCCGCCGCACCTCGGCGATCAGGTCGCCGGCCTCCTCGCGATACGGAGCGAGGTCGCGGCCTGGACTCGGGCCGGCGTTGCTGCGCTCGAGCGACGTCTCGGGCGGCTTGACGCCAAACTCGCGGCAGGCGACCGCCAGGGCGGGCTCGAGCGAATCGAAGGCCAAAAGCCGGGTGTCGGTCCAGGCCGGCCCGCCGACGCTCACGAGCATCGTGCACTCCCTTGCCGGGGCTGAGTCGGAGACCCCGGGCCGGTCACGCCGCCCGCCGCAGCCGCGGCCGCTCGCCCCGGATGAGGACGCCCTCGGCTTCCTCGTAGTACCAGCGGAAGTGGCTCCGGACCTCGAAGACGAGGCTGCCGGCTTCGGCGAGATACCCGCCGAGGTCCCGGGCCCCGCGGGGCGCGGCGTTCCTGCGATCCAGGAACGCGGGGGGCTCGATGCCGAACTCCCGACAGACGGCGGTCAGCCCCGGCTCGAGCGCCTGGAAGTCGATCAGCCGGGTCGAGGCCCAGGCCGGGCCGTCGACGTCGAAATACGTGCGGTAGTTCGCCAGCCACCGCTCGCCGACGGCCAGCCGGAGGAACTCCCGAAAGGTCCCGGTGCGGGCGACCCGGATCAGCCCCTCCGCGGGTTCTTCCTGAAACTCGTATCGCCGCCAGTATTCGTACAGCGACACGAGCATCTCGAAGGGCTCGCGGACGACCCCGATGATCGGAAGGTCGCACCGCTCCGGGACGGGGAAGTCCCGGGGCATCACGTGCCGGACGAGCCTGAGGCACTCGCGGACGAACTTCGACCGCCGGGCCGGCGCGGTCACGAGGCCGAGCCGCTCCAGCGACGTTCGCACCGGCATGTGGCAGTTGCCCGGCTCGACGTAGGCCGCGTCGGGAAACGACTCCCGAAACCACGAGGTGATCGACGTGCCCGCCGTCTTCGGGTAGTGGGCGAAGGCGATCTGTCCGGCGGGGCTGAAGAGCATCCTGAGCCTGTCGAAGCTGACGAGCGGGGGTGGCGGCACCCACCGAGGGCTGCCGCCGAGGGGAGGATCGGCGGAAAAGCCTGGCAGACTTTGATGATTTTTTCGGTTTTGCAAGTCAAGGCCATGTTACCCCTCCGGGGGGGAATCAGTGGCGGCAGCTTGCCCCGCCGCCATGGATCCCCCAGGTTCCCGGCCGCGGCCCCCTGACCCGATTGGTCGGGAGCCGGATCGCTACAACTGCCGGATCGTCCCGGGTGCGGTTTCCGCCATCGCCACCAGTTGCCCGATGCCGCTTCGCGTCCAACTCGTTCGCTGCTTCGCCGACGTGCTGCCGGCGGCGGTGCGGTTTCTCTCCCGGCCCGGCGACCCGTTCCTGCGGCAGCGGATCATCGTGCCCAACGCCGGCGCGCGGGCCTGGCTCGAGTCGATGCTGGCGGCCCGGCTGGGCGCGAGCGACCGGGACACGCGTGACGGGATCGTGGCCAACGTCGAGATCACCTTCCCCGGCTCGATCCCCGCGCTCCTCCAGCCGGCCCAGCGCGGCCCCGACGCTTGGGGCATCGACCGGCTCACCTTCGCCGTGCTCGAAGCGCTCGTCCGCGACGAGTCGCTCGACCTCCCCTTCGACCGCACCCGCACCCCGCTGCTCGACGCCCGTCGGATCGCCGGCCGGTTCGACGAGTATCACGTTCGCCGGCCGGCCATGATCCGCGAATGGGACCGCACGCCCCCCAATCCCGTGCTCAGCCCCACGACCGGTGACGAGGTCCACGATGGTGAGCCGGTGCCCGACAAGCTGCCCGCGGCAGACCGCTGGCAGTTCGACCTCTGGCGAAGCACCCGCGGGCGGATCGCCGAGCCCCCGCCCCCGAGCCGCCTCTCGGCCGATCATCAGCGGGACCGCGGGCCGCTGCTCGTGGCTGGCCTGGAGTCGCTCTCGCTCTCCCAACTCGAATGCCTCCGGCGGCTCGGCGAGGTCTGCGACGTCGAGGCCCTGCTCGTGCATCCCTCGCCCGGCCTCGAGCGGAGGCTCGCTCGATCGCTGCCTGAATCCGTGCCGGGCATCGCCCGGCGCCGCGACGAACCCGAGCTCATCGACGGCGTCGATCCGCTCGTGGCCACCTGGCTCGCCGGCGGCCACAACCTCCAGACCCTGCTCGCCTCGCAGGGCGTGGCGGTGACGGCCGGTGCAAGCGAGCCCACGTCGCTCCCCGACACGCTGCTGGGCCGGATGCAGGCCACCGTGGCCGCGGGGGGCGATGCCCGGCCCCTGCCGCATGCACTGGCCGACGATCCATCCTTCACAATCCACCGCTGCCACAATCTCGCCCGCCAGGCGGAGGTGATCCACGAGGCGCTCCTGCACGCCTTCGCGGCACTGCCCGATCTCCAGCCCCACGAGGTCGCGATCGTGAGTCCCTGCATCGAGCAGGCGGCGCCGCACCTGATGGCGGTGTTCCAACGGGACGTCGAGGGAGCCGATGCCGGCGGCCGGAAGGAGCGGGTGCGGCTGCCGCTGGTCGTGGCCGACCGCGGCCTCCGCGAGGTGAGCCCGGGGGCCGAACTGCTCGCAGCCCTGCTCGCCCTGCCCGGATCGCGGTGCGGCGTCGGCGACGTGCTGGCCGTCGCGGGCCATCCGCTGGTGCGGGCGCACTTCGAGGTGGATGACGACCTGGCCGCGACCTGGGCCGACCTGGTGGAGCGGACCGAGGTTCGCTGGGGCCTCGATGCGGCCCACCGCGGCCGCCGTGGTCTGGCCGGCATCCCGGAGATCCACACCTGGAAGCGGGGCCTCGAAAGCATGCTGCTGGGCGCC
Source organism: Pirellulales bacterium (assembly GCA_044346905.1). Lineage (GTDB taxonomy): Bacteria > Planctomycetota > Planctomycetia > Pirellulales > UBA1268 > QWPN01. The sequence goes on from JBIIYH010000015.1 coordinate 4,700, forward strand.
GCGCTCCCCGATGCGGCGCCGCGGGCCGAGGCCGGCGGCGTGGTGCCGCTGGCCGACGTGGACACGGCCGACATTCCCGCGATCGCCTCGCTCGTGCGGATCCTCACGACGATCCAGCGGCTCGAAGCCCTCACGGCCGACCGCCGCCCGGTGGCCGACTGGTGCGATGCGATCGAGGCGGCGGTCGTCGAACTCTGTGGTCGCGACAGTGGCGACCTGGTCGAGCCGCTGGCCTGCCTGCGGCGACTCCGCGGGGCGGCGGCGGGGACGGCCGCCGAGCGGGAGCCCGTGCCCTTCGACGACGTCCGCGAGCTCCTCAGCGACTGGCTCGACGAGCAGCCGGGCCGGCAGCCGCTCCGCACCGGGGCGATCACCGCCTCATCGCTGGTGCCCCTGCGCGGCGTGCCCTTCCGCGTGATCTGCGTGATCGGCTACGACGACGCCGCCGTGGGCGTATCGGAGAGCGAGGGCGACGACCTCGTGGCCCGCCAGCAGCTCGTGGGCGACGTGGATCCCCGGATCGACGAGCGGCGGGCCCTGCTCGACTGCCTGCTGGCCGCCTCCGATCGCTTGCTCGTCGCCTGCACCGGGCAGAACATCAAGACCAACGAGCCGGTGCCGCTGGTGACGCCGCTGGCCGAGCTGGTCGACTTCGCCGTTCGCCACGGGGTCGCGCAAGCCGACCCCGCGCAGCCCTGCGGGATCGAGGTCCTTCACCCCCGGCATCATCTCGGCCGGCGAAACTTTGAAGCGGGCGAGGTTCAGCCGGGCCTGATCTGGAGCCACGACCCGGCGGCGCTGGCCGTCTCGGCCCGGTTGGGATCGGAGCCGGAGCCGCAGCCCAGGCCGGCCGCCGTGCCGATCCCGCCGACGCCGGTGCTCGCGCTCGAGCTGCTCGAGCAGCTGGCGGGCGACCCCTTGAAGCTGCACCTTGAAGAGACGCTCGGCATCGACACCTGGCGGGCCGACGAGGCCGAGACGCCCGCCACGTTTCCGCTGGAGTTTTCCGGGCGCGAAGTCCGGCGGGCCACCGAGGAACTGCTCGGCGTGCTCGTGGCCGATCCTGCCGGCGAGGCGGCTTGGCTCGAAGCGCTCGAGGCGAGCGGCCGGCTGCCGCTCGGCCCGCATGGCGCGGCCCAGCTGCGGGAGATCCGCGAGCTCGCCCGCGGCGTCGTGTCGCTCGCCGAGGCCAAGCGGGTGCCGCTGGCGGGCTTCGTGTCGCGGGAACTGCGGGTCGACGCGGGCGGCACGCGGGTGGCGGGACATCTGCGGTGCGTGCACGAGCCCGCGCGGCAGCTGATCCAGGTGACGACCGGCAAGGCCGACCGCGACTCCTGGGGCCGGCCGCTCCACGTGGCGGCGGTGAGGCTGGTGGCCGCGCGGGCCGCCGGGCTCGACGTGGACGGGGTCTCGATCATCGCCCGCAACGGCTCGTGGTCACCCGGCAAGACGACACCGACCGGCAGGCCGATCAACCCCTGCCAGCTCCGCACGATCGTCGTGGCCGACGACCTCGACTGCCGGCAGCGGCTGGCGGAGCTGGTGGCGCTTGCCCGCGAGGCGCTCTCCGAGCCCCGCGGGCTGTTCGGCCTGGGCGAAGCGCCGCCGGAGAAGCGGCGGGAGAAGTTCGAACAAACGATCCGGGGCGGCACCTGGGGCCGCGACTACACCCGCTCGACCGAGGCCTTTGTCTACGGCCTCCAGCCGGTCTACGAGCAGGTCTTCGCCCCGGGGTCGCCCGCGGCCAGATTTCTCGACCGCTACGCCGCGGCGCTGACGCTCACGGGCAAGTCGGGCTCGTCGGAGTATCGCCTCGCATGACACACGCAGCCTTCAGTCTCACGGAATACCCGCTGCCCACGGGCACGATCGTCGAGGCGAGCGCCGGGACGGGAAAGACCTATTCCGTCGCGGCCTACGTGACCCACGCGCTCGCCGCCGACGAGTCGCTGCGGATCGGCAACATTTTGGTGACCACCTACACCCGCAACGCCGCCGCCGAACTCCGCGACCGGATCCGCGGCCGGCTCGTCGCGACCGCCCGGCTGCTGCGGGCGGGGGCGACCGAGGGCCGCGATGCCCTGGACGCCAAGCTGCTCGCCGCCCGGCCCGACGACCGACTGGCCATGGCCCGGCGGCTGGAGCGGGCGGTGGCCGAGTTCGACACGGCCACGATCGGCACGATCCACTCGATCTGCGCCCGCGTGCTGCGGATGGCCGGGATCGAGCCCGGCACTGCCGGCGACGAGGATCTCCTCGAGCGGACGGTGGCCGAGGCGGTCAACGACGCGGTGGTCACCGAGGCGGCCGCCGGCCGCGGCTGGGACGAGGAGCGACTCGCCGAACTCGTGACGGCGGCGCTGCGGGATCCGTTCATCGTGCCCTGGTTCGATCCGGCGGGCCGCCCTCCCGAGGAGCAGGACTTGCTGGAGCGGGCCGCGGCGATCGTGCAGGAGTGCGTCGCGGCCGTGCAGGCGGCCATGCGGGCCACGCCGAGCTTCGACGATCTCCTGCGGCTGGCCTGGGAGGAGGTGCGGCGGCCCGAGCGAAAGGGACTCGTGGCGGAACTCCGCCGCCGGTTCCAGCTGGCGATCATCGACGAGGCCCAGGACACGAGCCGCTTGCAGTGGGAGTTTTTTCACGAGCTGTTTCCGACCTCGCCCGGCGAGGCCGGCGACGACGGCCGGCGGCTGGTGGCGGTGGGGGATCCCAAGCAGGCGATCTACGGCTTCCGCGGGGCCGACATCACGGCCTACCTGCGGTTCGCCGCGGGCGAGGGAGCCGGCCGGCCGCGGCGGTCGCTCGCGACCAACTACCGCTCCGACGGACCGCTGCTCGAATCGCTCAACGAGGCGCTGGCAGCCGCGTCGTTCGGCCCCGACATCGACTACCAGGCCGTCGAGCCTGCCGAGCACCGCGGCGAGTCGCGGCTGGTCGACCTGCCGCCCGTCGAGTTCATCGGCGCAGGCGAGGTCTGGCCCGCGGACGCCGCCGCCCGCAAGGTGCATGAGTTGCTCGACCGGGGGCGGTTCACCGCCGGCGCGGCGGACCCGGGAGCGGAGTCGCAGCTGCCGATGCGGCCGCGGGATATCTGCGTGCTCGTCCGCGTCAACGCCACCGGCAAGCGGATCGGAGAACGGCTCGCGCGGGCGGGGATTCCGGTGGTGAGCACGGGCACGGCCAGCGTGATGGCGGGACAGGTCGCCGACGATCTGCGGGTCTTGTTCGAGGCGATGGAGCGACCCGGCAGCGGCAGTCGCGTCCGCCGGGCGGCAGCCACCGTGTTCTTCGGCTATCCGCTCACCGACGTGGGCCGCCTCGGCGAGGAGGCCGAGCAGGCGGTGCAGGAGCGAATCGCGGAACTGCACGGCATCCTCCGGGCCCGCGGGATCGCCGCGGTCAAGGGGGCGATCATGGCCGACGTGGGGATGGCGGGGCGGCTGACGGCCGGCTCCGACGGCGAGCGGCACGTGGTGGATCTCGCGCACCTGGTCGAGTTGCTCCACGACGCGAGCCGCGGCCGGGGCTCTGATGCGCGGGCGATGCTCGAGCAGATGGCCGAGCTCGCCCGCCGCGACGAGAAGTCGGAGCTCGTCAGCCGCCGCGTGGAGAGCGACGAGGACGCCGTCCGGATCATGTCGGTGCACGTGGCCAAGGGGCTCGAGTTTCCCTGCGTGATCGTGGTCGATGACTGGAAAGAGAAGGACCAGGCCCCGCGTGGCCCGGCCGTCTTCTATGCCGGCGCCGAGCGGCGGCTCGACCTGGCCTACGCCCTGACCGGCGGCGCGTCGGCCCCGGCCACGGCGGCGGTGCTGGCGGCCGACAATCAGGAGTTTCGTCGGCTCTTGTACGTGGCCCTGACCCGTCCGCGGCATCACCTGTGCGTGATTCGCAGGACCGACGGGGCCGACGGCGTGCTGCAGGCGGTGATCACCAACCCGCCGCCGCCGCGTGACGCCGCCGACCTGCCGCGGCTGCCGGCCCGCTGGCGGCCGACGGCCACGGCGGCACCGCAGGTCGTGCCGATGGTCGCCCCGCTCCCGGCCGAGGTGAAGCAGACCTACCGGCGGACCTCGTTCAGCGGCATCGTGGCCGCGGCCGCCCATGCCGCCACGAGTGACCATGTCAGGCCGGGCTACGGTCACGACGAGGCAATCACCGGCGCCGCTGATCCGGCCGCGCGAGAGCCGCTGCCGCCGGCCGCCGTGGGCCCGACGCAGGCCGAGGCCACCGCCCCCGACCTGGCGGCGTTTCCGCTCCCCGATCTCCCCGCGGGCACGGCCTTCGGCTCGGCCGTGCACGAGATCTTCGAGCGGCTCGACATCGATCCCACCGCCGACGCGGCCGCTCGCGCCGTCGCCGTCGCCCGCGTGGTGGGCGAGGTGGCCACCTCCAACATCCTCCGGCCGCACCACGAGCCGCTGGCCGCGATGATCGCTGCGGCGATCGAAACCCCCTTCGGCGGCCCGGCGGGCGCGGCCTTTCGCGACCTGCGATTCGCCGACTTCGCCGCCGCCGACCGCCTCGCGGAACTCGACTTCGAGATGGGCCTCGCCAGCCTCACCGCGGGCGTCAAGGCGAGCGACGTGGGCCGGGTCTTGGCAGCATCCCTGCCGGCCGGCGACCCGCTCGCCGACTACGCCCGCCTGCTCGCCGGACCGGCCTTCGACATCCCACTGGCCGGGCTGATCAACGGCTCGATCGACGCGGTCCTGCGGCTGCCCGGTCGGCCGGCCGACGAGCCGCTGCTCGTGATCGCCGACTACAAGACCAACCGGCTGCACCGTCGTGACGAGGCCGTGCCGCTGGCCGCCTACGCGCCGAGCCGGCTGGTGGCGGCGATGGAGGAGCATCACTATCCGCTTCAGGCGCTCGTCTACGGCACGGCCGTCTACCGGCTGCTCCGCTGGCGGCTCGGGCCGGTGAAGCCGGCGGGCTGGGATCCGGGCGGGTGCCTCGCCGGCGTCGTGTATGGCTTCACCCGCGGCATGCACGGGCCCCTGACGCCAATGGACGAGGCGGGGCATCGCTATGGGGTGTTCGCCTGGGTGCCGCCGCCGACGATCTGGCGGCGGCTGAGCGATCTGTTCGCGGGGAAGCGCGAGGGGCTGGAGCCATGACCGGGATTGCCCGTGCCATCTTGCCGGCCGTTCGATTGGCACGGGCAACCCCTTCCACAAACTTTGCACCCTGAGCAGTCAGACACATGGCAATGCCCATCACCGCTGATCCGCCCCCGGGCCTCGCGGCCTATGTCGCGGCGGGCGTGATCTCGGCCGACGACGTCGCCGCCTTGGGCGTGCTCGTCTCGGTGGCCTCCCGTGACGAGCCGCTCGAGCCCGAGCCGCTGGCCTGGCTGTCGCTCGCCCTCGTGCTGCGAACGCCCCGCGATGGCCACACCTGCGTCGACCTCGGTCGGATCGCCGACTGGGGAAGCGGCGATCATTCACCCGCCGGCGGGCTCGCCTGGCCCGCCGACTCGGCCGCCTGGAAAGCGGCCCTCCGCTCGGCGGGATCGCTCGTGGGTGTGCCGGGCGACCGAAGGCCGTTCATTCTCGACGGCGACCGGCTCTACCTGGCCCGCTCGCTCCATGAGGAAGAGGCGATCGCCCGCCGGCTCACGGGCAGTGCGGCTTCGGGCACGGGCGGTGACCGGGCCCCGCCAGCTGGTCGCGTGCGGATCCTGCTCGGCGGCCCCGGCACGGGCAAGACGACCGAGGTGGCCCGGCGGCTGATCGAGAAGTTCACGGCCGACCCCGCCACGCGGATCGCGCTGGCCGCGCCCACGGGCAAGGCGGCTGCGCGGATGGCCGAAGCGGTGCGCACCCGCTGCGTGGCGGAGCGGGCGCCGCAGCCGGTGCTCGATGCGATCGACGCGGCCCGCCCGGTGACGGTGCACCGCCTCTTGAAGGTCCGCCCCCAGGGCAGCCCGCGGTATCGCTTCAATGCCGACAACCCGCTGGCCTACGACCTGGTCGTCGTGGATGAGACCTCGATGCTCTCGAGCGGGCTGATGTATCGACTGCTCGACGCCGTCTCGGCCGACACGGAGCTGTTGCTCGTGGGCGATCCCGACCAGCTGGCGAGCGTCGAGGCCGGCTCGGTGCTCGCCGACATCGCCCGGGCCGCCGCCCGGGATGGGTCAGCGCTCGCCGCCGTCACCGACCGGCTGGTCACCCGGCACCGCTTCGGCGCGGAGATCGGGGCTCTGGCCGACGCGATCCTGGCCGGTGACTCGGCCGCCGTGCTCGACCTGCTCGGCGGCTCGGGCAGGCAGCCGGCCGGCCTGTTCGCGGGGCCCATCGCCTGGGTCGAGCCCGGCTCGCCCGAGTTTCGCTCCCTCGTGGCCGAAGTCGTAGCCCACGCCAAACGGCTCGGCACGCTGGCCCGCGCCGGCGACGCAACCGCCGCCGTCGCGGCCCAGAAAGATCTGCAGGTGCTCTGCGCTCATCGCTCGGGCCCGCTCGGCGCGGCGGGTTGGAACCTGCTCGTCGAGAAGAAGCTCGACCTGTTCGGCGGCCCCCCCTGGTATCCCGGCCGGCCGGTGATGATCACCCGCAACACGCCAGCGCTGGATCTTTTCAACGGCGACATCGGTCTGGTGGTGCCGGCGGCCGACGGATCGGCGCGGCTCGAGGCTGCGTTTCCCGCGGGCCGAGCGGTGCGCCGCGTCTCGGTGACGCGGCTCGACGAGGTGGCCACGGTGCATGCGCTCACGATCCACAAGAGCCAGGGGTCGGAGTATCGCCACGCGGTGGTTGTGCTCCCCGAGCGGGCCAGCCGGATCCTCTCCCGCGAGCTTTTCTATACGGGTGTCACGCGGGCGATCGACCGGGTCACGGTTGTGGGCACAGAGGACGTGATCGCCGCCGCCGTGGCCCGCCCGATCCGCCGGGCCAGCGGCCTCGCCGACCGGCTGTAGAGGCTTGACACGCGATTGAACTTCCGTACACTATCTGGCTCGCCGGCCGCGTGGGCCCGCCCAGGAGCCACCCGTGATCACCTTCCTTCACACCGCCGACTGGCAGATCGGCAAGCCGTTCGCGTCGATCGCCGATCCAGCCAAGCGGGCCCGCGTGCAGCAGGAACGGATCGAGGCTGTCCGCCGGATCGGCGGCGTGGTGCGGGAGCGGCGGGCGGCCTTCGTGGTCGTGGCCGGCGACCTGTTCGATTCGCCCACGCCCACCAACGCCACCGTTGCGGCCGCTCTGGGGGCGATCGCGTCGCTCGAGGTGCCCGTCTACTGCATCCCGGGCAACCACGACCACGGCGGCCCCGACAGCCTCTGGGAGCAGCCCTTCTTCAAGAGCGAACATCGGCGGCTGGCCGCCAACTTCCACCTGCTGCTCGAGCCCGGGCCGGTGGTCGTGGATGTGGCGGGCGGCGACGGCGGGTCCACGAGCGTCGTGCTTCTCCCTTGCCCCTTGCGTCGCCGCCACGTGGCCGACGATCCCACCGCCTGGATCCGCGGGCTCGACTTCGCCCCGTTCGGCGACCGGCCGCGGATCGTGATCGCCCATGGCAGCACGACCGTCTTCGCCCCCGGCGGATCGGCCGGCGGCGGTGCGAGTGGCGGATTCATCGGTCCCGGCAGCACGAGCCAGGCCGACGACGAGGAGCCCGCCGCCGGGGGCATCAACACGCTCGCCCTCGACCGGCTGCCGCTCGACGAACTCGACTACCTCGCCCTGGGCGACTGGCACGGCTTCCTCGCCGCCGGCCCCAAGGCCTGCTACAGCGGGGCCCCTGAGATCGACCGGTTCCCGAAGCCGGGCCAGCGACCGGGCCACGTGGCCATGGTCACGGTGTCGCGGGGAACCGAGCCGCGGGTGGAACCAGTCGCCACGGGCCGCTTCCGCTGGCTCGTGCATGCTGCGGCCCTCGGCGACGACGGGCCCAGGCAACTCGACGACTGGCTCTCCGAGGCCACGCGGCCGGCCGCCGCCGGCGAGGCGGGTTTCGACACCTGCCTGGCGAGGCTGGAGGTGAGCGGCAGCGTCTCGCTCGCCGAGCGGGCCGAACTCGACAGGATGGTCGAGTCATGGACGGCCCGGCTCTTGCGGCTCGACCTCGACGACCAGACCGTCCTCGCCCCCTCGGCCGACGAGATCCGCGAACTGGCCGAGCGGCCCGGCGATCCGATCATCGCCCGCGTGGCCAGTGAACTGGTCGCGATGCTGGAGGGGACAACGGCGCCTGCCGGTGACGAAGGCCCGCCGGATCCCGATGTCGTCCGCCGCGGGATCCACATCCTCCACGCCCTGGTCACGACCGCCGATGCCAATCCACAAGAGCCCCCGCCCGCCGGCGTCGCGCCCGCCACCGCCTCGCCGGTCGTGCATCCTGCTGAGGAAACCACCCCGTGAAGCTCCTCTCGGTCACCGTGGAAAACTATCGCGTGCTCAAGCACGCCCGCATCGTCTTCGATCCCTCGCGCACGGTCGTGGGGGGCAACCAGGAGTTTGGCAAAAGCACGCTCGTGGAGGCGATCCACAACGCCTTCTTCCTCAAGTGCCGCGGCACGGGCGCCCCCCACAAGGCGATGCGTTCAGACCTGCACCCGGGCCACCCGAGCGTCACGCTCTCGTTCGAGACCGGCGGCCGGAAGTACACGATCAAAAAGACCTTCGCGCCGACCGCCGCCGCGGCGTCCACGATCCTGGCCGATGAAGGCCCGGCCACGGGCGTCGCCACAGGCTCGGGCGGTGCGGTTGCGGGCGGCCGCACCCTTCAAGGCGACGAGGCCGAGGCTCGAATCCACGAACTCGTGCGGGCCGAAAACCTCGGCAGCCGGGTGGCTGACAGCCGCCTGAAGATGCAATGGGCCCATCTCTGGGTCTGGCAGGGCAGTTCGGGGGCCGATCCCGTCGCCCAGGCCAATGCCGAGCAGCCGGCCCAGCAGCTTCGTGACCGGCTCGGTCGACTCGGCGGCGGCGGCGTGCTCGAGTCGGCGCTCGACGCGCGGGCCAGCCGGGAGATCGACGGCTGCCACGCGGCCATCTATCGCCAAGACGGCGGCATCAAGACGGGCTCCGGCCTCGCCCGCGCCGGCGAGGAGTGCCAGGAGGCCGACACGGCATTCACGGCCGCCACCGCGCTCGTGGACAACCTCGACGCGGCCGTGGCCACGATCGACTCGGCGGAGCGCACGATCGCCACGGCAGACACCAAGCTCGCGGCGCAGACCGCCGAACTCGAGGGCGTGACCGGCAAGCTCCGCACCGTCGGCGACCTGCGGATCCGGTTCGCCGAAGAGCAGGCCGGCGCCCGTGAGGCCGAGGCCGCCCACGACGAGATCCTCAAGGCCGACACCGAGATCACCGACTGCAACGCCCAGCTTGCCGAGCTCGAGCAGTCGATCGAGCCTGCCACGAAGCGGCTGACGGACCTGGCGGCGGCCGAGGCGGCGGCCTCGCAGGCACTGACCACGGCATTCGACGACGTGGACTCCGCCAGCACCCGGCAGCAGCAGGCGGCCATCGCCGTGACCCTGCTCGAACTCTGCGAGCAGCGGGCCCGGCTGACGATCGAACGGCACGGCCTCGGCAACCGCTGCGCTCGGATCGACGCGATTCGGGAGAACCTCGCCGTCCTGGTGGCGGAGCAGAAGCAACTCCCGGCACTCACCGCCGACGACGCGTCGCGGCTCGACAAGCTCGAGCGGACCCGCGACGCCGCCGCGGCCACGCTCGAGGCGATCGCGACCAAGGTGGAGCTTGTCGCCGGCCCCGGCCCGGCGCGGCTCGCCGGCGAGCCGCTGGCCGAGGCCGCGGCCGTGACGATCACTGCCGAGAGCGAACTCGCGGTGGGCCCGCCCGGCAGCGAGACGACCCTCAGGATCTCGCCCGGTGGCGGCCGGTCGCTCGCCGACGCGACGCGGGCCAGTCAGACGGCTGACCGGGATCTGACTGCGGCCCTCGATGGCCTCAAGATCGAGTCGGTCGCACGAGCCCGACAGAACGTCAGCCGCCTCCAGGCACTTCAAGCCGAGGTCGCTGCCCAGCAGGGAGCGATCGACGGCCTCGGTGGCGACACCGCCCGGCGCGAGTTCGAGGCGCTCGTCGCCAAGATCACCAGCGTGGAAGCCGAGATTCGCCGCCGGGCGCCGGCCGGCTTCGACCTCGACGTCGAGTTCCCGGCGGCGGCAGCCGCGGAGCAGGGCGATGCCGCTGCGGGCAGACAGCAGGCCGAGGCCGCCAAGGTCGCGATCCATACAAGACTCGTCGCCGCCCATGCCGCCCGCGACACCGCCTCCGCCGATGCCGCCCGGGCAAGCGCCGCGGCCGCCGCGGCCCGGAAACGGCACGACGAGGCCGCCGCCGCCCGCCGGCAGGTGGCCGATTCGATCCAGGCCACCCGCAGCACGGTCGACTCGCTGAAGGCCCGCCGTGACCTGCTCGTGGAACGGTTTGGCAACGATCGATCAGCCGCCATCCGTGAGCGGGCCGAGCGGGCTCTCGCGACCGCAGCGTCGGCCAAGGCCACGCAGGAGAAGCTCACGGCACTCGCCCCCGAATCGCTCGCCCGTGAGCAGACCCGCCTGGAGCGGGCGATCGCCAACCTCCGATCGCAGCGACAGGATGCGGACACCACCCGGCAGGTGGCCCGCGAGAAGCTTCGCCGCGAGGGCACGGATGATCCGCGGGAAGATCTGGCCCGGGCGGCCGTGCGGCGCCGGCTGGCCGCCGCCAAGCTTGCGAACGCCCGCCGCGAGGCCGAAGCCACGAAACTCTTGGCGCGACTGTTTGCCGCCAAGAAGCAGGATGTCGAGTCGCAGTTCGTGGCCCCGCTCTCCAGTCGCGTGGCCGACTACCTGCGGACGATTCTCGGCCCCGACACCGCCGTCGAGATCGCCTACTCGGGCGGCGAGTTCGGGAAGCTCTCCGTGGCCCGGGGCGAGTTCGGCAACGTGACCTGGGATTTTTCCAGCCTCAGCGGCGGCACGCGGGAGCAGGTGGCTGCCGCCTTCCGGCTGGCGATGGCGGAGATCCTCGCCGAGAGCCACGACGGCACGCTGCCGATCATTTTCGACGACGCCTTCACCAACGCCGACGCCGACCGGCAGCAAAAGCTCCAGCGGCTGCTCGACCTGGCGGCCGACCGTGGGCTGCAGGTGATCGTGTTTTCCTGCACTCCCGAGGCCTACGCCGGCCTCGGGGCCCACCACGTCTCCCTGCCAAACCCGCTCACTGAGCGAGATACAAGGGCAGCGGGCTCTCCCGCAGGAGCTTGAGGGCCGTCTCGCCGAATAGCTTCCGCAAGAGCAGGTTCTTGGAGCTGTTGCCGGCCACGATCAGGTCGGCCTTCCAGGCCTCCGCGTAGGGCACGAGTTCGCCCGCCGCGTCGCCGCTGCAATGGTCGGTGTCCACCGCGCGGCCGTGGGCCGCGAAGTAGCCGGCCGACTGCTCCAACCGCCGCCGGGCCGTGGCCTCGTCGTGGCCGAAGTGCACGATCCGCACCGCCGCATCGGCGTACAAACCCGACTGCACGAAATGCTTGTAGGTCTTGGCGCTCTCGATCGAGCCCGAATAGGCCACGAGCACCCGCCGGATCGGCCGAAACTCCTCGGCCACCGCCAGCACCGGCCGCACCCCGGCCGACACCAGCCGCTCCAGGGCATCGACCGGCTCGGGCACCACGTCGTGCTCGAACAGGCCCCGCAGCCCGAACACGCACATGTCGTGGTAGCGGACGAGGTCTTCGGCCACGTCGAAGGGATCGCCCGTCTCCTCGTCCACCCGGTGGGCGACTCCGGCCGAACGGCAGCGGGTCGAGAAGGTCTCGCCGGCCGCGGCGATGTCGGCCTGGGCCCGCTCGTATCGCGACTTCCGCAGTTCGGCCGTCTTCTCCTCCACGCCTACGCCCATCGGTCGCGGCCCCGTCCACTCGAGCCGGACCGGATCGGTGACTGCCAGCCCCACGAGTTCGGCCCCACGGGGCTTCGCGATCTCGATGGCGTGGGCCGTGACGCTCTCTGCCGTTCGGCTCGTGCCGAGGCCGACGAGGATCCGCTTGATGGGCTCTTGCATGGCTCTGCTCTCCGGGGAGGATTGCCCTATGCTAGGGGATCGCACGCGCTTCCGGGAGGCCCACGGCCATGATTCCGTCGACCACACGCTGGGCACTTGGGTCGGTCGCGGCCCTGTCGCTCTTCACCACGCTCCCCGCCGCCGAGCCCGGCTGGACCCAATGGCGCGGTCCCGGCCGCGACGGCTTCGTCGCCGCCGCCGACTGGCCCGACGGCCTGGCCCCCGAGCGGCTCGAGAAGCGCTGGCGGGCGGATCTCGGCGCGAGCTACTCGGGGCCCGTCCTCGCGGGCGACACGGTGATCGTGACCGAGACCCGCGACAAGCAGACGGAGCACGTCCGGGCCCTCGACCGGGCCACCGGTCGGGAACGCTGGCACGTCGAATGGGAGGGCTCGCTGAGCGTGCCCTTCTTCGCCGCCTCCAACGGCTCCTGGATCCGGGCCACCCCCTGCGTGGACGAGGGCCGGGTGTTCGTGGCCGGAATGCGGGACGTGCTCGTCTGCCTCGAGGCCGCCACCGGCAAGGAGCTCTGGCGGGTGGACTTCATGGAGGCTCTGAAGAGCCCGCTGCCCGCATTCGGCTTCGTGTCGAGCCCGCTGGTGATCGGACCGCACGTCTACGTGCAGGCCGGGGCCGGCTTCGTCAAGCTCGAGAAGGCGACCGGCAGGATCGTGTGGCGGGTGCTCGACGACGGCGGCGGGATGTCGGGCAGCGCCTTCTCCTCGCCCTATCTCACCACCCTCGACGGCGTGCCGCAGATCCTGGTGCAGACCCGCAACGACCTGGCCGGCGTCGATCCTGAGAGCGGCACCGTGCTCTGGAAGACGGGGGTCGAGGCCTTCCGCGGCATGAACATCGTCACCCCGACGGTGCACGACGGCAAAGTGTTCACGACCAGCTACGGCGGCGGTTCGTTCCTGTTCGCCGTCGCTCCCGGCCGAGACGAGCGACCGGTCGAGCAGCTCTGGCGGAACAAGGTGCAGGGCTACATGTCGAGCCCGATCGTGATCGGCGGCCATGCCTACGTCCACCTCCGCAACCAACGGTTCGCCTGCCTCGACCTGGCCACCGGCAAGGAGGCCTGGATCACGAAGCCCTTCGGCAAGTACTGGAGCCTGGTGGCCGCCGGCGACCGAATCCTGGCCCTCGACGAGACGGGCGACCTGCGGCTGATCCGGGCCACGCCCGAGGCCTTCGAGCTCGTCGGCGAGGCGAAGGTGGCCGAGGAGGAGAGCTGGGCCCATCTGGCCGTCGAGGGGCGGGAACTCTACGTCCGCGACCTCGAGGGCCTCACGGCCTACGAGTGGAAGTGAGCCGCCACACGAGTTTGGCCAGTTCGATCAGCGTCACCGGCACGAGCGAGAGGCCAGCGACCAAGAGCCAGTCGCGGCCCAACTCCGCCCCCACCTGAAACACGTCCTGGGCATAGGGTAGCGTCACCACGCTCGCCTGCAGGAGCATCGAGACCGCGATCGCCCCCAACAGCCACGGGTTCGTGAAAAAGCCGAGCTCGAAGGCCGTGACGCGGTCGCTGCGGCAGCCGATCGCGAACAAGAGTTGGCTGAAGGCCGCCACGCAGAAGGTCACCGTGCGGGCGTGCGGCAGCCGGGCCGGGTCGCCCTGCCAGGTCCACCAGAAGGCCAGGAGCGATGCTGCCGCCACGAGCACGCCGTGCGTTAGGATCAACGCTCCGCGGGCCGGCGTGATCACCGCCTCCCGGGGCGGCCGGGGCGGCCGCTCCATGATGTCCCGCTCGGGCGGCTCGAGCCCCAGCGCCAGTGCCGGCAGCCCGTCGGTGACGAGATTGAGCCAGAGGATCTGGATCGCCGCCAACGGCGCGGGCCACCCGGCCAGCGCCGCGACGAACATCACGAGCACCTCCCCCGCGTTGCACGAGAGCAGGTAGTGGATGAACTTCTGGATGTTGTCATAGATGCCCCGTCCCTCCTCGACCGCCGCCACGATCGAGGCGAAGTTGTCGTCGGTGAGCACCATGTCGGAGGCTTCCTTCGTCACATCGGTGCCCGCGATCCCCATTGCGATCCCGATCTCGGCGGCCTTCACCGCCGGGGCGTCGTTGACGCCGTCGCCGGTCATCGCCACCACGGCCCCGGCCTGCGCCAAGGCCTCGACCACGCGGAGCTTGTGCTCGGCGGAGACGCGGGCATAGACGGCGACCGCCGCCGCCGCCGCCACGAGCGCCGCCTGATCGAGCTGGTCGAGCTCCGCCCCGGTCATGGCCCGCCCCGCCCCGTCGGCCAGCCCGAGCTCGCGGGCGATCGCCAGCGCCGTGGCCGGATGGTCGCCAGTGATCATCACCGGCCGGATCCCGGCCGTGCGACACTGCTCCACCGCCCGCTTCACCTCGTCCCGGGGCGGGTCGATCATGCCCACGAGCCCCACGTGCACGAGCTCCCGCTCGGCCAGGTCGGGCTCCCGCTCCACCGACTCCTCCGCGCCGAGCGGCCGGCAGGCGAGCGACAAGACCCGCAGCGCCTTGTTGGCCAGCCCCTCGGCCGCGGCCAGAATCTCCCGCCGCCGCGGGTCGGTGAGGGAAACGTCTACGCCATTCCGCCGCTCCGCCACGCAGCAGGGCAGCACCGCCTCGGTGGCCCCCTTCGTCTCCAGCATCCGCCGGCCGTCGGAGAGCTTCACCACCACGCTCATCCGCTTGCGGTCGGAGTCGAACGGGATCTCGAACACCACGGGCTCGGCCGGCTCGTTCCGCGAGATGCCCCCCTTGAGCGCCGCCACCACGAGCGCTCCCTCGGTCGGATCCCCCACCACCTGCCAGCCGGCCCCGTCACCGCCAGGCCGCACCTCGGCGTTGTTGCAGCGGGCCGCGATCTCGAGCAGCCGCTCGAGATCGGGCTCGTCGGCCACCCGCGTGGCTGCAGCGGTCGGTTGGCCCCCGGCTGCCGGCCCGCGCCAAAACTCCCCCTGCGGCGCGTAGCCCCCGCCGGTCACGTGCCAGCGGCCGGAGGCGGTCACCACTTCGCGGACGGTCATCTCGTTGCGGGTCAGCGTGCCGGTCTTGTCGGAGCAGATCACCGTCACGCTGCCGAGGGTCTCCACGCTCGGCAGCCGCCGCACCAGCGCGTTCCGGGCCGCCATCCGCTGCAAGCCGATCGCGAGGACCACGGTGACCACGGCCGGCAACCCCTCGGGCACCGCCGCCACCGCCAGGCTCACCGCCCGTAGAAGCACTTCGGTGAACGTGCCGTCGGCCCACATTGCCACCAGCCCGCCATGCCGCCAGGTCTCGAGCCCGAAAATCACCACCACCACCACCAGGCAGACGGCGACGAGCACGCGGCCAAGTTCCGTCAGCCGGCGCTGCAGCGGCGTGGTCTCGGGAGGCGCCGACTCGAGCAGGCCCGCGATCCGGCCCAGTTCGGTCTGCATCCCGGTGGCCACGACCACCGCCGCCGCATGGCCGGCGGCCACCACCGTACCGGCATGCACCATGGTCGAGCGGTCGCCGAGCGCCGCATCGGCGGCCACCACCGCGGCCGCGTGCTTCTCCACGGTCGTGCTCTCACCGGTGAGCGCCGCCTCCTGCAGCGAGAGCGCGAACGACTCCAGCAGCCGGGCGTCGGCCGGCACGGCGTCGCCCGCCTCGAGCTCGATCCGGTCGCCGACGACGACCTCGCGGGCCGGGATCCCGCGGGCCAGGCCGTCGCGGGTCACCTTCGCCAGCGGTGCCGCCAGCTGCTGGAGCGCGGCCAGCGCCGCGTGGGCCCGCTCCTCCTGAAACAGCCCGATCAGGGCGTTGACCAGCACGATCGCCACGATCGCGGCCGCGTCGGCCCAGTCGCCGAGCGCCCCGGCGATCGCCGCCGCGACCAAGAGGATCACCACCATCAACTCGCGAAACGGTCGCAGGAGCTTCGACCACCAGCGCTCGGGTGGGCGTTCGCGGAGCACGTTGTCGCCCGCCTCGGCCCGCCGGCGATCAGCCTCGGCGGCGACGAGGCCGCGGACAGGATCGGTCGAGAGCCGCTCGGCGACGGCGGCGGACGGCAGCGCGTGCCAGGGCGTCTGCCCCTGGCCCGCGACACCCTTGGCGGCGGTTTCGTTCACGGCAGCGGATCGCTCACCACGGTGCGTTCACGACAGGCGGTAGACCAGAGCCAGCCCGCCGACGACCACCAACAGCCGGCCGAGCCCCGTGGCCGCGGCGATCCGGTCGGCCGACCGTGCCAGAACGACCCCCGCCGCCGCCACGACCATCGCCAGGCCGAGAAACCCGCCGATGAGTCCGGGCATTGGTTCCCTAGCCCACCCGCCGGCGGAGCTCGAACAGCGAATCGGCCCCGTCGCGGACGCCCCGGCGGCTGAGCGGCTTGGCCAGGATCAGACCGGCGATGAAGCCCGCCACGTGGGCCGAGTAGGCCACGCCGCCACCGGCCCCACTGCCGGCGTCGAAGAAGCCGCTCACCACTTGGAACAGGAACCAGATGCCCACGGCCACGTAGCCGGGCACGTCGATCATCATCCGCACCGCGATCACGCTCACGCGGCGGTTGGGATGGAGCACGAGGTAGCCGCCGAGCACGCCCGAGATCGCCCCGCTCGCCCCCAGGCAGGGGGTGAGCGCCGCGTCACCGGTGGCATTCAGGGCCACGAAGGCCAGCGACGCGAGCACCCCGCAGGCGAGGTAGAAGATCAGGTACGACGCATGGCCCATGTCGTCCTCGATGTTGTCGCCGAAGATCCACAGGAACCACATGTTGCCGAGCAGGTGCATCACGCTGCCGTGCATGAAGATCGCCGTCAGGAGGGTGAGCCAGACGGGGATCGGCGTCGGCCGCAGGCCGGGATCCGCGATCTCCACCGGCCCCCGGGGGGTGGGCACCACCCGCATCGTCGGCTCGGTCTCGATGTCGCGGCCGGAGATGATCTCGGCCGGCACCTGCACGTAGGCCATCGTGAAGTCTTCGTTGATGCCCTCCGGCCGGAAGCCCTGCTGCAGGACGGCGAACACGACCACGTTGGCGACGATCAGGGCGATCGTGACGAACGGAAACGTGACGCGATCGGAGTTGTCGTCGCCAATCGGAAAAACCATCTGTCCACCAGGCCATGACGGGGAGGCTGCGGCGGAAGTGCCGCTCGTGCCGGCAAGGATAGCCGCGTTCGCCGCGGGGAGCGAACCGGGGCGATTCGCGCCGAATGTGAGCGGGCCGCAGCGCGGGGTGGTTGAAGGCCCGCCGGCAGCGATTTAGGATCGAGCCAACTCGCGGGGGCCGCCGGAAAGACCCCCGTGATGCCAACCCCGTCGGCTGCCGGACGACAGTCTTTCGACCGCGTCCGGAGGGCACTCCCGGCGACAGCAGCAGGGCCGCAGCCATGATCCGCTTCTTCCGGCAAGGGCCAGCCGACGCCCGGATCGCCCGTCACGCCTCCTCGGCCGGCGTCCGCGGGCACCGAAGGATGCCCACCGCACCCGAGTCGCTCGAGGCTCGGGTCATGCTCTCGGCCGACCCGGCCGGCCTCACGCGACAGCTCGATTGGAACGGCCGCGTCGTCGAGGTGCATGCCGACGCCTGGATCGCCCAGACCACCGCCACCACCGCCGCCGACCTGGGCCTGGCGGCGGGCTGGCGGGCCGAGTCGCTGGGCGAGGGGTTCTTCGCGGTCACCGCCCCGGGAGCGGGCGTGGCCGACGTGACCGGCTGGGCCGCCGGCTCGCCGCTCGTCGCCTCCTTGGAGCCCGACTTCGTGATCACGCCGGCGGCGATCCCCGACGATCCGTCGTTCAGCTCGCTCTGGGGGCTGCACAACACCGGACAGTCGGGCGGATTGCCCGACGCCGACATCGACGCCCCGGAAGCCTGGCAGACCACCACCGGCTCCCGCAGCGTGGTGATCGCCGTGATCGACACCGGCGTGGATTACACCCATCGCGACCTGGCCGCCAACGCCTGGCGGAACCCCGGCGAGATCGCCGGGGACGGCCTCGACAACGACGGCAACGGCTTCGTCGATGATGTCTACGGCTGGGACTTCGCCAACCGCGATGCCGACCCGATGGATGACAACGGCCACGGCACCCACGTCGCCGGCACGATCGGGGCCGTGGGAGGCAACGGCACGGGCGTGGTCGGGGTGAACTGGCAGGTCTCGATCATGGCCCTCAAGTTCCTCTCGGGCTCGGGCAGCGGCTCGACGAGCGGGGCGATCGGGGCGATCAACTACGCCACCCGGATGAAGCGTGACTTCGGCATCAACGTGGTCGCCACCAACAACAGCTGGGGGGGCGGCGGCTTCTCGACCTCGCTCCGCGACGCGATCGCCGCCGGCGGCCGGGCCGGGATCCTGTTCGTGGCGGCGGCGGGCAACGACGGCACCAA
>JBIIYH010000123.1:0-7641 GCA_044346905.1 Pirellulales bacterium
CGGAGGATCCAGGTGTCGTCGGGCAGGCGGCCGGCCGAGTTGGCCCGCTTGTCGGCATAGACGAGCTCGCGGGCGCTCGGCACGCGGATCGCGTCGTCGTTGAACGTGAACGACTCGGGATCATTCACGAAATGAAACAGGTGGGCGTGCGACCGGCTGAACTTCGTGCGGCAGTTGACGCCGAAGGTGTAATACCAGACCACCCAGCTGCGGCAGGTGAAGCCCAGCTCCCGCGTGGCGAGCACTTTCAGCTCCGCGGCGTATTCGTCGCCGATCGCGAGCCAGAACGTGCCATCGGGGCGGAGCACCCGCTTGACGGCCTCCATCCACTTCCGCGACCAGGCGAGGTAGTCGTCGGCGGTGCGGCGGTCGTCGTAGGTGTCGTAGTCGTAGCCGATGTTGAAGGGCGGATCGGCAAACGCCAGATGCACGCTCCCCTCGGGCACGCGGCCCAGAATCTCCAGGCAGTCGCCCTGGTGAACACGATCGAGGGCAGGCGGCGAGGCGGCGGAACGCGGCATGCGAGGAATGTACGGCAGCGTGGGCAAGCCGTCGAGTCGCCGCCGCCGACCGTCACACCGCGGCCGTCGCCAGCAGCAACGCCGCCCGGCAGGCCTGCTCATACGCCATCAGGTCGAGCTGCTCGTCGGTGGTGTGGATGTTCATCTGGCCGCAGCCGAGCGTGACCGTGGGGATCCCATTGGCCGCCATCCAGTTGGCGTCGAGGCCGCCGTTGGAGATGTCGGGCCGCGGCTCGAGGCCGATGATCCGCACCGCCTCGCGGGCCGCGACCACGCAGGGCTCGTCGTCGGCCAGGCGGAAGGCCTCGTAGTCGAGCCGGCCCGCGATCGACACCTTGCCCGTCCGCCCGTCGCTGCTCTTGATCCGCTTCGCAGCCGCCACAAACGCCTTCTCGATCGCCTTCACGATCCGTTCCCGGAAGGCGGCCTCGTGGCTGCGGGCCTCGGCCCGCAACCTGGCCCGCTCGGCCACCACGTTGGTCGCCTCGCCCGCATGGATCACACCCACGTTGCTCGTTCCCCGCTTGCCCCCCTTCTCCACCAGGCCGTGCCAGCCGTCTTCCACGAGCGACGCGATCGCCAGCGACGCGATCGCGATCGCCGACACGCCCTTCTCGGGCGCCACGCCGGCATGGCTGGGGACGCCCTCGATGTCGATGTCGAGCCGGTGGCCGCTGGTGGCCCCGACGGTGAGCTTCTCGACCGCACCGCCGTCGAAGTTAAAGGCCAGCTTCGGCCGGCCCAGGTCGGCGGCCTTCACAAACCGCGCACCATACAGGCCCACTTCCTCCTGGATCGCGAACAGGAACGTGAGCGGCGGATGGGGCAGCTTCTGCCGCAGGATCTCGAGCGCCGTCGTGAGCACCACGCCCACGCCGGCCCGGTCGTCGCCGCCGAGCCCGGTCGCCGGGTCGCTGCTCTTCACGAACCGCCCGGCCACCACCGGCTTGGCGCCCTTGCAGACGGGCACGGTGTCCATGTGGGCCATGAACAGCCGCCGCGGCCCCTTGAGGGTGCCCGGGAGCTTCACGATCAGGTTGCCGCAGTTGCCCTTGAGCGGTGTCTTCTCGTGCGCCCGGTCGAACATGATCGCCCCCGCCGGGCAGCCCGCGGCCCGGAGGGTCTTCACGATATGGTCCGCCACGGCCTTCTCCTCACCGGAGAGTCCGGGAATGGCGAGCAGATCGAGCACGGTCCGCCTGGCGCGGGCAAGGTCAGGGGCGATTCGCGACATCGGGCGACTCCGGGGGTGGTTTGACGCACACTATACCGCCGCGCGTCACTCCCTCACTCGCCGCGGCGGCGGGCGAGCGCCGCGGCACAGGCTCCGGCCACGCGGGCGGCCGCGTCGGCCCCGTCGATCGACCAGGTCTCGCACCGGAGACACTGCTCGGCATCGCCGCCGAGCCAGTCGCGCAGCAGGCTCTCCGCCACGGGCGTGTCGGCGGCCACGATCCCGTCGCACGAGCCGAGCACCGACCGCACGAGCCGCTTGAGCGACGGCCGCCCGGCCGCGGCCTCGAGGTCGGCCGTCGCCACATGCACCACGACCGGGGCGCCGGTCTCCACGGCCAGGTCGGTGAGGATCCCCGCATGAAGCACGAAGATCGCGTCGGGATAGAGGGCGTCGGCCGCCTCGGCGATCATCTGCCGGGCCGTCTCCCGAGCCAACCCCAACAGCCGCGACGGGACATCCGCCACGGCCGCGAGAAACGCCTCCGGCCCGCCATCCTGCACGGCGGCGAGAAACCGGCGATTGGCGGCGGCCACGTCGTGGAGATGGATGCCGTGCATGCCGGGGGGCTGCTCGTCGAGGCCATGGAGGCTCGACGGCCCGCACACGGCCACGGTCACGCCGGCGGCCTCGAGGCCCTCGCGGAGGCGATGCACCCGCGTGTGCGGATGGTCGCAGCAGCCGTGGTCGATCAGGAGAATCCGCATCCGTTGGCCGCCTCGCACCGGAAGCCCCCCAGCATGCGCGTTCAGAGCCAGCCCTGCCAGCGGGCTGCGGCGAGGCAGGCGGCGGCGAACGCCGCAGCCACCTGGTCGTCGGCCATGATGCCGAGGCCCTCGGGCAGCCGCTCCACCTGGCGGATCGGCGGCGGCTTCGCGATGTCGAACACCCGAAACAGCCCGAAAGCCGCGGCCAGCACGAGCGGGCCGCGGGCGGCGAGCGGCACGACCGCGAGCACCGTGGGCACGGCCACCGCCTCGTCGAGCACGACCGGCCCGGGATCCTTGCCGCCGAGCAGCCGCGCCGCCCGGGTGCACAGCGGGATGCCCCCGAAAAACAACACCGCGATCAGAGCGAGCTCGATCACCGCCGTGACCACGATGCCACCCTGCCCGAGACGGCCGGCGAGCCAGCCCGCCGCCGTGCCGGTGGCCAGCGACAAGGGCAGGCCCACGAGCGAGCCGAAGGTGCCCGGGGCGAACGGGATCCGGCCCAGCCAGCCGCAGGTGGCCGCGAGCAGCGCCGGATCGAGCCAGGGCACGCGCGGCGGATGGGGTTCGGCAGGCATGAGGCCGCCAATCGTAGCCAGCCGGCGGGAAGACCGCCGGGTATGATGCCCGAAGCCGGCGGCGGGAGGTCGTCGCGGCCCCGGAGCCCGTCATGCCCGACTCCCCTGCCGCCACCGACCCTGCCGCCATCGGCCCGCTCGAACTCGTGGAGTTTCCGCACCCGGCCCTGCGCCGGCCGGCCAAGCCGCTCGTGCGGCTCGACGACGCCGTGCGCGAGGCCGTCGCCCGGATGTTCGAGATCATGTATGCGTCGGAGGGGATCGGCCTGGCCGCCAACCAGGTGGCGCTCCCCTACCGGATCTTCGTGGTCAACTGCACCGGGCGGCGAGGCGAGGGGGAGGAGCACGTGTTCATCAACCCCGTGCTCAGCCGGCCGCGGGGCACGGCCATCCAGGAGGAGGGCTGCCTCAGCCTGCCGGGAGTGAGGATGGACGTGCGGCGGCCCGAGCGGGTCGTGGTCGAAGCCTGGTCGCTGGCCGGCGAGCCGATCAAGCTCGATCTCGACGGCTTGTTCGCCCGGGTCGTGCAGCACGAGTTTGACCACCTCGAAGGGCGGCTGTTCACCGACCGGCTGCCCGAGGCGGCGGCGCTCGAGGTGCGGAGCCAGCTCGAGGGGCTCGCCCAGATGTTCGTCGGCAAGCAGTCGCGGGGCGAACTGCCCCCCGAGGCGGAGCTCGTGGCCGAGCTCGATCGGCTGGAGGCCGCACGGTGTCGGGCTTGAGGCGGCTACGGCTGGTCGTGATGGGCACCGGGCCCTTCGCCGTGCCGATGTTTCGGGCGCTCCTGGGCTCGCCCCACGAGATCGTGGCGGTGGTGACGCGGCCCGACCACGCACCCGCCGGCCGCCGGCCACCGCCCAACCCGATGCGGGAGGCGGCCGTCGCGGCAGGCATCCCCGTGCTCGATCCGGAAAAGGCCAACGCCGCGGAGAGCGTGGCGGCGATCCGCGGGCTCGCGGCCGAGCTGTTCGTGGTCTGCGACTACGGCCAGATCCTCTCGGCCGAGCTCTTGGGAGTGGCCCCGCTCGGCGGCATCAACCTCCACGGCTCGCTGCTGCCGCGGCACCGCGGGGCCGCGCCGATTCAATGGGCGCTGCTCGAAGGCGACGCGGTGACGGGCGTGAGCGTGATCGGGATGACGCCGGCCCTCGACGCCGGCCGCGTGATCACGGCGCGGGCGACTCCTGTCGGCCCGCGGGAGACGGCCGCGGAGCTCGAGACCCGGCTGGCCGAGATCGGAGCCGGGGCCGTGCTCGACGCGATCGAGCGACTCGAGGCCGCGGTGGCCGCCGGCCACGATCCGGCCGGGGTCGGCATGCCGCAGGACGAAGCGAAGGCCACGCGGGCCCCGCGGCTCACGAAGGCCGACGGGCTGGTGAACTGGACGCAGCCCGCGGCGGCGATCGAGCGGCGGCGGCGGGCGCTCGACCCCTGGCCGCGGGCCGCCACCTTCTTCACGCGGGCCGACGGCGAGCGGCAGCGGCTGGTGATCGCCGAGGCCGATCTCGCGCCGGCGGAGGATTTTTTCGAGACGGCGGCCGTGGCCGCGGAGCCGGGCACCGTGCTCGCGGCCGAGGCCGGCCCCGACGTGGGCCGGATCGTGGTGGCCTGCGGCGGCGGCACGGCGCTGGCGATCACCCGGCTCGTGCCCGAGGGCAAGCGGGCCATGACGGCGGGGGATTTCCTGCGGGGCAGCCCCCTCCGGCCCGGCACGCGGCTGGGATGAACGCGGTAAACTCACAACCATGACCAAGCGACTCTGGATCGAGACCGTCGGCTGCCAGATGAACGTGCTCGACAGCGAGCTCGTGGTCGCGGCCCTGCGCCGCCAGGGCTGGGAGATGGCCACCGGACCGGCCGAGGCCGACGCCGTCTTCTACAACACCTGCAGCGTCCGGCAGCACGCCGAAGACAAGATCTACTCGGCCCTGGGCCGGATCCGGTTCGAGAAGCAGAAGAAGCCCGAGCTCGTGGTGGGCGTGCTCGGCTGCATGGCCCAGAAAGACCAGGAGCTCGTCCGCCGCCGGGCCCCGTGGGTGGATCTCGTCGTCGGCCCGGGCCAACTCCATCAGGTGCCTTCGCTCGTGGCCGACGTGCTCGCCGGCGGCGGCCCGAAGCTGGAGGTGAGCCTCGACCGCAAGGGGGCCGCCCGCGAGGCGATCGCCCGCTCCTTCGAGAGCTACGACCCCGACCGCGATCCCGGCATGCGGCCCACGCCCTTCCAGGCCTTCATCCGCACCCAGACCGGCTGCGACAAGTTTTGTGCGTTCTGCGTGGTGCCCCACGTGCGCGGGCCCGAGCAGGCCCGATCGCCCGACACGATCCTCGCCGAGGCGAAGAAGCTCGTGGCCGAGGGCTGCCGCGAGATCACGCTCATCGGTCAGACGGTCAACTCCTACAAGTACAAGGACGGCGGCCGCACCACCCGGCTGGCCGACCTGCTCAGCCTGCTCGACGGAATCGACGGCCTCGACCGGATCAAGTTCGTCACGAACTACCCGCGGGACATGACCGACGATCTGATCGCGGCCGTTCGCGACCTGCCCAAGGTCTGCCACTACCTGCACGTGCCCGCCCAGCACGGCTCCGACGCGGTGCTCGCGCGGATGAAGCGCGGCTACACGATCGGCGAATACATGGAGATGCTCGGGCGGGTGCGGGAGGCGATCCCCCACGCCGCCGTGACGAGCGACTTCATCGTGGGCTACTGCGGCGAGACCGACGCGGAGTTCGAGCTCACGCTCGACCTCGTCCGCACGGTCGGCTTCAAAAACAGTTTCATCTTCAAATACAGCCCCCGGCCGGGCACCAAGGCCCACGAGCGGCTGCCCGACGACGTGCCCGAGGAGATCAAGAAGGAACGCAACCGGCTGCTGCTCGAAGCCCAGGCCGAGGCGAGCCTCGCGGGCAACCAGCGATTCCTGGGCACGCGGCAGCAGGTGCTCGTGGAGGGGCTCTCGGCCCGCGACGAGAAGCGGGAGCTCGAGGCCGGCCCCGACGACACCGTCCAGCTCTCGGGCCGGACGATGTGCGACCGGATCGTGGTCTTCGACGCGCCAAGGCGGCTCGTCGGCCGGATCATCGACGTGGAGATCCTCGAGGCCGGGGCCTGGTCGCTGTCGGGTCGCGTGGCCGACGGCCTGGCCGACGCCGTGCCCCTCGATGGGCTCGGCTTCTCGGGCGAATCGGCCCCGCTCTACGAGATCGCGCCGCTCGCCCCGCAGCCGGCGGCGCCGCCAGCCGAGATGTGACGTGGCCCGACTGCTTGACGACCCCGCCGCGGCTGCCGAGTGGGGGCGACGCGTCGGGCTCGCCGATCCGGCGGTGGCCCAGCGGACCATCGCGGCCCTCGCGGCCCACGGGCTGACCTTCGACCTCGTGGAGTCGCTCTGCCAGCGGCTCGCGACCCTGTTGCCCGCGGCCAGCGACCCCGACCGCGTGCTCGTGGCCTTGGAGCGGTTCGTCGCGGCCGTGCGCAGCCCGCTCTCGACCGCGACGCTCTTCGACCGCGACCCCGAGAGCCTGGGCGTGCTCGTGGCCATCTTCTCGGCGAGCCCGTTCTTGGCCGAGACGGTGATCACCGACCCCGAGGCCTGGGAGGAAGTTCGCGTCGGCCGCGGCCGGCCCGAGAAAAAGGAGACGCTCGCCGCGATGCTCGCCGCCGAGATCGGCGGCAGCGACGACCCCGACGTGGTGCTCGCCGCCCTGCGGCGGTTCCGACGGCGGCAGGTGTTGCGGATCGCCTATGGCGACATCGTCGGCGGCCAGCGGCTCGAGATCGTCACCGGCCAACTCGCGCACGTGGCCGACTGCATCGTCGAGGCGGCGCTCGCCACGGCCGTCAAGCTGGTCACGCGGCAGCGGGGCACGCCCCGCGGGCCCGACGGCCGGCCGGCCACGATCGCGGCGATAGCCCTCGGCAAGCTCGGCGGCGCGGAGCTCAACTACTCCAGCGACATCGACCTGGTGTTCGTGCACTCGGCCGACGGCCGCGTCGAGGGACCGAAGCCCTGCACCAACCAGGAGTTTTTCGACCGGGTGGTGCAGGAGACGGTGCGGCTGATCACGGCCCCGGCGCCGGCCGGCGGCGGGCTGCGGGTCGATCTGAGGCTGCGGCCGCACGGGGCGGCCGGGCCGGCCAGCCTCGCCCTCGACCCGATGCTCCAGTATTACGACCAGCTCGGCCGCACCTGGGAGCGACAGGCCTGGGTGAAGGCCCGACCCGTCGCGGGCGACCTGGCCCTGGCCGGCCGGCTCGTCTCCGAACTCGAGCCCTGGATCTATCGCCGCTGGCTCTCGCGGGCCGACATCAGCGGCATCAAGGCACTCAAGCGGCGGATCGAGCGACGGGCGATCCGCGCCGGCACCGACGATGCCGACGTGAAGGAGGGTCGGGGCGGGATCCGCGACGTGGAGTTCACGATCCAGTTTCTCCAGCTGCTCGCCGGCGGCGACAACCCGGCCGTCCGCGGCGGCAACACGCTCGAGGCGATCCGCCGGCTGGCCGAAGCGGGCAGCCTGACCGACCAGGAACGGGCGATTCTGGAGAAGTCTTACACGCTCCTGCGGACGGTCGAGCACCGGATCCAGGTGCTCTA
>JBIIYH010000016.1:0-22989 GCA_044346905.1 Pirellulales bacterium
GCTTCGCCATGATCTCGCGGACCTCCTCCGCGAGCAGGAAAAAATAGTTCACGACGTGTTCCGGCTGGCCGGTGAACTTCTTGCGGAGCTCCGGATCCTGGGTGGCCACGCCCACCGGGCAGGTGTTGAGGTGGCACTTCCGCATCATGATGCAGCCCATCACGACGAGCGACGCCGTGGCGATGCCGAATTCCTCGGCGCCCAAGAGCGTGGCCACCACCACGTCCTTGGCCGTACGGATCTGGCCGTCAGTCTGGACGACGATCCGGCTGCGGAGGTCGTTCATCACGAGCACCTGATGGGCCTCGGCCAGGCCGAGTTCCCAGGGGAGGCCGGCGTGCATGATCGAAGTCTGCGGGCTCGCGCCCGTGCCGCCGTCATGGCCCGAGATCAGCACCACGTCGCTCTTGCCCTTGGAGACGCCCGCGGCGACCGTGCCCACGCCCACCTCGGCCACCAGCTTGACGCTGATCCGGGCGTGGTGGTTGGCGTTCTTCAGGTCGTGGATCAGCTGGGCGAGATCCTCGATCGAATAGATGTCGTGGTGGGGCGGGGGCGAGATCAAGCCCACGCCCGGCGTGCTGTGGCGAATCCGGGCGATCTCCCGATCGACCTTGTGGCCCGGCAGCTGGCCCCCCTCGCCCGGCTTGGCCCCCTGGGCCATCTTGATCTGCAGCTCCTTGGCATTGACGAGATACAGGCTCGTCACGCCGAAGCGGCCGCTGGCGACCTGCTTGATCTTCGAGTTCTTGCTGTCGCCGTTGGGCTCGAGCTGGTAGCGGACGGGATCCTCGCCCCCTTCGCCCGTGTTGCTCCAGCCGCCGAGCCGGTTCATGGCGACGGCCAGCGTCTCGTGGGCTTCCTTGGAGATCGAGCCGTAGGACATCGCTCCGGTGGCGAACCGCCTGACGATCTCCTTGGCCGGCTCGACCTCGTCGAGCGGGATCGGGCCGCCGGAGCCGGCATCGGCGCCGGCCCACTTGAAGTCGAGCAGGCCGCGAAGCGTGAGCAGTTTCGTCTGCTGCTCGTCGATCAACCGCTGGAACCTCTGGAACTCCTCCCGGCTGTTGATCTGGGTGGACCGCTGCAGGGCCGACACGACGTCGGGATTGAAGACGTGGGCCTCTCCCTTCCGCCGCCAGGCGTAGCGGCCGCCCACGTCGAGTTCGAGCGTCTGGGGCACGTTGGTCCTGGGCCAGGCATGCTCGTGCCGGCGGAGCGTCTCCTCCGCCACCTCGGCGAGTCCGATGCCGCCGATCCGAGACGGGGTACGCGTGAAAAACTCGTCGATGAACGGCCGCTCCAGGCCCACGGCCTCGAAGATCTGGGCCCCACGGTAGCTCTGCTGCGTCGAGATGCCCATCTTGCTCATGACCTTCAAGAGGCCCTTGGTGGCCGCCTTGACGAAGTTCTTGTGGAGCTTCTCCCGCGGAATCTCGGCGTCGATCATCCGCTCGGCCTGCATCTGGTCGATCGTGGCGAAGGCGACGTAGGGGTTGACCGCACCGGCCCCGTAGCCGGTCAGCGTGGCGAAGTGGTGCACCTCGCGGGCCTCACCCGTCTCCACGACCAGGCCGCAGCGGGTTCGCGTGCCTTCGCGGACGAGATGGTGGTGCACGGCCGCGGTCGCCAGCAGGCTCGGCACGGCTGCGAGTTCGGCCGACACGCCACGGTCGGAGAGCACGACGATGGTCACGCCCGCGGCCACCGCCGCCGACGCCTCGGCCCGCAGCTCGTCGAGCCGCTGCCGCATGCCGGCGGCCCCGGCCGCCACCGGGAAGAGCAGCGAGAGCGTGCGGGCCACGAGCCCCGGGTGCTCGGTCGCCGTGTTTGACCCCAGGGATTTGATCCGGGCGCACTCCGCGTTGGTGATCACCGGCGTCTCGAGCCGCAACAGGCGGGCCTGCGCGGGCGTGGCGGCCAGCAGGTTCCCCTCGCTGCCGATCGTGGTAATCATCGAGGTGATGATCTCCTCGCGGATCGCGTCGAGCGGGGGATTGGTCACCTGGGCGAAGAGCTGCTTGAAGTAGTTGGCCAGCACCTGCGGCCGGTCGGAGAGCACGGCCAGGGGCGTGTCGTTGCCCATCGAGCCGATCGGCTCGGCGCCTGCCGTCGCCATCGGGCCGATGATCACGCGGAGATCCTCGAGCGTGTACCCGTAGGCCCGCTGGAGCTCGAGCAGGCTGCCCCGCTCACCGGCCACACCGGCGGCCCGCCAGGGATCGGCGGCGGTGGGGAGCGTGCCGCCGTTCCCGTTGCCATTGCCGTGCCCATTGGCCGCGGCGAGCTCTTCCGGCCGCACCGCCCGCGAGGCGGTCACGGTCGCCACGTCCGACGGGTCGGCGAGCGCGTCGAGTTGCACCTGATTGCCGGCCACCCACTCCCGCCAGGGCTTGGCGGTGGCGAGCTTCCGCTTGATCTCGTCGTCCTCGATGATCCGCCCTTCCTTCGTGTCGACGAGGAACATCCGGCCCGGCTGCAGCCGCCCCTTGCGAACCACCTCGGCCTGTGGCAGCTGGAGCACGCCCGCCTCGCTCGCCATCACCACGAGCCCGTCTTTCAGCTGCCACCAGCGGCCGGGCCGCAGACCGTTGCGGTCGAGCGTGGCCCCGATCCGGACGCCGTCGGTGAAGGCCACCGCCGCCGGGCCGTCCCAGGGCTCCATCAGGCAGGCCTGATACTCGTAGTAGGCCTTGAGGTCGTCGGGCATGCTCTCGTGGCCGCTCCACGGCTCGGGGATGCACATGCTCACGGCCTCCTCGATCGGGCGACCCGCCATCACGAGTAACTCGAGCGCGTTGTCGAAGCAGGCCGAGTCGCTGCCCCCCTCGCGGATCACCGGCTTGATCTTCTCGAGATCCGGCCCGAAGACCGGGTGGGCCAGCATGCTCTCGCGGGCGTGCATCCAGTTGATGTTGCCGCGGACGGTGTTGATCTCACCGTTGTGCGCGAGATACCGGAAGGGATGGGCGAGATCCCAGGTCGGGAAGGTGTTGGTGCTGTACCGCTGGTGGACGAGCGCCAGGGCGCTGGTCATCTTCTCGTCGGAGAGGTCGGGGTAATACTTGTCGACCTGATCGGCCAGCAGCAGCCCCTTGTAGACGATCGTCTTGGCGGAGAGCGAGCAGACGTAGACATACGCCTGCTCCGAGAGGCCGAGCGAGCCGATCTCGATCCCGAACCGCTTGCGGAGCACGAACAGCTTCCACTCGAAGTGCTCGCGGGAGACCTTCTTGCCGCGGCCCACGAAGGCCTGGCGGATGAAGGGCTCCACCTCGCGGGCGGTGCCGCCGATCGACGTGTTGTCGGTGGGCACGGTCCGCCACCCCAGAAACTCGAGGCCTTCCTCCCGGCAGAGCTTCTCGAAGAAGGACTCGGCCGCCTCGCGATCGCCCTCCGAAGGCGGGAGGAAGATGTTGCCGGCCGCCCAGTCGCCGGGAGCGGGCAGCTTGATCCCGGCCTGCGGGGCGGCCACCGCGAAGAACTCGTGGGGCAACTGCATCAGGATGCCCGCCCCGTCGCCCGTCAGCGGATCGCAGCCGCAGGCGCCGCGGTGGGTGAGGTTCTCGAGCACTTCGAGCCCCTGCCGCACGATCCGGTGACTCTTGCGGCCGTGCATGTTGACCACGAAGCCCACTCCGCAGGCGTCGTGCTCGGTGAGCGGATCGTAGAGGCCCTGGGCCGGCGGAAGGCCGGGGCGGCGGGCGGGGCGGCAATCGTGGGGCTGGGGGGGCTTGGCAGGCTGGGGGGTCATGGCGATTCGCTCAGGCAACGGGGAACTGAAGTCGGAAGCGGGGCGGCGGCCTTTAGCGGGCCGTCGCCGGGGCGGCGGGCAGGACATCGAGATCGGCGGCATGGCCGCGGAGCAGGTCGAGGAACCGCTGGGCGGTCGGGGCCAGCGGTCGGTTGCGGCCGCGGATGATCCCCAGCGGTCGGACGAGTTCGCGGGCGGCCTCCTCGTCGCCGATCCGCACCCGGGCGAGGGTGCCGGCAGCCACCTCGCGAGCCACGGTCGGCTCGGGCAGGATCGAGAAGCCGGCGTCGATCTCGAGCGCCCGCTTGATGGTCTCGATGTTGTCGAACTCGAGCACGATCTCGGGCGCCACGTCGTGGGCATGGAGCACGCGGTCGATCTCGTGGCGGATCACAAGATCGGGGTCGAAGGCCACCATCGGCCGGCCCGCGAGCGCGGCGAGCGGCGCCTCGTCGGCGGTGGCGAGCGGATGGTCGGCCGCACACACGATCACGAGCGGCTCCTCCCGCCAGGGCTCGGCCTCGACCAGCCTCGTGCTGCGTGGATAGCTCACGATCCCCAGGTCGCACTCACCGTTCTCGACCGTCTCCAGCACCCGCTCAGGGTGGAGATACTCGAGCCGGACATTGGCCTTGGGATGCTGGCCGCGAAACTCCTGCACGTAGCGGCTCATGTGATGCAGGCCGACGGAGTAGATCGCGGCCACGCGGACGCGGCCGGCCACCTCCTCGTGGAGCGTGCGGACCTCATCCTCGAGCGCCTCGTAGGCGGCGAGGATCTTGCGGCAGCCCTCGAAGAACACCTTGCCCTCGGGCGTGGGCGCCAGCGGCCGCTTCGACCGCTCGATCAACTGCACGCCGAGCCGGCTTTCGAGCTGGCCCACCACCTGACTCGCCCCCGACTGCGAAATGCCGTTGTCCTCGGCCGCGCGGGAGAAGCTCCGCCGGCTGACGATATCGCAGAAGATCTTGAGTGACTTGAGGTTCATGGACTGCCTGCGCAAGCGGGCTCGCGCCGTCTACCAGGCCCCGAGTTTCCGCCTCGTCCTGGATGAGAAATCCAAATGGTGCCGGCCGCCATCATTTGGAAAACAAATACAGAGTAGCCCTGTTTCAGCGGCCGTCAACTGCTCGAACCAGATTCCCTTCGCGCGGCCGGCAGGCAGGCGACCCATTTTGCCCAAGTCGGAAAACCTGCAGAACCCGTGCAATCCCACCCGATTCAGAGCACGGGAGCTTGCATGCGCGATCCGCCCTCCAGCCACCGCTGCGTTGCCGTCTGGCTGCTGATCGCGGCGGTGAAGGTCAGCTGCGCCTCGCCCAGCGGCCGGGCCGACGACGTGCCCCCCGCGCCCGATCCGGCCGCCGAGCGCACCGCGGACGTCGCAGCCGCTCCCGCCGAGGATGCTTCCGTCGAACTGCCGGGTGAACCCGACAATGCCGCGTTTGCCGCGCTGACGGAGGCCGATCTCTCCGTCCTGGTCGATCAGGCCGTCGCGGCCCGGCTCGCCGGCATTCCCCGGCCCCGCTACATCCCCGCCACCGACCTCGTGCCCCCCAAGGGGCTGCTGCTCCACGCATCCCGTCCCAAGAGTGGTGAGTTTCCCTTCGCGCTGGCTCTCAGTGGCTACATGCAGCTTCGCTGGTTCGAGTTCGCCCGCTCGGCCACGCAGTGGACCACTGCCGTCGGTGAGGTGCGGCCCATCAACAACATCAACACCTTCAACCTCAACCGCTACCTGATCAACTTCGCCGGCCACGTCGTGGACGAGCGGCTGATCTACAGCTTCAGCCTGTTCGGCACCTCAGACCTCGGTTCCGCGTTCGGCGTGGTGCCGATCGGCCTCGCGGGATGGAAGTTCAGCGAGGCGGCGACCATCGGGGCCGGCGTGACCCCGGTGGCTGGCACCCGTGAGTGGCTCGACGCCTCCCCCTGGACGGTCGGCGTGGACCGCAGCATGGCCAACACCTTCTTCCGGCCGGGCTTCAGCCCGGGCGTGCTGGCCGTCGGCGCGCTCGCCGAGAAGACCGTGCACTACCAGGCGGGTATCTGGAACGCGATCGATGGCGGCACGGCCGGCGTACTCCGCCGCGGCACCTCGATGGCCTTCGCCGGCAACACCTGGTGGGAGCCTTGGGCCCCCTGGGGCTTCGGCCAGGGCGACATGGAGCACCACGACGAGCCGTCGCTGCGGCTGGGCACGAGCGGGGTCTACGCCCCGACCTATGCCCGGATTCTCCCCGACCTCAACCCCGAAAACACGATCGTCCGGCTCTCCGATGGCACTCCGCTCGCGACCGCCGGCGTGCTCGGTGCCGGCACCAAGGTGGACAGCTTTCTCTACAACCTGGCCACCGTGGACGCCGGCCTGAAGTACCAGGGCTGGGCGGTCAACTTCGAGTACTACTTCCGGCTGCTCGACAACTTCAAGGGAACCGGCCCCTTCGACCGCGCGAGCATCTTCGATCAAGGCGGCATGGCCTACCTCTCCTGGTGCTTCGTGCCGCGGACCTACGAGGTCTACGCCCGGTCGAGCGTGGTGACCGGCCCCTTCGGCACGGGCCAGGAATACGGCGGCGGGCTCAACGCCTACATCCGCCGCTCCCGCCAGGCCCGGCTCACGCTCGAGGCCCTGCACATGAACCGCAACCCGGCCAACAACATCCTCTACCCCTACCGGGCCGGCTACACGGGCACCGCGATCCAAACGCAACTCATCGTGGCCTTCTGATTTCGCGGCTTCGCGGCCGTGGCTACCACCACCGGGCGGCGAGAAGTGTCGCGGCGGTGATCACCGCGATGCCCGCCAGGTCGAGGATGCTGCCGGCGGCCATCATGCTCTTGAGCGGAATCCGCCCCGTGCCATACACGATCGCGTTGCAGGGCGTGCTCACCGGCATCATGAAGCCCAGGCTGGCAGCGAACGTGGCCGCCAGCGCCGCCACGACCGGCTCGGCTCCCGTCGCCGCGGCCAGCGCGATCGCCACCGGCACCACGATGTTGGCGCTCGCGGTGTTGCTCGTGAACTCGCTGGTGAACACGGCCACGATCGCCGCCAGCCCCACGAGCACCACGCCGCCCCAGGGCCCGCCGGGCACGAGCCAGCGGATCGACTCTCCCACGGCCGCGGCCAGGCCGGTCGAGAAGCAGAGCGTGCCCAGGGCCATGCCGCCGCCGTACAGCAGCACGATCCCCCAGTCGATCCGGGCCTCGGTCCACTCGAGCGCCGCCCGCCGCCGACCTCCCGCCTCGCCCCCGGGCAAGACGAAGAGCAGCACCGCCCCCACGAGCGCCGCCACCCCCTCGGGCAACCGCTCCTTGAGCAGCCTCGCCCATGGGTCGTCAGGCCCGCGGGTGACGGCCGCGATCCCGGGCAGGATCCAGAGGGTGACGGTGATCGCGAACGCCGCGGCGGTGGACCACTGCCCCACGGTCCAGCGGCCGAGCCGGGCCCGTTCCTCCGTCACGAACGCCTTCACTCCCTCGAGCCGCGTCACGCCCGCCGGAAACATCCGGCCGAGCAGCACGACGACGACCGCCGTGAGCATGGCCGCCACCGGCACGCCGATCAGGCACCAGCCGGGAAACGAGATCGCGACCCCGAGCTGTTGGCGGATGAAGCCGAGGCCGATCAGGTTCGGCGGCGTGCCGATCGGCGTCGCCAGCCCTCCCACCGACGAGGCGAAGGCGACGCAGAGCAGGAGGCCCGTGGCGAAGCCGGCAGCCGGCGCCCGGCCCACCTTTCGGCCGGCTTCGTCGATCGCGGCGATGATGCCCGACACGATCGCCAGCATCATCGCGGTCACGCAGGTGTTGGAGAGGAAGGCGCTCGCCGTGGCGCACACCGCCGCCACCGCCGCCAGCACCCGCCCCGGTCGCTCAGCCACGCCCGGTAGCGAGAGCACGGCGAAGGCCAGCCGCTTGTCGAGACCGTGCAGCCGAATCGCCTCGGCCAGGATGAACGACCCGATGAAGAGGAAGATCAGCGGGTCGGCGAAGGGCGCGAACACCTCCTGCGCCGGCGCCACGCCGGCCACGACGCAGGCGACCGCCCCCAGCAGCGCCGTCACCGCCAGTGGCAGCGCCTCGGTGATCCAGAGGACCACGACGCCCACCACGATCACCGCCAACGCCTGGGCCTGGGGAGAGAGATCCATGGCGAGAGCCTACCCGCCGGTCAAAGCCGCACGCGAAGCGATATTTGGCGTCCCATCACACCCATCCTGAGCCCGCGCGAACAGCTGACCGGATTGGTTCGCCGGCCGGGGACATGCTCGGAACCTTCGGACTTTGCGAGTACATACCCGACAGGAGTTGCCAACTGCGTGCTACGCAAAGCTCCTCGGTTCCTGCGCGTGCCCCCGGCCGGCTCCTCAGCATCGAAGGTCTCGGGAGCGAGCGTTCAGCGACGGGGCACGGGCAACCCCGAGCTGCGAGGCCCGCGTCAGTCCTTGAGCGCCGCCTGAGCCGCCGCCAGCCGGGCGACCGGCAGCCGGAAGGGCGAGCAGCTCACGTAGTCGAGGCCCAGCTGGTGGCAGAAGATCACCGAGTGGGGATCGCCGCCGTGCTCGCCGCAGATCCCGAGCTTGATGTCGGGGCGGGTCTTCTTGCCCCGCTCGACGGCGATCTTCATCAGCTGGCCCACGCCCGTGACGTCGATCGAGGCGAACGGATTGGCCTTGAAGATGCCCTCCTCGGTGTAGGTCTGGAGGAAGGAGCCCATGTCGTCGCGGCTCGTGCCCAGGCAGGTCTGCGTCAGGTCGTTGGTGCCGAACGAGAAGAACTCGGCCGTCTCGGCGATCTCGTCGGCCGTGAGCGCCCCGCGCGGGATCTCGATCATCGTGCCCACGAGATACTTGATCTTCTGGCCGGTCTCCTTCTGCACCTGCTCGGCGACCCGGTGCACGATCGCCACCTGGTTGTCGAGTTCCTTCTTGAAGCCGACGAGCGGGATCATGATCTCGGGGCGGACGCGGCCCCCTGCCTTCTGCACCTTGGCGGCGGCCTCGAACACGGCCCGGGCCTGCATCTCCGAGATCTCGGGGTAGCTGATGCCGAGGCGGCAGCCGCGGTGGCCGAGCATCGGGTTGAACTCGTGCAGGGCGGCCACGCGGGCCTTCACCTTCTCGAGCGACAGGCCGAGCTTCTTGGCCAGATCGGCCTGGGCCTTTTCGTCGTGCGGCACGAACTCGTGCAGCGGCGGGTCGAGGAACCGGATCGTGGCCGGCCGGCCGTCGAGGGCCCGGAAGATGCCCTCGAAGTCCTCCCGCTGGTAGGGCAGGAGCTTGGCGAGCGCCTCGCGTCGCGCCTCCTCCGTCTCGGCGAGGATCATCTCCCGCATCGCGTCGATCCGATCGCCCTCGAAGAACATGTGCTCCGTCCGCGTCAGGCCGATGCCCTCCGCGCCGAAAGCGATCGCATGGCGAACCTGCTCGGGGGTGTCGGCGTTGGTCCGCAGGCCGAGCTGCCGATGCTTGTCGGCGAGCTTCATGATGAAGTCGTAATACTGGAAGACCTGCGAATCGGCCGGTTTCATCGTCTCGGCGATCAAGACCTGCTTGAGCTCGCTGTCGGCCGTGGCGATTCCCCCGGCGAAGACCTCACCGGTCGAGCCGTTGATCGAGATCGCATCGCCTTCTTTGAGGGTCTTTCCGGCGCAGGAGAGCGTGCCCTTGGCATAGTCGATCTGGATCGCACCCGCACCGGCCACGCAGACCTTGCCCATCTGGCGGGCCACGAGGGCGGCGTGGCTCGAGACGCCGCCACGGCTGGTGAGGATGCCCTCGGCGGCGATCATGCCGCGGAGATCCTCGGGGGACGTCTCGACCCGGGCCAGCACCACCTTCTTGCCCTTGTGGGCCAGTTCCTCGGCCTTGCCCGCGGTGAACACCAGCTCGCCGGTGGCGGCCCCGGGGCCGGCCGGGAGGCCCGTCGTCAGCACCCGCCCTTCCTTCTTGGCCGCCTCGTAGGCCTTGCGGTCGAAGATCGGGGCCAGGAGTTGCGACAGGGCGTCGGGGTCGGCCGAGAGGATCGCGTGCCGCGGGGTCATCAGCTTCTGCTTGACCATGTCGTGGGCGATCTTCACGTAGGCCAGCGCCGTCCGCTTGCCGTTCCGCGTCTGCAGCATGTAGAGCTTCTTCTTCTCGACGGTGAACTCGAAGTCCTGGACGTCGCCGAACTTCTTTTCGAGCGTCTGCCGCACCTTCTCCAGCTGCTTGTAGGTGCCGGCGAACATCGCGTCGTGCTTCATTTCGGCGACCGGCAGCGGCGTCCGCACGCCGGCCACCACGTCCTCGCCCTGAGCGTTGACGAGATACTCGCCGTAGAAGATGTCCTCGCCGGTGGCCGGGTCACGGGTGAAGGCCACGCCGGTGGCGCAGTCGTCGCCCATGTTGCCGAACACCATGCTCTGGACGTTGACGGCCGTGCCCCACTCGTCGGGGATCTTGTACTTGCGGCGGTAGAGGATCGCCCGCTCGTTCATCCAGCTGCCGAACACGGCGCCGACCGAGCCCAGCAGCTGCTCGAAGGGATCCTGCGGGAAGGTCTTGCCCGTCCGCTCCTTGATCAGCCGCAGGTAGCGGGAGATCAGCTCGCGGAGGTGCGACTCGGTGAGGTCGGTGTCGTTGTGGATCCCGAGTTGGTGCTTGAGGCCCTCCATCACCTCCTCGAACGGCTCGTGCTCGTTCTCATGCCGCTTCTGCACGCCCATCACCACGTCGCCATACATCTGGATGAAGCGGCGGTAGGAGTCGTAAGCGAAGCGGGGATTGCCGGTGGCCTCGGCGAGGCCCTTCACGGTCTCGTCGTTGAGGCCGAGGTTCAGGATCGTGTCCATCATGCCCGGCATGCTGTCGCGGGCCCCGGAGCGCACGCTCACGAGCAGGGCGTTCTTCGGGTCGCCGAACTTTTTGCCCGTCTCCTTCTCGATCAGCTTCATCGCGGCGTGCACGGCCTCCTCGAGGCCCTTGGGAAACTTCTTCCCGTGCTTGTAGTAGTCGATGCAGACGGCCGTCGTGATCGTGAAGCCCGGGGGCACCGGCAGGCCGATCTTGGTCATCTGGGCGAGGTTGGCCCCCTTGCCGCCCAGGAGCGACTTCATCGTGCCGTCACCGTCGCACTTCTTCTCGCCGAAGGAGTAGATCAGCCGCCCTCCCTTGGACCCCGACGAATCCTTGCCTGCAGACTTCCGGGAGGGAGACTTCTTGGTGGACGACTTGGCCATGGGCTTGGTTAAAACCTTTCAGCGAGGAAACGGCCGCCGGACGGCGGAAAAATCCGTGCAAACCGCAGCGAATCTACGTTCGCGGCCAGAGGGCGTCAACGAGCGAACGATCGCGTGGCTCGGGCTGCGGAATGGGGCTATACTTTCTGAAGAAATTGCTGCTTGTCACGAGCGGAGCCGGGGGCACCCGTGCCAACTCGACGACTGACAGGGGGAGTCGCGTTGGCCCCGTTCGTCGCGGTCGCCCGGTTCGTGACCGAGGCCGACAACGCCGTCATCGACGTGGTCCACGTCCGCGACCTGCACGCCACGATGCTCCACCTCCCGGGCATCGACCACACCCGGTTCACGGTCGAGTTGCAGGGGCTCGACACGAAGCTCACGGGTGTCGAACCGGCCAAACCCGTCAAGGCGATTCTGGCCTGAAAACCATGGGTCGCCGGCGCGTTGCGGGTGCCGTGCCGGGACGGTAGCCTGCCAGAGGGGTCGGATCGTACCGCTCGTGACGCTCGGGCAGTCTGGCGAGGCTGTCCTGCACGATTGTCCGACGATCAGGCCGATGGAAGAGCGGCTTGAATCTCGGGCTCCGGTGCCTGGTTTGGTGCGAGGAAACATCACGGTGGTCGAGCGATTCAGCGTGTTCGGTTCGCGACGGGCGGCCGCGGCCCCCCAGCGGCGTTCCCCGGCGACGGCGCGGCGCCGCCTCCAGGCCGAGCAACTCGAGCGCCGGCTCGCGCTGGCGGCGATCCCGACGGCCACGATCAACGGCCCCGATCTCAGCGCCCTGATCGGCCAGGAGATCCCTCTCACCGTCACGTTCGACAACACGGCCACGAACCCCGCCGACATCGGCTACTCGCCCTTCGTCGACATCGTGATGCCCGCCACGGGCGACGCGCCCCCGACGCCATTCGACGGCATCTCCTTCAAGCCCAACAGCGCCACCTACAACGGCCTGTCGCTCGCCACGACCGTGCTCACGTTCAACGCGCAGGGGCAGGCCACGCACCCCTTCGCCAAGAACCCCGACGGCACCTCGCTCGTCGTGACGGGCAAGCCGGGCGACCAGCTTGTCGTCGTGCAACTCCCGTTCGGCAGCTATGGCCCCGATCAGCCGGCGGCCGAGATCAACTTCACCGGCGTGGTCAGCCCGCTCGCCCAGCCCAACAGCTCCTATCCCGTGACCGCCACGGGCGGGTTTCAATACCAGACCGACACGGCGGGCAACCCCACGGTCAACATCGCCACGCTCGGCACGACCACGACCGACCCGATCCAGCCGCAGCTGTTCCGGATCAAGAAGACCTCGAACGCCCCCGAGGCCGAGACGGCGACGGGCCCCAACTTCCAGCACACCTACACCGTCAGCATGGCGGTGGCCCCGGGCCAGACGGTGACGAACCTCCAGCTCGCCGACGTCCTGCCTGGCAACGTGCAGTTCGTGTCGCTCGTGACCGCGACGGGCAACGGCGCTTCGACGGTCACCCCCGTCGCCACGCCCAGCACGGCCGTGCCTGGCGGCACGCTCACCCGGCAGTTCGACCAGGTCCTCGGCACGGGCAGCGAGTCCGACGTCGTGATGACGTTCTCCTACTTCGTGCCCCAGGATGATGCCGCCGGCCTGGACGTGATCCCGCTGGGCACCGGCGGCACGGCGCTCGCCACGAACACCTCGAACGCTACCGGCACCTGGACGAGCGCCAACCCCAACTACCCCGGTCCCCAGACGATCGCGAGCGACCCCGACGACGCCAACGCCCAGCACACGCTCACGGCCCGCACCGTCGCTCTGCAGAAGAGTTATGCGGACCTGACCAACCCCGGCTCGCCGCGGGCCGGCGACCTGATCGAGTACACGCTCAACTTCCAGGTCAGCGACTATTTCGCGCTCGACAACTTCGACATCACCGACGTGATCTCCGACGGCCAGGAGTTCGACGCCAGCTTCACGCCGACGCTCACCTACACCCAGCAGTCGGAGTCGTATACGGCCGCTCCGTTCGCGCCGGCGAACGTCACCGTCACGGTCAACGACCCCGGAAACGGCACCACCGACGTCGTGTTCGACGTGTCGAGCCAGCTCGCGGCTCTCCGCGGCAGTGCCGACGGCGACCTGCTCGGCGCCGCGATCCCGCCGGGCGGCACCGGCGGCCCGCTGCCCGACCCGCTCCCCGCAGGTCCGGGCACCCGGGGCACCGTAAAGTTCCGGGCACGCGTGCTCGACCAGTATCGCCAGACGCCCCGGCCGGGCGCAGACGTCGTTCAGGGCGACGTGATGACCGACGACGCGACCACCACCGCCACGGTGCTGGCGTTCGCCGACTTGAACCCGACCTCGAGCAGCGTGTCCGACGGCAGCTCGCAGTCGTTCACGCTCGTCAGCGGCAACGCCACCAAGGAGATCTATGCGGTCAACGGGGCCGCCCCGGTCTCGGGCACGCCCGTGGTCACGGCCGGCGACGAGGTGACCTTCCGGATCACCTACAACCTGCCGTTCTCGAGCATCAAGGACTACCAGATCATCGACTTTCTGCCGCTGCCGATCTTCGCGGCGCAGGCCCTCACATTCGCCGGCGGCGGCCCGTCTGCGACCGCGCCCGCGGCCGGCCAGTGGAGCTTCGGGCCGACTGACACCTACGCCGCGATCTCCGGAATCACGCCCACGACGTCGTTCAGCGCCGCGGCCAACAGCGTCACCTGGAGCTTCGGCACGTTCCAGGACTTGCAGGACCGGTCGGCGACGACCGACATCCTGTTCACCGTCACCGCCACCAACCGCCCCTTCGCCGACGGCCTGCTGCTCACCAACCAGGCCGAGCAGACCGAGCGGAACGAGACGGGCAACCTGCTCACGAGCAACACCGCGCTGGCCCAGGTGCAGATCTCCGAGCCGCTGCTCGACATCACCAAGGGCGTGGTCTCCACCACCAACACGGCCGGCGTGTTCACGCCGCCGACGGTCGCTCCGGCGGGCGTCACCTTCTCGCAGCCCGGCCAGCCGGGCGCCGCCTTTACCGGCACGGTCACGTCCAGCGGCCTCGCCACCACGCCGATCGACTCGAACCTCTCGAACGTGCTCGGCAGCGACCTCGTCAAGTTTGCGATCGTGGTCGAGAACACGGGCAGTGGCGTGAACGGGGCCTTCGACGTGGCCTTCCGCGACGTCTTCGACGCCACGCGGATGCGGATTCCGACCAGCGGCACGGGGCTCAACCTCCAGGTCACCGACGGCACGGGAGCGGCCCTCGCGTACACGGGCGACCTGTTCGGCGGCGGGATCACGCTCGTCGATCCCTCAGCCTCGACCGGCTCACTCGACCCCGGCAAGACGACCGGCGGCACGGTGATCAACACCGGCGCCAACATCGCCATCATCACCTACGACCTCGAGTTGCTGCCGACGGTCGTGCCGAACGACGTGATCCCCAACACGGCCACGCTCACCAACTACGCCTCCACCGAGGGCGGTCCCAACTTTCTGTCGGGCGGCCTCACCGACGACGCGACCGTGACGGTGCAGTCACCCACCGTGACGAAGTCGCTCGTCAGCACGTCGATCGTCGACTCGTTCAACTCCAACACCCAGGGGGTGATCGGCGAGCTCGCCACCTTCGAGCTGACCGTGGATTTCCCGCGGGGCACGACGCCGTCGGCCGTGGTCGTCGACTCGCTGCCGACGGGCCTGGCCTTCGTGCGGATGGTGGGAACGCCGGTCGTCGATCCGGGGGTGACCTTCACGGACTCGGCTGCCCCGGCGGTGACCAACAGCGGCCGCACGGTCACGTTCAGCCTCGGCGACGTGACCAACGCCAACGCCGGCACCGCGTTGCAGGGGATCACGTTCCGCTACGAGGCGGTCGTGCTCAACGTCTCGAGCAACGTCGCGGGCAAGACCCTCGCGAACAG
The DNA here is from genome assembly GCA_044346905.1 of Pirellulales bacterium. Taxonomy (GTDB): domain Bacteria; phylum Planctomycetota; class Planctomycetia; order Pirellulales; family UBA1268; genus QWPN01. The sequence continues at coordinate 14,886 of JBIIYH010000016.1, forward strand.
TGCCAAGCTCACTTGGACGGGCCACACCGACCTGCCGGCCGCCCAGTCGGGCCCGGTGACGGTGATCGAGCCCAAGCTCACGATCGACAAGTCGGTGACGCCGACGACCGCTCAGGCGAGCGACGTGGTGACGTTCACCATTCTGGTCACGGCCAGCCAGACCACGGCCCACAACGTGTCGCTCTCCGACATCTTCCCCGGCGACATCACCTACGTCGACGGCTCGCTGCAACACACCGCCGGCGTCGCGCCGACCACGCTGGCCACCGCGGGAGGCGGCAACTCGTTCACGGCCACGTACACCCAGCTGACGCCCGGCCAGACCAGCACGCTCACATTCCAGGCCCGGATCAATGCCACCGTGATCGCCGGCCGGCCGATCACGAACACGGCGACGGAGACCTGGACGAGCCTCCCGGGCAACCCCGGCCAGATCACGCCCAACAACCCGAACGCCTACGAGCGGACCGGCTCCGGATCGACGGCGCAGGGCCAGCTCAACAACTACGGCTCCAGCGATTCGGCGACCGTCACGGTCGCCCAGCCGACGGTGGCCAAGGCACTCGTCACGACGTCGATCGTGAATGCGTCGAACTCGGCGACCGAGGCGGTGATCGGCGAGACGGCCACCTACACCGTCAGGATGACGATCCCCCAAGGCCGCACGCCGGCGGCCCAGCTCATCGACGCCATGGGATCGGGCATGGCCTATGTCCGGACGATCACGGCGGTCAACGACGATCCCACGAAGCTGACCGTGCCAGGGCTCAACAGTGCCCCGGTGCTGACGAACTCCGGCTCCACGGCCACGTGGAACCTGGGCGACATCGTCAACACCGACACCGACAGTTCCACCGACGAGACGATCACGTTCACGATCGAGACGGTTGTTCTCAACGTGAACACGAACACCAGCGGCGTGCGGCTGGTCAACAAGGCTCAGGCCGGCTGGAACCTCGCCTCGTTCTCGCCGATCGTCGAAGCCGAGCCGGTCGAGGTGATCGAGCCCAAGCTCCGGACCACGAAGGCGGTTGCCGTCGGCGGCCTCGGCGGCAACGTGGGCGACCCCGTCACGTACACGATCGTGGTCCGGCAGTCGGGCACGAGCGACACCGACGCCTTCGGCGTCACGCTCCGCGACGCGATCCCCGCGTCGATCGCGAGCCCCGTGCTCACGAGCGTCGTGGACACCTCGGGCGTCGTCACGGCCGCCAACTTCGCGCTTTCCGGCAACACGCTCACCACGACCGGCACCGGCTTCGATCTGCCGAAGGAGCCGACAACCCGCACGATCACCCTCACCGTGAGCGGCACGCTCGCGGGTCCGGTCACGGCCAGCCAGCGGATCACCAACACCAACCAGATCAAGTGGTCGAGCCTCTCCGGCTCGCCCGGCCAGATCACCCCCAACAACCCCAACGCCTACGAGCGGACGGGCTCGGGCTCGACGAGCCGGGGCCAGCTCAACAACTACGTCACCACCGGCTCGGCCAGCTTCACGGTCAACACCGCCGATCTCGCGGTCAATAAGACAGTCAGCGACCCGACCCCCAACGTCGGCGACACGATCACGTTCGTCGTCACGCTCTCGAACCTCGGCCCCAACACGGCCACCGAGGTCGAGGTGACCGACCAGTTCCCGACGACGGGGCTGCAGCTCCTCACGTCGACGCCCAGCCAGGGGACCTACGACCCGGGCACGGGAATCTGGGACGTGGGCACAGTGGCGACCGGGGCCGGTAACGCCAAGACGCTGACGATTACGGCCCGCGTGCTCGCCCCCGCAGTCAACACGATCCCGCTCGCGCAGACGAACGTCGCCACGGTGACCAGCTCGGCCGAGCCCGACCCCAATCCGGGCAACAACACGGGCTCCGCGACAGAGACGCCGAAGTACGCCGACCTGGGCGTCAAGAAGACGACTGACAACGTCCAGCCGGGCGTCGGCGAAACGGTCACCTACACCGTGAGCCTGTTCAACCTCGGCACCTCCGCCGCCACCAACGTCGAGGTCACCGACACGCTGCCGGCCAACGTGACGTTCGTGAGCGCCACGCCGTCGGCCGGCACGTTTGACACCACGAACAAGGTGTGGAGCATCCCGAACGTGCCCACGACGAACGGCATCGCCAACCCGCTCACGCTGACGATCGTCGCGACGGCGACGTCCACTGGCCGGAGCTTCAACACGGTCACCATTACGGCCAGCGACGTCTGGGATCCGAACGACCGCAACAATACGGCGAAGACCCCGACCGACCCCCAGGAGGCCGATCTCGTCGTCTCGAAGACCGTGGACGACTCGACGCCCAACGTGGGCGACAACGTCACCTTCACGGTCACGCTGAACAATCTGGGGCCGAGCGCCTCACAGAACGTCGTCGTGAACGATCTGCTCCCCCCCGGGCTCACGTATGTGAGCCACGTCGCGTCCTCCGGGACCTACGTGCCGGGCACGGGTGTCTGGACGCTCGGGACCGTGCCGGCCAGCACGACCGACACGCTGACGGTCGTCGCCACCGTGGCCACACCGGCCTCCGGGCCGGCGTTGCCCCTGACCAACACCGCCACTGCCACCTCGACCACACCCGACCCGAACCCCGACAACAACACCGACGACAAGACCGTCACGCCCCTGCAGGCCGACCTGGCCGTGTTCAAGGTCGTGGACGATCCGAATCCCAACGTCGGCGACACGATCACCTTCATCGTCGAGGTGGACAACTTCGGCCCCGACGCCGCCACGCAGGTGGTCGTGAACGACATCCTGCCGGCCGGCCTGACGTTTGTCTCGGCCTCGCCCTCGACGGGCGCCTACGCCGGGGGCGTTTGGACGGTCGGCGCGGTCGCCGCCGGCGGCTCCGCGACCCTGACGGTCACTGCGACGGTGGACGCCCCCGCCTCCCCGGGTATTCCGCAGCCGGTCACGAACACCGCCAGCGTCTCGGGCCGCGAGTACGACCCCGATCCCTCCAACAACACCGACAGCGTTACCGAGACGCCGCAGTACGCCGACCTGGCCGTCACCAAGGTGGTGAACGACGCCACGCCCAACGTCGGCGACACGATCACCTTCACGATCACGCTCTCGAACCTCGGGGCTGACACCGCCACGAACGTGACCGTGCTCGACCAGCTGCCGTCCGGCCTGCAGTTCGTGTCGGCGACGGCCAACGAGGGCACCTACGATCCCGGCACGGGCATCTGGACGGTGGGCACGGTGGACACGCTCTTCGCCCGCACGCTCCAGATCGACGCGCTCGTGCTGCCGCCGGTCTCAGGCGTGCCGCAGCCGTCGACCAACACGGCCAGCGTCAACTCGAGCGACCAGTACGACCCGGATCCGTCGAACAACACCGACAGCGTCACCGAGACGCCGCAGTATGCGGATCTCGCCGTCGAGAAGGTCGTCAGCAATTCGAATCCAAACGTCGGCGGGCAGGTCACGTTCACTGTCACGCTGCGAAACCTGGGCATCGACGAGGCCACCGGCGTCACGATCGCCGACCCGCTGCCGAGCGGCCTGACGTTTGTGTCGGCGAGCCCCTCGGCGGGCACCAACTACTCGCCCGCCACCGGCGTCTGGCAGGTGGGCGCGATTCCGGCTGGCGGCGAGAAGACGCTGGCGATCGTCGTGGCCGTGCCCGGGCCGGGCTCGTTCACGAACGTCGCCACCGTCGCCACGACCGACCAGTTCGACCCCGACCATACGAACGACCGCGGCGAGTCCACCATCTCGACGCGGGAGGCCGACCTCGCGGTCGCCAAGACCGTCAACGACCCGACCCCGAACGTGGGCGACACGATCACGTTCACCGTCACGGTCTCGAACCTCGGCCCCGACTCGGCCAACAACGTCCAGATCACCGACTCCTTCCCGGTGGCGGGCCTGCAACTCCTCTCAGCCGTGCCCAGCCAGGGCACGTTCAACGCAGGCACGGGCGTCTGGACGGTCGGCACGGTGGACGTGGGCATTGCGGCAGCCAAGACGCTCCTGATCACCGCCCGGGTGCTCGCCCCGGCCGTGAACACGGTCCCCTCGTCGCAGACCAACGTGGCCACGGTGACGGCGGCCGACGAGTTCGACCCCAATCCGGGTAACAACACGGGCACCGCCACCGAGACGCCGCTCTCCGCGGACCTCGGCGTCAAGAAGACGACGAGCAACGTCCAGCCGAACGTGGGCGAAACGGTCACCTACACCGTGAGCCTGTTCAACCTGGGCACGGCCGTGGCCACCAACGTCGAGGTGACCGACGCCCTGCCAGCCAACGTCTCCTTCCTCTCGGCCACGCCGGCCGCGGGTACGCGGTTCGACGAGACGCCCACCGGCGGCGTCTGGAGCGTGCCCTCGATCGCCCCGGGCCAGACCCTCGTGCTCACGCTCACGGTCGAGGCGGTCAACACGAGCGTGGCCTTCAACACCGCTACGATCACCCACAGCGACGTCTGGGATCCGAACAACCGGAACAACACGGCGCGGACCCCGACCGACCCGCAGGAGGCCGACCTGATCGTCTCCAAGACGGTCAACGACACGGCGCCCAACGTGGGCGACAACGTGACTTTCACCATCACGCTCGAGAACGTCGGTCCAAGCACGGCCCAGAGCGTGGCGGTGGCCGACCTCCTGCCGGCCGGGCTGCAGTTCGTGTCCGCCACCCCTTCGGCCGGCAGTTACTCGGCGGGCTCGGGCGTCTGGACACTGGGTTCCGTGCCCGCGGCTACCACGAACACGCTGCTGGTCGTCGCCACCGTGCTCGCGCCCTCGTCAGGGCCCGCCCAGGCGTTGACGAATACCGCCACGGCCACGAGCACCACGCCCGACCCGAATCCCGACAACAACACCGACCAGTCCACCCTCACGCCCCAGTCGGCCAATCTGGCCGTGTTCAAGACGGTCGATAACGCCGAGCCGTCGATCGGGGAACTCGTCACGTTCGAGATCGTGGTGGCCAACTACGGCCCCGACACGGCGACGCTGGTCACCGTCAACGATCCGTTGCCGAGCGGCCTGGAGTTCGTGTCGGCCTCGGCCAGCCAGGGTGCCTACGTCGCGGGCACCGGTGTCTGGACCGTGGGCACGGTGACGACCGCCGACACGCCGACCCTCTCGATCACGGCCAAGGTGATTCGCCGCACCGGCGGCACGGAGACCAACACCGCGACCGTGTCGGGCCGCGAGTACGACCCCGATCCCTCCAACAACACCGACTCGGTGGACGTGGAGGTGCAGTCGAGCGGCGTGATCGTGGGCACCGACATCGGCTGCATCACCGGACCGTTCGTGCGGGTGATCGACCCCGACACGGGCGCCGACCGGATCATCCCCTTCTTCGCCTACGAGCCACGCTTCCGCGGCGGTGTCCGTGTCTACGGCGCCGACGTGACCGGCGACGGGATTCCCGAGATCCTCACCGCCCCCGGCCCCGGTCGGCCCGGCGAGGTGCGGGTCTTCAGCGAGACAGGCGTGCCGCTGCCGCAGTACAACTTCTTCCCCTTCGGCCGCGGCTACACCGGCGGCATCGAGATCGCCGCCGGTTCGGTCACGGCCGCCGGCACGACCCAGATCGTCGCCGGCCAGAGCCGGGGCGGGACCGTTCGCGTCTTCAATGTGACGCCGGGCGCCGCGTCACCGGTGGCGAGCTCGCCGATCCGGCAGCTGCAGCCCTACGGTGCGGCTTTCCGCGGTGGCGTCACCGTCGCCATGGCCGACCTGGGAACCTTCGCCGGGAGCACCCGCACCTCGCCCACGCCGGACGGAATCACGGAACTCGTGACCGGCAGCGGCCCGGGCATGCCGGCCACCGTGAAGGTCTACAACGGCGTGCCGGCTCGGCCCGCGCTCATCAACGCCTTCCGGGCGATCGCCCCCGGCTACGCCCGCGGCGTGGCCGTGAGCCGCCTGCCGACGACGGCCGGCGTCGCCGACAAGATCATGGTGTCGGCGGGCAGCGGCGGCGGCGGACTGGTGGAGACCTACAGCGGCCTCTCCCGCACCCGCGAGGCTTCGTTCCGCGCCTTCGGTGGCACGCGGGCGGCGATCTTCGCAGCGGCCGTGAGCGAAGCGGAGATCTTCACCGTCGAGGGAGAGTTTGGCCGCACCAACGGCGTGCGGAAGAACACCTCCACCTCGGGTGCCGGCGGGGCACTCCTGCCGCAGTCGACCGTCGCCTACCCGCCGCTCCGGGTCGCGATCCTGCGGCGGTAGGCCAGCTTCACGGCTGCAGCGGCATCCCTGCCCGCTGCAGCCTTGGCGGCCCGCGGGCCGCGGCCGCCGGCCGCACCTCCGGGCGGCCGTGTTCGTGCGCGACGCGGCGATCAGCGTCCGCTTCGACGAATCAACGCACTACGACCTCAACGAACGCACCACATCATCAACTCTTGGGTCTGCTCGGGGCTGCCCCTGTCATGGAGCCGGCGTTGCTGGCCGAGCGCAGGCAGGATGCCGAAGCGAGGGCAGCATCGAGCGAGCGGAGGCCTGGAGGGCCGCAGCGAGCGTCCGGCGAGATGACAGGGGCAGCCCCGAGCCGCGGGCGCGACAGGCCCCTACCAGCGGTACTCGGTGCCGATGTTGGCACCGTGCAGGAACAGGCCGCCGTTGTCGTTGATTCCCGTACCCGCACCGGCCGCCGTGGCAAAGTCCCACTGGGCCGGAGCCAGCGCGGCGCCGGTCAGCCAGTAGAGGTTGTAGCCGGCCCGCAGGCCCCAGCGTTCGGTGAGCCGGTAGATGAGCGTGCCGTTGAGGCCGCCGATGAAGCCCACGCCGGCTCCATTGGCGGAAACCGCGGGCCGCTCCTGGCCGGAGATCGTGCCCACGATCGGGTCGGCCGACTGGTAGGCGGAGGTGCCGCAGAGCGCCGTCTTCCACCAGCCCTCGACCGCCCAGCGATCCCACTGCCGGCGACCCCGCATCCCGATCTGGCCGCCGAAGTAGTTGGTGCTGGTCCGCACTGTGTAGTTGGCCGGCTCCGGCGGGGAGCAGCAGAGGACGTTCAGGTTCGCCGTCTCGTCGAGCCCCGCCCAGATGAAGCCGGCCAGCCAGTCGACGCAATGGCAGTTGCGGCGGCAGCGGGTCAAGCCGCACCAGTCGGGCCCGCACTCCTCGCAGCAGTCGTAGCAGAAGACGTTGGCCTCGGCGATGTTCAGCGTGGAGGCGTAGGTGCCGCGGACCTGCTCAGCGTCGTTGAAGTTGTTGACGGCCAGGCCCAGCGGCGGGGGCAACTCGAGGTTGTCCGGGCCGTTCACGACCGCGTCACCGAACATCCCATAGATGCCGGTGTAGCCCACCTCCCAGCCGACGTGATCGTTGATGAACTGTCCGTAGAACAGCCGAAACCCGGTGCCGATCCCCGGCTGGAGATCCTGGGCCGTCATCACCGGCAGGTTCGTGTCAGCGTTGAATACGAGCGGCGCGTTGCCGATCTGGGCGTTCCGCTGGAGGAACAGCGCGTCGAAGATCGCGTAGTGGCTCCAGCCCGGACAGCAGGAGCAGCAGCAGCGGCGGAGCTCCTCCATGCAGGCATCTTCGGGAAGGTCCTGCGTAAGCACCTCACCGGGCGTGAAGGCGGGCACGCTCGCCTCCGTCGGCACCCCGGCCTCGTCAGCGACGGCCGTCCCTGCGACCAGCGACGCGATCACCGCGGCGGCAGCCATGACGCCCCGCCACCCTGGTCGGCTCGCTCGGAAACGCCCCATGCCGCCACCCCCTGGCTTCCCCTTGCCGTCGATCGCTCCGATCGACAACCCTCCGGGGCTATCGGCCTGCGGCCGCCGTCGCGCTGAGGCGAGAAAGCAACTCCGGGGGCCGACAGACTCCCCGCCAGCCGCCCCCGGGACAAATCGCTGCCGGTTGCGCTGAGTGTGCGGGCTGAGCCGGTGAAGCCATCCTATTCGCCGGCCGCCGCCGCCTCGAGCGCATAGCCGGTGGCCGCCGTGCCGTCGGCGGCGAGCCTGCCCGCCGCCCAGAGGATCCCGCGGCAGACGAGATCCAGATACCGGTCGTCTCCCACCGTGTCGTTATTGTGGCCCAGCGACGTGCTGAAGATCCGGGTCTTGTTCGGCCCGTACTCGTTGGTCCAGGCGACCACGGCCTTGGCCTCGC
>JBIIYH010000125.1:0-7525 GCA_044346905.1 Pirellulales bacterium
CTCCGCGAGGCGGAGATCCTCGCGGGAGGTGATCTTGAGGTTGATCGGTGAGCCGGGCACGACCGTCACCGGGTGGCCGGCCGCCTCGACGAGCGAGGCTTCGTCGGTGAACGACCGACCCGCGGCTGTGGCGAAGGCCTGCTCGAGAACCCGGCGGGAGAAGACCTGCGGCGTCTGGGCCTCCCACAGGCCCGCCCGATCCACCGTTTCGGTGATCACCTGGTCTGGGCCGACCCGCTTGAGCGTGCTCACGACCGGCGTGGCCAGGATCGCGGCGCCGGTCCTGGCTCCGGCGGCGAACACGCGGTCGATCCACTCGGTCGCCAGGCAGGGCCGGGCCGCGTCGTGGATCGCCACGAGGTCGATCTCGGGCACGAGCTTCTCCAGGCCATTTCTTACCGAGTCGGCCCGCTCGGCGCCCCCTTCGGCCAGCGTGATGCCCATGAAGGCCAGGTTGGCGCCGAACTTCTCGGAAAAGGCCTCGCGGTCCTCGGGGGCGACCACGATCACGACCTGCTTCACATCCTCGCGGTCGGTGAACTTCTCTGCCGCGTGCAGCCAGACGGGTCGGCCCGCCAAGGGCGCGAACGGCTTCTTGTAGTTGGCGTCGTGGAAGCGGCTGCTCTTGCCCGCCGCAGCGAGGATGACTCCGATCCGCGCCATGACGCTAAAAACCACCGAGGCCGCCGCCGCCACCCATGCCGCCACCACCACCGATGCCGCCGCCACCACCACCGATGCCGCCGCCACCGCCACCGATGCCGCCGCCACCGCCACCGATGCCGCCGCCACCGCCACCGATGCCGCCGCCACCGATGCCGCCGGCTCCGGCACCGCCACCGATGCCGCCAGCTCCGCCGGCTCCGCCACCGATGCCGCCGGCTCCACCACCTGCGGCGCCCGTGCCGCCGGCCCCGGGGCCGGAGAAGTTGAACTGCGTCACCTGGCCGACACCGGAGAACAAGGGCACGGCCGTGATTCGGACATACCGGCGATCGGCTGACACGACCGCCCGCGCGAACAGGTTCACGCCCTCCGGCAACGTGGTGATGATCGGCTGATACCCCACGGCGCCGCGGCCGAAGAAGGGAAGCCCGGGGGTCGGAGGCCCGACGGGCGTGCCGCCACGGCTGGCCGCCATCGCCGCCGCAGCGGCGGGGTCGGTGATGCCTGCCAACTGCTGGGCGAGCACGGCCTTGCCGAGCGACCGCTGGGCGGCCACGTCCTGCGCGAGCTGCGCGTCATGGAGCGGCTCCCGCCGCCGGCCCTCCGGCAGCGTGACGGCCAGCAGGTGCTCGTCGGCCCCGAGGCGAATCTGCCGCCGCAGGGTCTGCTCTCGGTCGGTGCCCCGATTGATGGTCATTTCGGCGGTCACCGTGTCGGCTGCAATCTTTCCCCACGACCGCCGCACGAGCACCTTGTATTCTCCCGGAAACGCTTCCGTCGCCACGTACCGCTCGCGGTGGGTGGTGCCGTCGCCGCCGGCCTCGCCGTCGGCCAGGAGCGTGCCGCCCGAGGAGGATCGGGGAGTCGAGATCGCGCACACGGTGCCTGACGGCTCCTGGACGGCGATGTCGATGTCGGCGTCACCCGTCCAGCTCAGATCGATCACGATGTCGCGTACCAGCGCCCGATCCACCGCGGCCTGAAACGTGTCGGCCTCGTCCGCCCGCCCCGACGACCGGAGCCGGTCGATCGTGGCCTTCGCCAGCCGCGCGGCCCGCGTCGCCACTTCCTGCTGAGACGCCGGCCACTCGTGGGCGAGCACGCCGGGGCAGGCCCAGCGGAGCGCGGCGAGATCCTCGGTGCGGGCGGCGATGGCCATGGCCAGGGCATAGGCCTCGCGATTCGCAGGATCGCCGCGGGTGACCCGCCGGCAGACCCGCACGGCCTGGGCGTCGAAGCCGGAGCGGGCCAGATAGTTGGCCAGCTGCAAGAGTTCGGTGGAACTCGAGGCGAAATCGACCGCGGATAGCAGTGCCCGTTCGATCTCTTCGCGGGGCTTCCCTGCAGCCTCGAGCGCGATCGCCAGCGACTCATACATCCAGGGCTCGGCATGGCCGCAGGAGATCGCGGCCGAAATCAGGTCGGCCGCGCGGGCGAAGTCACCCCGGCCGCCCAGTTCGGCGGCGGAGACCCGCAGCCGCGCGAGCCTATCGGCCGCGTCGCCGTCGGCGGACTCGCCGGCGTCGGCCGGGGGCAGGTAGGCGGTGACCGCCGCCCGGAGGTCGGCGGCTTCGAGCACGGAGGCGGGCAGCGGTTCCCGCGGACCCGCCGCGGGTCTGACGGCCGCCGAATCGACCCGGTTGGTCGCCTCGGCTTCGATCGTCGCCGCCGCAGGCGTGACTCGCCCGCCGGAGTCCGCCAGCCGCTGACGGGCCGTGGTGACCTGGTAGAGCCCGCCCGAGACCGCCGGCGTGCGGCCGGCGATCACCGAATCCATCGCCAGGCGAACCGTCGCCTTGGCCGCGGGCCGCTCGTGGATCCAGGCGGCGAAGGCCTCGCCGTGCATCCCGTAGAGGTCTCGCAGCCAGGCGGGCGCCTCGGTCGTGAGCCAGCTCCGGAAGACGAGCCAGCGGGGGTCGTGCACGCCATAGACCTCGCGGGCCACCCAGCAGAAGCCACCGCCGCCACCCATTCCGCCCATGCCCATCCCACCGGCGGCCCCGCCCATGCCGCCGCCCATGTTCTGGCCGCTGTTGATGCCGCCTTGGCCGCCCAGGCCGCCGCCGCTCTGAAAGGGATTCAAGCCCGAGCCAGGATCGACCGGCAGCACGAGGTCGGCCACGGGGTAGACCTTGACCACCAGGTTTTCCTCGGCCTTCTCCTTGGTGGTGATCAGCAGCACTTCGTCCTTGATGATGTATGCCAGGTCGAGCGGGCCGAGCATCCGCTTGAGCGCCGACCGCAGGCTGACACCCGAGAGGTTTTGGGTGACGGGCGTGTCCAGATCGAGCCCCATGTCTTCGAGGGCCCGGCCGTCGATCTCGACCGGAATCCGAAACTGGTCCTCGATCGCCTGTTTGACGTCTCGCAGGGGCGACTCGTTGAACTGCCAGTTGCTGACCGGCTTGTCGAGTGACTCGTAGATCTCTCGCTCCTTGCTCCCCGGGTTGGCCAGATCGACCGACTTGTACTTCTCGCGGAGCTTGGTGATGGTGCGCCACCGGTCGGCGCTGGGGTAGATGATCGGCGGCTCGTCGGAGAACGGAATCGCCGCGGCGTCGGCGAGGTGGAGCTGGTCCATGAAGCCCCGCTGCTGGTCGCGACTGGTTCGCCAGTTCTGCGTGTCGTAGTCGAGGATCTGGGCCACCAGGGGCGCGGTGCGGCCGATCACCCGGGCGGTCATCGGCACCCCGTAGTTGGCATACAGCGGCGGCGCCTCGCGGGCGATCTCCTCGGCGGCCACCCGCTCCGCCTCCACGAATTTCCGGGTGGGGGGATCGTTGCCGGTGACGCCGGCGTCGCCGCCGACCGAGCGATCACCGATCACCTCCGGGTAGTTCTCGGCCTGGGCATAGCCGACGCGGATGCCCTCCTCGACCAGCGCGTTGTATTTCTCGGTGAGCTGCTTGATCTTCTCCTCGCGGCGCTGGAGCTCGCTCGTGAGCCGGAGCCGCTCGCGGCCGATCGCCCGGCGGCGTTCCGCGGCCAGGTCGCGATCGGTCTTTTCCCGTGACCGCACGATCGACTCGCGGATCCGCATCTCGAGCTGCGCCGTCAGCCGTTCGCGGGTGCCGGCGTCGAGGTCGTCGGATTCTCGGATCTCGCGCTGCAGTTCCTTGAGCTGCTCGCGGGCCAGGTCCGGGTCGGTGGTGAGCAGTTGGCGAGCCGCACGGATCCGGACGGCTGCGTCCTGCTCCTGCAGTTGGCCGCGAACCCGGCGGGCCCGATCGATCTCCGCCAGTTCGTCATCGGCCGCCGCCACGGGCGGTGCATCGACCGTCCCCGGCCCGGGGATCTCCTCGATGCCGCCGACCTGCCGCCGGGCCACCTCGCGGACGAGCGTGGCATCCTGATTGTCGGGGTCACGCCGCAGCGACGCCTCGGCGAGCCGCAGCGCCGAGCCTTGAACACCGGCCTGTTGGGCTTGGACCGAGAGGGTCGCCAGCGACTCGGCTTCACGGCGGATCAGGTCCCGGGCCACGATCAGCCCCTCGCGGCCCACGACGGGGAGGAACAGCCCATCGCTCGGGCGGGCGTTGCGAGCCAGTTCCGCGAGGAAGGCGTTGTCGGGCTGGGGGGTGGCCGGCGGCACGGCGAGCTTGACCGCTTGCTCGCCGGCCGCGCCGGCGACCGTGACTTCGAGCGCGGCGTTCTCGAGCGGACCCTCGACGAGCACCACCGATTCGCGATCGGCCCGCAGCGGCGGCATCACGGCCGGCAGCATCCGTACAGGGGCTTCGGCGGCCTGGCTGGAGAGTGCCACGCTGCGGGGCCACGCGACCCGCTGCACAGCCAAGCCGCCCAGCCTTCCGCCGGCCGCCTGGGCGTCGTCGGCATCGGTCGGGATCATGAGCATCCCGCCGGAGTTGGCGGCCAGCACGGCGAGCGATTGCCAGTTGACGCTCGGTCCGATCCCCAGGCTCGACACCGACACGCGGTTCGACCGCAACAGGTCTATGAGACCGGTGAACTCGTCGGGGTCGATGCCGTTGAGGCCGGGGCCGTCACCGATATAGACGATCGACTTGGGCCCGGATCCGGTGAACCGAGCGACAGCTTCCTCGAGCACGCCGACGAGATCGGTCGAGCCGAGGGGCGTGCGGGCGTCGAGGCCGCGGGCCGCGGCCGCCAAGGCCGGGTCGCCGGGCGCGTGAAATCCGCTCGTCAGCGGCGTGGTGGTCACGTCCACGGCCGCGACTGCGATCCGGTCTTCAGGGCGGGCCTTCTCCAAGAGTCCGGCGAGGCCCGCGAGGCTGCGTTCCCGATGTCGTCCGGTCTGGCTGGCCGAGGTATCGACGAGCACGATGATCTGGGTCGGCCCATTGGCCGCCGGCTGGGTGGCCCTGACACCGATCGCCGTCACCTGTGGTTCGCCGTCCCCGGCCGGGGCCGCCTCGGTGAAACTCACGCCCAGGGGCTGGTCCGCGGCGGCCGGAAGGGCGTTTGCGGCCGTCAGGCAGCCCCAGATCGCGAGACAACTGCGGCTCAGTGCCGGCAGGCGCAGACTTGCACAACGCATCGGAATCACTCCGGAAGGCGACGAAACCTCAGCCCTGACTCCTCAAGCATATTTGGCGGCCCCGTAGCCGCCAACGCCGGTATCGAGGCCCGGACGGGCTTTTGTGGGAATCCGGTCTGGGAATCCGGAGTGGCTGCCGCTATCTGAGATGGAGCGGGGCCGGGCATCCGGGAATAATCCACTGCAGAGGCTTTTTTGAGGATTTGGAGCCAACCCATGCTTTCTTCGAACGCCCTGCGGCCGATGGCCCGACGCCGGGCCTTGGTGGCGATGGCCTGGGCGGTGCTGGCGTGGCCCGGCCCGGCCCCGGGGCAGTCGCCGCGGGAGGCGGAGCGGTCGTTCACTGCCGAGGAGCAGATCAATATCGCGGTCTACGATGCCGGCAACCGCAGCGTGGTCAACATCAACACCAAGGCCACCGTGGCCGCCGGCTTCTTTCAGCTGGAGGTGCCCTCGGAGGGGGCCGGCTCGGGGATCGTGCTCGATGGCCAGGGGCACATCCTCACCAACTTTCACGTGGTGGAAGGGGCGCGGGAGATCCAGGTGATGCTCCACGACGGCTCGTCCCATGAGGCACGGGTGGTGGGCGTCGATCCGCCGACCGACGTGGCGGTGATCCGGGTGGACGCCCCCCCGGAATCACTTCAGCCGGCCGTGTTCGGCACCTCCCATGATCTGAGGGTGGGCCAGCGGGTGTTCGCGATCGGGAATCCCTTCGGCCTGGAGCGGACACTGACCACCGGGATCATCTCGAGCCTCAATCGCTCGCTCCCCACGAAGACGGGCCGCACGATCAAGTCGATCATTCAGACCGACGCCGCCATCAATCCCGGCAACTCAGGGGGCCCGCTGCTCGACAGCCGCGGCCGCCTGGTCGGCATGACCACCGCGATCGCCAGCCGCACCGGCCAAAGTTCCGGGGTGGGCTTTGCCATCCCCGTGGGCACGCTCAAGCGGCTCGTGCCCCAGCTCATCGCCCGCGGCCGGGTGATCCGGCCGGATGCGGGGATCGCCCGGGTGTTTCAGTCGGAGGCGGGGCTGATGGTGGCGGCGGTCGTGCCCGACGGGCCCGCGGATCGGGCTGGAATCAAGGGGTTTCGCGTGGTCAGGGAACGGCGGCGGCAGGGGCCATTCAGCACGGAGTTCGAGCGGGTTGATCGGACGGGCGCAGACCTGATCGTGGCCGTGGACGGTCAAAGCGTTCGGACGGCAGACGACTTTCTCTCGGCGGTCGAGTCGCGGAATCCCGGTGAGAAAGTGCTTGTCCGGGTCAGCCGCGAGGGGCACGAGCTCGAAGTGCCCGTCGTGCTCGGCTCGGAAAACTAGTTTTTGCCGCAAAATCCTGGTCCCTTGGGCGGCCGGCGAACCCTCTGCGAACCCGCTCCGTATAAGGGAGCTCTGCCGGTCGTGCCGCCTCGCGTGGCCAAGCCGCAGAAAACCGTCTGGCAGCGGAAAACAGGGGTGTTGACCCCGGAAAAACCGCTGTTAGACTTGGGGGCTCGGCTGACCGGATTTTGATTCGGTGAGCCGGGCAGATCCTTGGCAATTCGGCAGTTCGATCTCTTTTGGTTTCGGCCGGCACGCGATCGTGTACCGGCAACCAGGGGGCGAAATCTCATGTCCGCGGCTTCGGCCGTCGGCTGTGGTTATTCCCCTGGGAACCATTCATTATTCAATAGCACAGATGAACCTCTTCGGGGTTCGGAAACAATGTCGCCGCCCGGCGGGAAACCGGCGGGCCCAAGCGGCGTGACGATCCAAACAAATTGAAGGGTTTGATTCTGGCTCAGAGTGAACGTTGGCGGCGTGGATTAGGCATGCGAGTCGAGCGAGAACCGTAGCAATACGGGGACAGCGGCGAAAGGGACAGTAATATGTAGGTACCTACCCTCGGGTCCGGGATAGCTGCGGGAAACTGCAGGTAATACCGGATGACATCTCCGGATCAAAGGTGTGATTCCGCCCGGGGAGGGGCCTGCATCCTATTAGCTTGTTGGTGGGGTAACGGCTCACCAAGGCGACGATGGGTAGCGGGTGTGAGAGCATGACCCGCGTCATTGGGACTGAGACACTGCCCAGACACCTACGGGTGGCTGCAGTCGAGAATCTTCGGCAATGGGGGCAACCCTGACCGAGCGACGCCGCGTGCGGGATGAAGGCCTTCGGGTTGTAAACCGCTGTCGTAGAGGAGGAAATGCAGGGGGGTTCTCCCCTCTGTTTGACCTATTCTAGGAGGAAGGACGGGCTAAGTTCGTGCCAGCAGCCGCGGTAAGACGAACCGTCCAAACGTTACTCGGAATTACTGGGCTTAAAGGGTGCGTAGGCTGCGCGGAAAGTTGG
>JBIIYH010000035.1:0-16974 GCA_044346905.1 Pirellulales bacterium
GACGGCTCGGGGTTGCCCGTGCCAATCGAGCCGGCCTTGTCAGCGAGCGCAGGCAGGATGCCGAAGCGAAGCTGGCACGGAGCGACCGGAAGGCAGGATGCCTGGAGGGAGCGTCCGGCGAGATGGCACGGGCAACCCCGAGCCTGCGTCACCCACGATGTTCGCGGTCTTCCCCGGGGGGAAACGGGGTTGATTCGACCGGGGCCGGGGCGGTATTTCATCGGGGTCTCATCCAGCCTCTGACCGGTTACCGCATGGCTTCCGACCCGCACGCTTCCGCCCGGCCCCGCCGCCGCGAACTGCCCGTCTGGCTGCCATGGCTGGCAGCGCCGGCCTTCGCCCTGCTGCCCATCGCCGGATGTGGGGCCGCGGCCACTCTCAAAACCGCGGCCCAGACTGCCGCTGCTTCGGCGGCCGCCTCGCCGCCGCTCGTGCCGATCGCAGCGGTCGTGACGGCCCTGCCGCCCGGCCGCTGACTGCCGCTGGCACTGCCCGCTGCGGCGAACTAGGTTTCGGAGGAGATTTCCTGCGTCCCCTCCGGAGCCGCGGCATGCCGCTGCGCATCAGGCTGGCACTCTTTGCGTCGCTCGTGACGCTGGCCGCCGCCGCCACCACGGCGGTGGTGTTCGCATTTCTGCCGCCCGGCACCGCCTTCGGCCCCGGCTCGTCGCTGCCGCCGCCGGCCCCGGACCGCGCAACGCTCGAGCCCACGGCGTTGCCGTCGCGCGAAGACCTGATCCGGCTGGGCATCGCCGCGGCGCTCGCGGCGGCGGTCGTGGCCGTTCCGGCCATCGGGGCGGCGGTCTGGCTGGGCCGTGCGATCGAGGCCCCACTCGATGCGGCGGCGAACGCTGCGGAGGCGGTCGCCGCAGGGGATCTCGGCCACGAGCTGATCCTCGGCGGCGAGGCGGGCGGCGGACGGCTGCCCGCCGCGATCGTGGCCATTCAGCATGGCCTCGCCGGCCTCGTCGATCGGATCCGGGCGTCGGTCAGCCGCCTGACGGCCGTCGAGACCGACACCCGCACGGCGCTCGAGCGGCAGCAGCGGACCGTGGCCGGCTTCGGGGGCGCCACCCACGAGATCTCAGCCGCCGTGGCCCAGATCTCGGCAACGGGCGAGCAGCTGCTCACGGCCACCGGCAGCGTGATGGCGGTGGCTCGCGATGCGGCTGGCGTGGCCGACGAGGGGCGGGAAGGGCTCGAGCGGATGACCGACTCGATGCAGCAGCTCGACGAGGCGATGAACGCCTTCACCCGCAAGCTGGCCACGATCAGCCAGCGGGCCAGCGGAATCACGTCTGTCGTGACCACGATCGCGAAGGTCGCCGAGCAGACCAACCTCCTCTCGGTCAACGCCACGATCGAGGCCGAGAAGGCGGGCGAGTCGGGCCGCGGCTTCCGGATCGTGGCCCAGGAGATCCGGCGGCTGGCCGATCAGACGGCCCAGGCGACCAAGGACATCGAGCGGATGGTTCGCGACATGCAGGCGGCCGTGGCCGGCGGCACGATGGAGATGGACCGGTTTCGCAACGAGGTGAGCGGCCGGATCGGCGAGGTGGCCGAGGTGAGCGAGAAGCTCGGCCGGGTGATCGAGCCGGTGCAGTCGGTCACGCGGGCCCTCGAACAGGTGCACGAGGGAATGGAGTCGCAGTCGCAGGGCGCCCGCCAGATCCGCGAGGCGATGGAGTCGCTGCGGGGAGACGCGGCCGAGTCGTCGGCGTCGCTCGGGGTGTTCACGGCGTCCTTGGCCGAGCTCCGGGCCGCGATCGCCGAACTCGAGGCCGATACCGCCCGGTTCGGCTAACGCCGCGTCGTGCGGGACGCCTGCCGGTTGGCGAGGAACCGCCGCAGGCCGGTGACCACGCCCCGCGGCTCGAGCTCGCCCGACTCCATGAACAGGGGTGTGCGGCCGTCGACGGTGACCACGATTTCAACCGCCTCGGGCGGCAACTCCTCGTCGCCGAGCAACTGGCCCATGGCCTCGTCGTCGGCGGCCCCGGTCGGGGCGCCGGCCGGCGGCACCTGGGCCACGACGAAGTTGTCGCGGGCGAGAGACTCGAACTCGGGATCCCGCATCAGCGAGGCCACCCGGGTAGTCGCCCCGGCGTCGCCGGGCCGCGAGACCATGATCAGGACCGGCCGCTTTGCGCCCCGAGCGGTGGCCACCGCATCGTCGAGCGAGGAATGAACGCGGTTGGTGGCGGCCACCGACTGGGTGGGCAGGCGGGTTTCCATGGTCGCCACCCAGGTCTCCGCCGCTTGGCCGTGGTAGCCGGCCTGGGTCGCGATCGCCGCCCCGTCGGGGGCCACGAGGACGACGCTGGGAAAGGAGCGGACCCCGTACTTGAGGCAGACCCGAGACCGGGCCTTCCGCTCGTCGAGGCTGATGCCCTGCTGAGGGAGGTCGACCATCAGGAGGACGACCCGATCCTTGGCCCAGGTGCGAAACGTCTCGGTTTCCAGCACATTTTGCTCGAGGGTCCGGCAGTGCTGGCACCAGTCACTCCCGGTGAACACCGTCAGGATGGGGCGGCCGGTCTCCTCGGCGGCCGCCAGGGCGGCGGAATACTCGGTCAGCCAGCGGGTTTCACCGCGACTCACCACGGCAAACAGGGCCAGAAACATGGCCAGGGCCGAACGTCCGACCATCTGGGCTAGCAACTGCTTGATCTGCATTCGAGCCGTGTCGCGCGTCATACTCATCGCCGTTTGCCTCCGGGCCGCCCTCACCCTCATTTCATCGGGCGGACACGATCCGCCCCGCGAGGGTTGATGGGCCAAAACTCGGCCGAAAGGCTAGCCGCGCGGGCCCAACCTGTAAAACTCCGCGGCTTACGCGGGTTACGCAGACACCCCAGACTCACTCGTCGGGACGTGGCGGCTCGACTTACGACAAACGATCCCCCTTCGGAAACTCGACCGAGGGGCATCCGGAGTGCGCCCAGACGCGGGCTGCCTCGATGAAGCCGGCTGGGCCAGGTCGCGGTCTCAAACGCGGCGGGGCCCACCGGTTTCGGTGGGCCCCGCTTTCACGCTCGATGCCTGGCCGGGGGCCATGGATGGCCCCGCCGGCGGGACATTTAGAACTGCCAGATCGCGTCGCAGCCGCCGTAGAACTGGCCGTACTGGTCGTTCCGGCCGAAGGGCAGCGGGCCACCCGCCTTGTCCGGCGAGTACCAGTCGTACCGCAACTCGGGACGGATGATCCAGTTGCGGCTGCCCTGGGGCTTCCAGTTGAGGCCCCACGTGGCCTGCCAGAAGTTGCCCTGATAGCCGCCCGCGAACGGTCCGCCGAACAGCGCGTTGCGGATCGGGTTGATCACGCGGTAGCCGTTGTTGTCGCGGAACCACTCCAGCCGCATGCCACCCACCACGTTGTCGCTGAAGGTGTAGAACATGTACTGGTTGATGCCGTACCAGAGAGCCGTTCCGGGCTGGGCCTGGTTCAGCGTGTCGACCGTGTTGGCGTTGAACTGCCAGCCGTTGTCGTTCTGCAGAACGTAGGTCAGCTTGTCGGACAGCTCGTTGATGTACACGGTGCTGAGAATCGAGCGGTTGCCGATGTTGGCAGGCCCACCCGCTGCAACAAACGACCCGATCTCGTTGCCGCTCGACACGGTCATCGTCAGGGCCTGACTCTCGTCGGAGCTCTTCATCGTCGCACCGCCCAAGAACGCCGCATTGCTATTGGCGCCCGGGTAGCCGGGGTTGGCGATCCCGAAGTAGTTGATCGGGTCGCTGTAGTTATCCCAGCCGTTGGTGATGCCGCCGTACACAGTCAGCTGGTCGTTCACCGTCCAGACATCGAGGATGCCGGTATGGGTGAACGGCTCGCCGTACTGCATCGTGTAGGCGTGGGTGTAGAAGAAGTTGCCGATCGCCGGCACAACCTCATACCCGATGATCGTGTAGAAGTGCCCGAACTTCACGGCATGGTCGCCATACCCGAGCTCGCCGTACATCTGCGGCAGGGCGAGACCGTAGTACTTGTTGCCCCAGCTCGGCGCACCACCGGCTCCGGCCGCATTCGGCTGGTAGAACAGGTTGCCGTCGAGGCCGCGGGCCGTCGTGAAGATGTAGTCGGTGCCGTAGAGGAGGTCGACGCGACCACCCCAGTCCCAGGTGTTGGCGTCCAGATCCAGCACCTTCTCGTTGACGAGATAAAGCTGGTTCATCTGGCCCTGCCAGGCCCGGTCGTTGAACGTGATCGGGCCGTTCCAGGGAGCACCCCAGTTGTTGGCGCCGATCCCGGCGTTGATCCAGCCGTAGGTGTTGATCCCACGGCTCGTCAGCGCGTCGAGCTCGAGGTAGCGGGTGGGACCCTCCTCGACCTCGGCGGCGGCCTCCTGCGGCGGCAGGGCCCGCATCTGGTAGGCGTCCTCCTCAGGGACGTTCGGAATCACGGGCACCGGGGCCGACGGCACGTCGGCCTGGGCGACCTGGGTGTAGAGGCTCGGGTCGAGCTGGACTTGCTCGGCCGCGGTGGCGGAGGTGGCGGTGGCCGTCAGCAGGCCTCCGGCCACCCACAGGGGCAGCTTGAACTTGGCGAATCGCATGGTCTGGGGTGCTCCCAATGCGTGGTTATGAAAAAATGCAGGCCGCATCCGGCGCGGTCCACGTGGCGTTCCGGTCCGGGGAAAAAGCGACCCCGCGCACGCCCCGCCAAGTGCGTGCCCGCAGCCAAGATCCTCCCCCCGCCTGTTGGCATGCATCGGCCCGCCTGCCCACCGGAAAGTCGAGTTCCTCTGGCAAGCCGCAAGGTCTGCGGAACCGGACCGGCGCCCCGGCAAACCCTGCCGGTCAGGCAGCGGAGCGAACGCTCAGGCCTCGGCGAGGGCGCCGGAGAGGAGCGCCTCGAGAAACTGGTCGGGCGAGAAGGGCTCGAGGTCGTCGGCTCCCTCCCCCAGGCCCACGAACTTGACCGGCAGGCCAAACTGCTCCGCCACCGGCACGATCACGCCCCCGCGGGCCGAGCCGTCGAGCTTGGCCAGCACGATCCCGGTGCAGCCGGCGGCCTCACGAAAGCCCTTGGCCTGCGAGAGGGCGTTTTGACCGGCGGTGGCATCGATCACCAAGAGCGTCTCGTGCGGCGCGTCGGGGATCTGCTTGGCGATCACGCGGCGAATCTTGCCGAGCTCCTGCATCAGGTTCGACTGCGTCTGCAGCCGGCCGGCGGTGTCCACGATGCAAATGTCGAAGCCCCCCTCGAGCGCCCGGGCCACCGCCCGGTGGGCGATGCTCGCCGGATCGCTGCCGGTCTCGCCGCGGACGATCTCGGCCCCCACGCGGCCGGCCCACATCGCCAGCTGCTCGACGGCCGCCGCCCGGAACGTGTCGCCGGCCCCGAGCACCACCCGCTTCCCCTCGCGGGTGAACAGGCGGGCGAGCTTGGCGATCGAGGTCGTCTTCCCGGAGCCGTTGACGCCGGTGACGAGGATCACCGTCGGCCCGCTCGCGGCCGTGGCCAGCCCCGCCTCGGCCGGCCGGAGCCGCTCGAGCAGCTGTGAACGGATGCTGTCGAGCACGGCCTTCGGCTCGACCACGCGGGACCGCAGCCGCGTGCCGACGTCGGCCACGATCGCCTCGGCGGCGGACGGCCCCATGTCGGTCTTCACGAGCGCGGCTCGGAGCTCGGCCAGGAACTCGTCGTCGACCAGCCGCCCCTCCCGCTTGAACAGGTCGCGGACGTCGGTCGAGAGCACCTTGGCGGTCTTGGCGAGGCCCGCCTTGAGCCGGTCGAGAAAGCCCATCTCAGGTCTCCTGTGTGCTGGTGTCGGCCTGCGGCGCGGCGTCGGCCTGCACCGTGGCGTCGGCCACGAGCCCGCCGAGGATCCCGGCCACGAACCGGGGCGAGGATTCGCCGCCATACCGGCGGGCCAGCTCGATCGCCTCGTCTGCGACGACCGCGGGGGGCGTGTCGGTGTGGCCGAGCTCGAAGGCTGCGATCCTGAGCACCGCCCGGTCGGTGGCCGCCATCCGGGCGAGCCGCCAGTTGGCCGACCGCGACTCGACCAGCTCGTCCAGCGCGTCGCGGTGCTCGAGCACGCCCGCCACGAGCGCGTCGGCGAACTCAACCAGCGGCCCCGACCGGAGCCGGCCGCGGTGAAAGCGATGGATCGCCGTCAGCCGTTCCGCGCTGGGCCGCCGCTCGCCGGCCAGGTCGAGCTGGTACAGGCTCTGGAGGGCCACCTCGCGGGCCCGGCTGCGGCGGCTCATGCGACGCGGCCCCCGGCGCCGGCGATCGCCGCCAACAGGCCGATCATCTCGACCGCGGCGTCCGCGGACTCCGCCCCCTTGTTGCCGGTGAACCCGTCGGCCTCCGAGCCTCCCGCCCGGGCCAGCGCCTGGGCGAGGGTGTCGCAGGTGAGGATGCCGAAGATCACCGGCAGGCCGTGGGCCCGGCCCGTCGCCTCGATGCCCGCGGCGACGGCGGCGGCGATCACGCGGTCGTGGATCGTCTCTCCCTTGATGATCGCTCCCAGGCAGACAACGGCGGCATAGCGGCCGGCGGCGGCCAGCCGGTCGGCGGCCAGCGGCAGCTCGAACGAGCCCGGCACCCAGGCCACGTCGAGGCCCTCGGCGGGCAGGCCCGCGGCCCGCAGCCGGGCGACCGCAGCCTCGAGCAGCCGACGGGTGATCGGCTCGTTCCAGCGGGCGACCACCACGGCCACCCGACTCCCCTCCGGAAGCCGGGCGGGAGAACCCTCGATGGTGCGGTGCAAACCGTTCTTCATCCGGCTCGTGGCTTTCCGGTTACGGACTCGAGAAGCGGCTTTCAGGCCGCGTCAGGACTTGAGGCTGGCGAGGAACTCGGCATTCGACTTCGTCTTGGAGAGTCGATTGACGAGCAACTCCATGGCGTCGGTCGGATTCATGTCGGTGAGCACCCGCCGGAGCACGCAGATCCGGCGGTACTCGTCGGGCTCGAGCAGCATCTCCTCGCGGCGGGTGCCCGAGCGGTTGATGTCGATGGCCGGATAGATCCGCTTGTCCACCAGCCGCCGGTCGAGCACGATCTCGAGGTTGCCCGTGCCCTTGAACTCCTCGAAGATCACGTCGTCCATCCGGCTGCCGGTGTCCACCAGGGCCGTGGCGATGATCGTCAGCGAGCCCCCCTGCTCCACCTTGCGGGCGCTGCCGAAGAATCGCTTGGGCCGCTGCAGGGCGTTGGAATCGACGCCGCCGGAGAGGATCTTGCCGGAGTTGGGCACCTCCGAGTTCCAGGCCCGGGCCAGGCGGGTGATGGAATCCAGGAAGATCACCACGTCGCGGCCATACTCGACGAGTCGTTTGGCCTTTTCGAGCACCATGTCGGCCACCTGCACGTGGCGGGCAGAGTTCTCGTCGAAGGTCGAACTGATCACCTCGCAGGAAGGCCCCTTCACCTGCCGCTCCATGTCGGTGACTTCCTCGGGCCGCTCGTCGATCAGGAGCATGAAGACGTAGGCCTCGGGATAGTTGGCGAGCACCGCCTTGGCCATCTTCTGCAAGAGGATCGTCTTGCCGGCCCGCGGCGGGCTCACGATCAGCCCCCGCTGGCCGAAGCCGATCGGCACCACGAGATCCACCACCCGCGTGGAGATCTCCTCGGCGGTCGTCTCCAGTTGGATCCGCTCGTCGGGATGCAGCGGCGTGAGCTCGTCGAAGAACACCCGCGTCGTGAGTTTGGCCGGATCCTCTCCGTTGATCGCCTCGACCCGCAACAGCGCGAAGTACCGCTCGCTCTCCTTCGGCGGCCGGATCTGGCCGGCCACGCTCATCCCGTTGCGGAGCCCGAACCGGCGGATCTGGCTCGGGGAAACGTAGATGTCGTCGGGGCAGGAGAGGTAGTGGTAGTCGGGGCTGCGGAGAAAGCCGAATCCGTCGGGCAGGATCTCGAGCGTGCCCTCGCCGAACATCAACCCGTTGAGCTTGATCCGCTCCTTGAGGATCCGGAACACCAGATCCTGCTTCTTGGCGCCGGTCACGTCGCCGATCTGCTCCTGCCGGGCCAGCTCCACGAGTTCCTGCATCGAGAGCTGCTGGAGGCTGGCAATCGAGGGGTCGCCCTTCTTGAGGGCCTCGTAATGGCTCGTGACGTCGAGGCCGTCCCGAACCTCCTCGGCGATCTCCTCCGCGATGCTCATCGGCTCGCGTTCCACCTCGGGTGACGCTGACTCGGCGCTGGGGTCGGTCATGAAAACCTCGCTGGCCCGCGGCGGGCAAACCGGAAGGGGACGGGATTGGGAGGGGAGGAAAGCAGACGCGAAAGGAGAACACCGAACCCGTCGCGCGCGAGCGACGGGAACGCGGCGGCAGGAGGCGAAAAGGAAAACCCCAGGCGGGAACAGGGAACCCCCCGAAGACCGCATCGCTCACGAGCAGCGACGGAGTTCCGCGAAGGCTTTCCCGGCTTGCTGCCGAGTATAGGCGGGATCCCGGGAAGCATCCACGGCGAGCGTTTTTCCAGGCGGCGGGGACCGGTAGCCGCGTTCCCAGGCCCGCTCCCTGGCCCGCCGCTGCGGCTCCGGCCAGCCACGGCGATCGAGCCGGCGGCGGCGCTCGGCCTCGTCGCAGACCACCTCCACCAGCCGATCGCAGCGTGCGTCCCAGCCGACCTGCATCAGGAGCGGGACGTCCAGGACGACCACGGTCCGCTCGCCGACCGGCTGCTCCGCCGCGATTGCCGCCAGCCGCTCGTCGATCCGCCGCCGGACAAGGGGATGCACGATCGCCTCCAGAGCGGCGAGCGCCGCGTCGTGGGCCGGCGTGGGGCCGAAGACCAGGTCTGCCAACACCGGCCGGCGGATGGCACCCGCGGCGTCGAGCAGCTCGCCGCCATACCGGGCCACGATCGCCGCCGCGACCTCGGGCTCGGAGAGCACGTCGTGGGCGATGCGATCGGCGTCGATCACCTCCGCCCCCAGGTCGGCCATCGCCCGGGCGACGGTGGATTTGCCGGCCCCGATCTTTCCCACGAGCCCCACGACGATCATCACTCGCACTCCGCCCAGGTCGCCCCGTGGCTCACCGAGACCTCGAGGGGAACGGTGAGCGTCAGCGCCCCCTTCATCTCGGCCACGACCAGCGGCTCGACCGCCGCCACCTCGGCCTCCGGCGCCTCGAGCAGGAGTTCGTCATGGATCTGCAGCACGATCGCCGCCTGGAGCCGGTCGGCCCGCAGGCGGTCCTCCACCCGCAGCATCGCCAGCTTGATCAGGTCGGCGGCCGAGCCCTGCACGACGGTGTTGACGGCCGTCCGCTCGGGGAGCGTCAGGGCCGGCACCCCGGCCGCATTCCTGCGCTTCGCCCGCTCGCGGACTCCGGTGATCGCTCGGCGGCGGCCGAGAATCGTGGTCACGTGCCCGTCGCGGCGACAGCGGTCGAGCACGTCGTCCATGAAGGCGGCCGCACCCGCGAAGGCGGCCAGGTAGGCGGCGATGAAGGCCGCGGCCTCGGCCTGCGGGATGCCGAGACTCTTGCCCAGGCCGAAGCCGCTCTGGCCGTAGAGGATCCCGAAGTTCACCGCCTTGGCCGTCCGCCGCATCGCATCGGTCACGTCGGCCGGCACGACGCCGTGCACCGCCGCGGCCGTGCGCACATGGATGTCTTCCCCCGAGGCGAAGGCCTCCTTCATGGCGGCGTCGCCCGAGAGGTGGGCCAAGACCCGGAGTTCGATCTGGGAGTAGTCGGCCGCCACGAACCGCCAGCCCGGCTCACCGGGAATGAAAGCGGCCCTGATCTGCTGCCCCTCCTCGGTGCGGATCGGGATGTTTTGGAGGTTCGGGTCGCTCGAGCTCAGCCGGCCCGTGGCGGTGACGGTCTGGTTGAAGGTGGTGTGGATCCGGCCGGTGCCGGGATCGACGAGGGCCGGCAACGCATCGACGTAGGTGCTCTTGAGCTTCGCATACTTGCGGTGCTCGAGCAGCTTCGCGGGCAGCGGGTGGAGCGGGGCGAGCTCCTCGAGCACCTCCGCGTCGGTGCTCGGGCCCGTCTTCGTGCGCTTCACGACCGGCAGCCCGAGCTCGTCGAAGAGCACGGTCCGCACCTGCACGGGCGAGGCGATCAGGAAGGTGTGGCCGGCCAGCGACTGGATCTCCTCCTCGAGCGCGGCGAGGCGGGCCGCATACTCGGCCGAGAGCGTTGCCAACACCCGCTCGTCGATCCGCACGCCGCGACACTCCATCTCGGCGAGCAGGCCGGCCAGCGGCAGCTCGAGGTCGGCGAAGAGCGGCATCAGGCCGGCCTCCTGGAGCGGCGTCGGCAGCACGCGGGCGAGCTCCGCCACGGCCCGGCAGTGGGTCGCCGCGGAGGCCGGGTCGCCCGGCCGCTCGAAGGCGGCCTCCGCGGCGGCGTCGCCGGGCACCACGCCGCCGAGCCCGTGCCGCCGGCAGGTTTCGGCGAGGCCGAGGTTCCGCTCGCCCGCCTCGAGCAGATAGGCGGCCAGCAGCGTGTCGAACGACCGGCCGCCAAGCGCGAGCCCGAGCGTGCGGACAGCGACGTCGTGCCGCTTGAGGTCGTGGCCTTGCTTGGCGACGCCCGCGTCGGTGAGCAGTTCGCGAAGCGGCTCGCAGCCAGCGAGCTGCCCCGCGGTGAACCACGCGACCAGATCGCCTCCGGCCAGCGCCAGGCCCAGCGGCCGCGTCATGGGTGTGGCCTGGGCGGGCAGCGCGACGCAGACCACCAGCGGCGCGAGCGGCCGCAGCCGCGCGACCAGGGCGGCGGCCGCCGCGTCGTCGGCCGCCGCGACGATCTCCGCGCTGGCCGCGGCGACGGGCTCGGCTTCCCCATCGTCACTCATGTCGAAGAGCGTGCCCGATCGGGCGGGCTTGCGGACCGGCGGCGCTGCAGGCTGCGCAGCCGGCTTGGAAGCAGCCCCCTTCACCCGGCCGAGCAGGCTGCGAAACCCGAACTCGCGGAGCAGCTCGGCGAGGGCGTCGGCATCGGGCTCGTGCCGCCGCCCGGCCTCCCACGGGATCTCGAGCGGCACGTCGGCCTCGAGCCTGATCAGTTCGCGGCCGGCGCGGGCCGTGTCGGCGTGGGCGACGAGATTTTCCCGTCGCTTGGCCCCCGCGACGCCCTCCACGTTGGCCAGCAGTTCGTCGAGCGTGCCGAACTTCTGCAGCAGTTCGCCGGCGATCTTGGGGCCGATGCCTGGCACCCCCGGCACGTTGTCGACGCTGTCGCCCACGAGCGACAGGAAATCGACCACCTGGTCGGGCCGGATGCCCCACTCCGCCTCGAGCTCAGCCGCGCCGATCATCGCGTTGTTCCGCAGGTTCAAGAGCCGCACATGGTCGCCGATCAGCTGGCGGGCATCCTTGTCGCTGGTGGCGATCGTGCACTCCCCTCCGGCGGCGACCGTCCGCGTGGCGAGGGTCGCCAGCACGTCATCGGCCTCGTAGCCGGCCAGTTCCAGGCAGGGGATGCCCATCACGTCGAGGAGCCGCCGGACGAGCGGGATCTGGGGCACGAGGTCGGTGGGCATCTCCGCCCGGTTGGCCTTGTAGGCCTCGAACTTTTCGTGCCGGAAGGTGGGGCCGGCCGCGTCCATCCCGCAGAACAGATAATCGGGCCGCTTCTTCTCGACGATGTCGAGCAGGTCGCGTACCAGGCCGAACACCACCGACACGGGCCGGCCGTCGGGCGCCGTCATCTCAGGCAGCGCGTGAAAGAGCTGGTAGGCCCGCGACAGCAGATCCACGGCGAACACCGTCTTGCCGGCGAGGTCGGGGGCGGTGGTGGTCGGATCGGGCACGCGCGGGCAACTCCTGACGGAGTCGCCAGCCTACCGCGGCGGCTGGCCCGCACCCAAAAGCCTGTCACTCGCCGCTGGGCGGCTCGTACTCGAAGTCCTTCCACTTCATCGCCCGGCGGAAGGGCTCGATCCGCAGCACCACCTCGCCGTCGTGGAAGATCCGCACGGTGCCGCTCGTCTCGCTCACTGCCACGGCCACGCTCTTGGTGCGGCGGGTGACCGCGGCCGCGGCCCAGTGGCGGGCGCCCAGGCCCTTGGCCACCGAGACGTTCTCGGCCGAGGCGTCGATGTAGCGGGCCGCCGCCTCGACCGTGCCGTCGGCGCCGATCACGAACGCGCCGTCGAGCTGGGCGATCTCCTTGATGCCCTCGCGGACCCTGGGATCGGTCAGCCGCCGCTCCGAGCGGCTGTAGCCACGGACGGGGTCGAAGCCGGCCGAGTGGCTGGCCTGGATCACCTTCCGGTGATCGCCCACCACGAACAGCGTGCCCACCGGCTTGCCCTCCCGGCCCTCGCGGCCGATCTCGAGGGCCAGGTCGACCACGAGCTTGAGCGTCTCGAGCGGCACCTTCGTCTCGAGGTTTCGCAGGTCGCGGACGGTGAGCTGACCGAGGTGCTCCGCCAGTCGAACGAGGCTGACCGAGTCGATGGTGTCGGCCTCGAATCCGCTGTAGAGGGCGACCACCTGTGCTTCCGGCGCCACGAGTTCGGCCGCCACGGCCTCGAGCAGCGCCTGAGCGAGCCGCTCGTGGACGGGCAGGCCGGCCACGTCGAGTGACACGAGTCGCAGGCCCTGCTCGGCGGCCCCCACCAGGTGGGCCTCGTCGTCGGCCGCCACCAGCAGCGGAACGGCGGCCGTCAGCGCCCGGAGATGCCCCCAGTCGAGCCGCTCCTCGACGAGCACGAGCACCGCCTCAGCGGCGGTCGCCTCGTAGAGACGCACCGCCGCCTCGAGCAGCTTTTCGAACTGCGGCCTGCCGTCGCCCGCTGACATCAAAGCACTCCACGCGCGGGGTTTGCCGACACGGGAGGGGACGCCGATCCGGCCGCCTGACGGTCTCCGTGCGCCCGACCAAAAGCGCCCGCGGGGGAAGCGTACGCGGGCCGTGCCGGCCGTTCAAGCAGGTCGCCCGCGACGGGAAGCCATGGGCGGCGGTCGAGGTCCGGACCGGGCCGTCCGCTACCGACGCGAGCCGTCGGCTTCCGCGGGCTTCTCGGCCATCACCGCCGGCTCGGTGGCGGCCTTCATCGGGCCGTGGTAGGCCGCGATTCCGCCCGGCAAGACCACGCCCCAGGCCCGCTCCTGGTAGATGTTGAGGGCGTGAAGGGCGTGGCCCAGGGGGCCGAGTTTCCACTCCCGAGACGGCTCCCGAGACAGGGTCCGGCAGAGGAACTCGGCCGCCGCCACGACCCGCGGATCGTAAAGCTGCTCCTGGTCGAGCGACGACACGAGCCACTCCAGGATGTGCCCGGTGGTCTGGATCTTGCGATCGACGTCGTCCTCGCGATCGGCTGCGTACTTGAACCATTCCGTGCTGAACGAGCCGTCGGCGTTCCGCAGCTTCGAGAGCGTGAAGTTCTGGAAGTCGCGAACATAGCGGTCGGCCCGGAGGTAGACGCCGTCGAGTTGCCCGGTGAGCCGCAGCCGCCGCTGGCAGCCATAGGAGAGGCCGAACAGCCGATGCGTGCCGCCGCAGGGAGCGCCGCGGATCGGCTGCACGATCTCCTCTTCGACGAGTCGGTCCAGCGACCACTTTTCACCGTCGCGGCTGGTCCAGGTGGCATCCGTGGGGAGGTAGTGGGCCAGGGCGATCAGCGAGAAGGTGAGTTCCGTGGCCGGCTTGCAGGCGAGCTTCTCCTCCTCGATCAGGTCGGCGACCGTGAACTGCCGGCCTTCGACCGTGATCGGCGAACTGGCCGCCACCCGGCACTGAGCCAGGATCGCGAGATATTGGGCGGAGTGGCCCTGGACGCCGAAGTATCCCTTGAGCGCGACGAGGCGGCCGCCGCTGGTCGTGAGCATCGTTTGGCCGCGGCATTTGCCTCCCATGTTCGACCAGCCGATGGCACTCACGAGATCTCCCGCCGGCCCCCCCACCCGCACCTGAGTGGGCACCCCGAAGGCGATGAAGCCATGCATCACCTCCCAGGGCGTGTGCTGGGCGGTGTTGAGCGGCCGCCGGCGGTAGATGCCGAGCGTCTGGTCGATCGCCTTCCGCAGCCGCTGAAACCGGGCGGTCTGCGGCGGCGACATGCCGGAGGGCTGGAGCCGGGTGACCACCAGGGGCGGGGTCGCCCGCCCTCCGGCCGGTGATGAGACGGTCACGGTCTGCGGAGGCCGGCGGACCGGGCGATAGTCGGGGTCGGTCGCAGCGGCGAGGATCTTGCCCGCCGTCGTGCCGGCCGCCTCTGCGAACGACGTTGCCTCATCCCAACGCGGCAGCTGGGACGGGACGGCCGACGCCCGGCCCGGGGCGGGATCGCCAGCCGGCGGGGATGCCTGGCGGGCCTTTTTCTCGGCGGCGAGCCGATCCACGTCGGCTTCCGCCGGAGGCGTCGGCAGGGCGATGAACTCCGGGGTCGGCTCGGGCCGCGGCCTCACGAGAGTCTCGAAGAACCGCGCCGCCCGGCCGCGTGTCGGAGGCGCCCCCTCGAGGGGCCAGATCGCCGCCAGGAAGGCCGCCCCGGCGGCCACCGCGACGCCCAGCCGAATCACCCGGTTCGTCCGGCGCGGGCCACGACAGTGGCCAAGGGAGTGACCGGTACGGGGCATCGATGTCCAACGCCGAGGGAAACGATCTCACACCTGAAGCGACAAGGGGGGTATCGGCACGCCCGAGGCCAGGAACCGGGCCACCGCCCCCCGTACCGCCAGGGTTCCATCAGGCCCCCCGAACCCTACAGCCTGCGCCATTTGCCAAGCGAGCCCGCGCGATGAGCCGATCGGTGCGGCACGCGCTCGCGGACCGCCGGCGGGTTTCAACGCCCCGGGACAAGGACTCAGATCTTCTTCAGATCGCGCTTCGGCTGCGGCGGGGC
Source organism: Pirellulales bacterium (assembly GCA_044346905.1). Lineage (GTDB taxonomy): Bacteria > Planctomycetota > Planctomycetia > Pirellulales > UBA1268 > QWPN01. Next base: position 14,777 of record JBIIYH010000035.1, read on the forward strand.
GAGCATCCGCTTCTGGTCGTCGCCCAGGTTGGGATTGCCGTTGCCGGCACCGGGCTTCGGGGCGTTGACGCCCGTGTAGGTCTCCGCCCACGAGTAGCCCAGCGGTGTCCTCAGTTCCTCGGCCGCCATCTGCGCCCAGGGCGTGCCGGGATGCTCGGCGACCACCCGCCGCAGCAGTTCGGCCGCCTGGGTTGCCAGCCGCTCGGTCTGTGAACCCACCCGGGAGACGTCATCCGACGGGTCCAGGATCCAGGTGTCATTCTTCGAGTTCTTGAACTTCATCCCCGACTTCGCCTGGGCGAGCATGATGTTGTAGGCGTTGGTCCGCACCTTGAGGGCAAGCACCCGACCCAGGGCCAGATCGAAGCCGGCCTGCCAGCGCTTGTCGTCGGCGCTGATCTTGGCCCGGTCGGGCACGCCGGCCGACAGGACGCCGTACAGGGAGTCGATCTTGGGTTCCAGGACCGCGGCTTTCTTCTGGGCCTCGCCCAAGAGCAGGGCGAGCTTGCCGTCGTCCTCGCGGGGAAACCGCATCACGGGAGAGTCCATCGGGCTCAGCTGCGCGGCCTTCGCCGCCTGTACGAGCGCCGCCTTCGCCTTGTTGTCGGCGAGCATCCGGTCGATCTGGGCCTGCGGGAGGTAGTCGGGGCGATAGCGGCGCATCACCTCGGGGTCGAAGAAGTAGCGGAGTTGGGAGGCCATCGGTGCCGTGGCGGCATCGCCGACCCGGCCGCGCGCCCCCCGATTGGCGTGGACTGCGAAATAGATGCCGCCTGTCTCCGCGCAGAGCTTCGACAGGCTGAACGGTCCGAATCCGGAATCGATCGGCTCGTCGGGCGCATTCCGCGGCCGGACATCGACGAACTCGGGGTACAGCGACTCCGGCCCCTGCTCCACGACGGCCCACTGCTCGTCGGCCGCAAACTGGGGATCGAACTCGACGAACTTCATCTTTACCTGCCGGCGACCGAAGGGCGCGGGCACCCCCACCACGAACACCCGCATCGCCTGAGCCCGGCAGAATGCCGCGACCGCGTCGGCATGCTGCTCGTCGTTGCCCACCTCGTCGGTGAACACGATGATCATCACGTTGCGGCGATCCGAGCCGGAGAGCCGCACCTGCTTGGCTTTCTTGGCCGCCTCGGCGATCGCCGTGAACGTCATCTCGAGTCCCGACTCGTCGATCGGGATCCGATTGATCGCCGCCACGACCTCGGCGACTTCCCGTGTCGGCTTGTCGATCACGGGCGCGACCCGCTGGCCGTAGCCGTAGACCAGGTTCCAGAGGTCGTTGGACTGCCCCGCGGTCGTGACCCCGAGCTCATGAAACACCCGCTCCAGCCGGGAGGCGATCTCCTTGCGTTGGCCGGCGAGGCTCACCGACTGGTCAAACACCCAGCACACGACGGTGGATCGTTGCTCGAGCGAGGCCGCGATCTCCAGGGTGAGCCGATCGACCGCGCCGCTGGCTCCGGTCGTACCCACCCCGGCCGCCCCCTTGACCGAGAGGTGCTCGGAGAAGTTGAGTCCGGTCGTCGGATCGTCGATCGGCTCGAGCGAAACCTCGTCGCCGGCCAGTTCGGGCAGTTCGACCGCGACGACCGAGACGTCGGACACTTCCTGCGCCAGTGATTCAGCCGATTCGAATCCCTGGTCGCTCTGGCTGCCCGGGTCTACCTCGAGCGGTTCGTCGAGCGTGACCTCGCGGGGGATCTCCAGGATCTCCTGTTCCTCCTCGACCGGGGCCTCGATCACGGCGATCGGCTTGGATGGCTGGGAAACCGTTCCCAGGCCGGCAACCGCCAGCGTGAGCAGCACGGCCACGTGGATCACGAGACTCACGGCCCAGGCGGGCGTGTCACCGTCGAGCGGCGTCTCGTCCTCCCCGGTGTACTCCCGGAGCCGCCGGCGTGCTTCGTCCAACATGCCCATCGCTCGACCTCGTTCGGCAAGCCGGCGGATCAATCACTGGCCGGAGTCGGGAGAATACAACTGCTGAGCCTGCCGCGACCACCGCCACAGGCATGGATTTCTTCGGTTGACAAGCGATATTCTATTCCCTGGGCCCGCGGGCTTGCGGTAGCCCCCTTTTTTCGCCCCCCGGAGCGATCCCATGCGGACCGACCAGCCGTCTTTCCCCGTCAGGGAGTGGTTCTCGTCCCGGGTAGGCCCGTGGAGCCGGGTAGGCCCGTGGAGCC
>JBIIYH010000182.1:0-5682 GCA_044346905.1 Pirellulales bacterium
CCGGGTAGGCCCGTGGAGCCGGGTAGGCCCGTGGAGCCTCGCACTGCTGGCTGCGGCCTGCCTGGCGGCCGCCTCCACCGCCGCGGAACCGCCAGGCAAGGAGGATGAGCCGGCCCCGCCACCTCCCCCGCAGGTGCTCACGCTCCCGACCACCGACGGCGTCGCGATCGCCGCCTGGTTCTACGGGGTGGCCAGCGACGTCGAACCGGTGGCGACCGTGGTGGTGGTGCACGACCTGGGCGGGTCTCACGAGACCGTCGAACCGCTCGCCAAGGCACTTCAGGAGGCCGGCTGCAACGTGGTCGCCCCCGACCTGCGGGGCCATGGCAAGAGCGAGCTCGACAAGCTCGCCCGGGTGGCCGGAGAGACGGGGCAGTCGGCCCTGCTCAAGAGCGGCGACTTTGCGGCCATGACGGCGAGCGGGGGGGGGCGGGTTCGAGACCAGTCTGCCATCCGCGGCGACCTGGAGGTGGTCCGAAACTGGATCAAGCAGCGGGCCGACCAAGGGGCCCTCGACCTCGACAACCTGTATCTGGTGGGCTCCGGCCTCGGGGCGACCGTGGCGGCGACCTGGGCGGTCCAGGATGCCGCCTGGCCGCCGATCGCGAGCGGACCGCAGGGGGGCCATGTCAAGGGACTGGTGTTGATCGATCCAGCCTTCGTCACGAAGGGATTTTCGATCGGCAAGACACTCGCCCTCGAGCCGCTCAGGACGACGCTGCCGATCATGGTGATCAGCGGGGGCGACGACGGCGATGGGACCAAGGTTTTTGACCAGCTGAAGCGCAACCGGCCGACTGCGTGGTTCGACAGCCGGCTCTACGATGCCGAGGCCCGGCGGAATACGTCGCCCGCCAAGGACAGCGAAGCCTCGCTGTGGCTGATCAAGCTCGGCGGGCGGCTTGCTCGCGACAAGCTGGCCGCCGCCCGCTCGGCGGACGCCCGCCAGCCCGATCCGGCCCGGCTGATCCTGACCTTCATCAACGTCACGACCGGTCGCCGCTGACGCCGCGGCCGCTCAGGATGGGGAGCCCAGCCACGAGGGGCCGCCGGCCGCCGGCGGAGGCGACGGTACGCCATGATGGCCGACGGCGGGCTCGAGCTGGCCGGTGCCGGCCGCAGCCGAGGGGGGCAGGACCAGTTCCTGTCCGATCGGCAGGATCGCCGGGTCGGTCAGCCGGCCGCGATTCGCCTCCCAGATCAACCGGGCGGCCGCCGGCGTGCCGTAGAAGCGGGTCGCAATCGCGGTCAGGTCGTCCCCGTCCCGGACGCGATAGGTCGCGGTGGGAGGCGACGACGGCGCGGGGCCGGCCCCGGCATCGCGACTGCCCCGCACGGTCCAGCCGACGGCCAGCGGCGGCGGCCGCTGGCCGTCGATGAGCGGAGGCGGCGGCGTCTCGAGGGTCGACCGATAGGCAACCGAGAGATCGGGCCCGGCGGCGGCAAGGCCGCCGGCCGGCGGCGGCAGCGGGGCCGGCGGGACGGGCGGCTGGTAGTCGATTCGAAGTTCCGCGGCGGCCACTCCGGCTGCAGGCCGGGCCTCGGGGATCCAGCCTGCCGGCGGGCCGGGCTGCACGGCCGCGACCGGCATCGCCTGGCCGGGCAGGCCCTCCCAGGACGTCGGTCCCTCGGCGACCGGGCGGGCCGCGGGGCTCGCGGGCGACGACTGGCCGCCTTGGCTCCGGGCCCAATCCGCCAAGACCAGCCCCGTGGGGGCGGCGAGCGTCGTGCCGGCCGCGACCATGCCGAGGCCGATGATCAGACGCACACTGCGGGCCAAGCCTTCCATATGGATCCTCCCGGCGGCCGCCGGTCCGGAGGTCGCCACACGGGAAACCGGGCCGCCAAGCAAGCATGCCACCTGTTCCGGCCGCAGGCGGGCCGCGTCTCCCGCGGAAGCGCGGCAGGCTTTGCCCGGCCCGCAAGGTCGCCCAAGTGATCTGCCGAAGCGATCCGGATCAGGCGGGCTGGGGCACGGTCCGCTCCGACGCCGCGGCCAGCCCGAAGCGATGCTGCAGCCAGAGCACGAGCGGGGCCGCGATGTAGACCGTGCTGTAGGTGCCGGAAATCACGCCCACGAGCATCGTGAAGGCGAAGGCGTGAATGCCCGGCCCGCCCAGGAGATAGAGCACCAGCACCGCCAACAGCGCGGTGCCGGAGGTCAGGATCGTACGGCTGAGGGTCTGGTTCACCGCCCGATCGATCATCTCGCCGGTCACGAACTTCGCCTTGCCGCGAATCTCGCGAAGCCGGTCGAAGATCACGATCGTGTCGTTGATCGAGAAGCCCACGATCGTCAGGAGGGCGGCCACCACGTCGAGGCTGATCCGAAACTCGTCAACCTGCGCCCAGCCCAGGAAGGGAGCCAGATACCGGCTCAAGGCCAGGGCCGCGAGCGCCACGAGTACGTCGTGGATCAGGGCCACGACTGCCGCGATGCCGAAGGCCACGTTTTGGAACCGGACCCAGACGTAGAGCACGATCAGCGCGAGGCTGGCCAGGAGTGCATAGACCGCTGTCACCCGCGTGTTGCCGGCCACCTTGCCGCCGATGGCGTTGGCCGAGAGGTAGGCCGGCGTGTCGGCGAGTTCCTTGGCCATCCGGTCCACGAGCGATCGGGTCGTCGCCTGATCGAGCGAGGTCGAGAGGATCCAGAGCCGCTGCGGCTGGGTGGGGGACAGGCTCGTCCCGGCCCCGCCCTCGGCGGGCTGGAGATCGAACTCGGCATCCGAGATCGATGCCGCGTCCAGCGTCTCCTGGAGCTTGGCCGTGAGCGCCTTGCCGGTGATCCGCTCGGGGAAGGTCAGCGGCACGCTCGTCATGAGCCGGGCCGGCTCGTCAGGCTTGGCCTCCCCTTCGCGGGCCGCATCGGGCCCCGGTCCGACCACGCCCACCTGCATGCCGTAGGTGGCCAAGCGGCCGGGGAATGCCTCCTGGAGGAGCCGCTCAACCTCTTGCTCGTCCTGGTTGGAGGTGTCGATCTTGAACCGGCGGCCGGCGGCCTCGTCGGCCACGGCCACGCCGCTCACGGTCGCCGACTCGAGCTTTGAGCCGACGAGCTTCCGCACCTCGGCGATCGGCAGCTCCTGCCCCTCCTTCAGCTCCACCTGCACGCTCGTGCCACCCGTGAAGTCGATGTCAAAGAGCTCGCTGCCCCGGCGGGCCGCCGCCGCCAGCCCGGCCGCGATGAGCGCCAGCGAGATGGCGGCCGCGACAGGAGCCCAGCGGACGAACTGCAGGCTGGTGGCGCTCAGGATCCTCCCCATCGAGAGCTTTCGCAGCCAGCCCGACCGCTCCGCCAGATCGAACACCACCCGGGAGCAGAACACCGCCGTGAACAGATTGAGGGCCAGGCCGAGGATCAGCGTGATCGCGAAGCCCTTCAGCTGATCCGTTCCGATCGCGAACAAGATCACGCCCGTGATCAGGGTGGTGAGGTTCGAGTCGATGATCGTGGAGAAGGCCCGCTGGAAGCCGTTGCGGATCGCCATCCGCACCGCCGCCCCGCGGTCGAGTTCCTCCCGCATCCGCTCGTAGATCAAGACGTTGGCATCGACCGCCATGCCCACCGAGAGCACGAGCCCCGCCAGGCCGGCGAGCGTAAAGGCGACCTTGAACGAGATCATCAGGGCCACCACCAGCACGATGTTCATCAGCACGGCGAGGTCGGCCACCAGCCCCGAGAACCGGTAGTAGGCGAGCATGAAGGTGAGCACGACGATCGTGGCGACGAGCATGGCCTGGCCCGCGCTGCGGATCGTGTCGTCACCGAGCTGGGCGCTGATCCGCTGCTCGCTGATCGGCTCCCGCTCGAGCGCCGCCGGCAGGCTGCCGGCGTTGAGGATCTCGACGATCTCGTCCACCTCCCGCTGATCGAAGTTGCCGGTAATCTGGCCGCTGGAGCTGATCGTGCTGCGGATCACCGGGGCCGACTGAAGCGTGTCGTCGAGCAGGATGCCCAGACGACTGGTCAGGCCGTTGTTCGGGTCGGGAAGGTTGCGGCTGGTGAGCACGCTGAACTTGGCGGCCCCGCGGGAGTTGAGCAGGAAGCTGACGCAGGGGGCCAGCGACGCGTCGTCGATGTCCGGGCTGACGCGACTCAGGTCGCCGCCGGTCACGTTGAACCGGTCGAGCATCGCGAGCACCTCGACGCCACCGTCGGCGGCCGTGCGGGTCACCATCGAGGCGTCCACCGGCATCTTGGCCGGGTCGATCCGCACCCAGCGGGCGGCCGGCTCCCCCTGGAGCCTCACCGTCTGACCGCGGAAGCCTTCGGCCTGGGTGATCGCCGTGCGGTGCCGCGGGTCGGCCCGGTTGGCCACGATCCGGAACTCGAGCACGCCGGCGCTGGAGATGATCTTCTTGATCTGCTCGACCTCCGACTGCTCGACCTCGGGGAGGATCACCTCGATCTGGTCGAGGCCGAACTGCCGGACGGTGACCTCCTTCTGCCCGCCCGGATTCACCCGGCGGCTGACGGCGGCCACGAGTTTGTCCATCGGCACGGGAGCCGACTGCGGGGCGAGGTCGTAGCTGACCTCGAGGGCATCGGTGCCGTCGGTCCGGCTCGCCTCCTTGACGGAGACGCGGTCGAACGTGGCCTCCTTCATCGCCGCCAGGAAGGCCTCCCGGGCTGCCTGATCCTTGGTCGCCAGCCGGACGGCCACCCGGCCCGCCCCCTTGCGTTCAAGCGTGGCGGACTGGCCGTCCTGGGCGGCGAGGATCCGCTCGATCCCGGCGACGGCGTCGTCGACGCGGGTCTGCGCCTGGCGGCCCGCCGCCACCTCGTAGACCAGGATCAGGCCACCCTTGAGATCGATACCCAGCCGCGGCGGCCAGCCCAGGCCACAGATCGTCCCGCCGGCGGCCAGCGCGATCAGCACCGCTGCAATTCGCCCCCACATGTCGGGCACCCGCAGTGCCTTGGCGATCAGCCAGGCGAGCAACGTGGCGCCCGCCACCACCGCAAGTGCGATCAGCCAGCCGGCTCCGGGAGCCTGCCACCAGGCCGTGCCGGCCGGCACGGTCGCAGCGGCCTCTCCACCGGCCGCGGCAAACAGAGCGACGACAGACGACACGATATTCATGAAAGCTCTCGAAACAGGTTGGATTGAAGACGAACGGCGCGGCGGCCGTCAGGAGGGTTTGGATTCGCCGGTCTCGCCGCCGTCGCCGAGGATCCGGGCGATGCTCGCGACCGTGACGGTGAGCTTCAGGTTCGCCGATTCGTCCACCCGGAGGACGACCCGGTCGGCACCCGCATCGACCGACGCGACGGTGCCGTAGATGCCCGACGAGGTGACGACGCGGTCATTTTTCTTGAGGCCAGCGAGCATCGACTGCTGCTTGCGCAACCGCTCCCGCTCCGGCCGGAACAGGAGCAGGTAGGCCGCTGCAGCGATCGCCACCAGCGGCAGGAGCTGAAGCGGCAGCGGCGGCCGCTCGGCCGGGGGCGCGGCGGCCTGGGCCAGGCAGCAGGTCGCGGTCGGCGGGTGAATCGCGCTGGCGGGGATCGGGAGTTGCATGGAAACGACGAATGAGGACCGGCGACCGGCCCGTGGCTCGAGGTGAAGGAAGCCCCAGAATGTAGTGGCAGCCGCGAGCGGCGGACAAGTCGGCCGCGCCGGCCACGGTCGTGGCGGCACCTCCTAGCCCGCGTCGGCCTCCGCCCGCCCGGCGGTG
>JBIIYH010000126.1:0-7504 GCA_044346905.1 Pirellulales bacterium
CAGGGCATGGTCTTCCGCTGCAAGCCCGACGGCACCGACTTCGAGGTGCTCGGCCACAACTTCCGCAACAACTACGAGGTGGCGGTGGACTCGTTCGGCTCGCTTTGGCAGAGCGACAACGACGACGACGGCAACCAGAGCGTGCGGATCAACTTCGTGATGGAACATGGCAACTACGGCTACGTGGACGAGCGAAGCGGGGCCGGCTGGCGGGTGGACCGCACGAACCTGGAGCCCGAGATCCCGCTTAGGCACTGGCACCAGAACGACCCCGGGGTGGTGCCCAACCTCCTGCAGACCGGCGGCGGCTCGCCCACCGGGATCTGTGTCTACGAGGGGTCGCTTCTACCCGAGCGGTTTCGCGGCGGGATGATCCACTGCGACGCCGGGCCGAACGTGGTCCGGGCCTATCCCGTCACGCCAAGCGGCGCCGGTTACGAGGCCCGGATCGAGCCCGTGGCCGACGGCTCGGCCGACCGCTGGTTCCGCCCGAGCGACGTCTGCGTGGCTCCCGACGGATCGCTCGTCGTGGCCGACTGGCACGACCCCGGCGTGGGCGGCCACGGCATGGGCGACGTGGAGAAGGGGCGGATCTACCGGATCGCGACGCCGGGATCGAAGTGGAGCGTGCCGAAGCACGACTTCGCGTCGGTGGCCGGGTGCGTGGCGGCGCTCGCGAGCCCCAACCTCTGCACCCGGGCCACGGCGCTCGAGCGGCTCGCACGGCAGCCCGACGCCGCGGCCACAGCGCTCGACGACGCCTTCGCCAAGGCGACCGAGCCGAGGCACAAGGCCCGCCTCGCCTGGGCGGCCGGGATGCTGCCCGGCCGGGCCGAGGCGTGGATCGCGAGGCTCGCGGCCGACGCCGATGAAAGCCTGCGGATCGTGGCGGTGCGGCTCTGCCGCCGCGTCGAGGGAGACGTGCTCGGGCTGGTCGAGAGGCTCACGGAGGACGCTTCGCCCGCCGTTCGCCGCGAGGCGGCGCTCGCGCTCAAGGGCGTCGCCGGCGAGCGGGCCGACCGGGCCTGGGCCGCGCTCGCCACGCGGCACACGGCCGGTGACCGCTGGGAACTCGAGGCGCTCGGGATCGGCGCCGACGGCGCCGCGGGCCTCGCGGGAGAGAGCCAGTGGGATGGCCGGCTGGCCGCCTGGCTCGCGGAGGTGGGCGAGGGATGGAAGGCGCCGGCTGGCCGCGAGATCGTCTGGCGGAGCCGGGCGGCCGTCACGCCAAAGCTGCTCTGCGAGATCATCGGCGACCCGGCCACCTCGACCAACGAGTCGCTCGCCTGTCTGCGGGCGCTCGACTTCCAGGACCGGGCCGCCGTGGCGACGGCCGTCCGCGACCTCGTGGCCCGGGCCGCCTTCGACGAGGAGCGGGCCGCCGTCGTGCTGCCGGAGCTCGTGCTCAGGCTCGACGCCGACGCCGACGCCGCAGCCGATCCGGCCGTCGCCCGGCGGATCGCCGACGCCGCGGACCGCGTGGCGGGCACGCCCGCCTTCGTCGACCTCGCCCGCAGGTTCCGGCTCACGGACCAGACGGAGACACTCGTGAAACTCGCCGCCACGCCCGGCACCAACGACGCCCTGGCCGTGAACGCGGCCGCGGCCGCGGTCGAACTCGGCGGCGCCGATGCGCTGACGGCCACGATCACGGGCGCCGATGAGCCGGCGGCGAGGCTGCTCGAGGTGCTCGGCATCCGGGGCGACAAGCCGGCCGTGGCGGTCCTGGAGGCGACGATCCGCGACCAGGCAGCGCCGCAGCAACGGCGGTCGGCCGCCATCCGCGGCCTGGCCCGCAGCAAGCACGGCGCTGAGCGGGTGGTGGCCCTGGCCAAAGCGGGTGAAATCTCCGGCCCGCTCGTCGAGACCGCCGCGGCCGCTATCTCGGCCTGTCCCTGGGGCGATGTCCGAAGTTCTGCCGCCGAGGTGCTGCCCCTGCCGAAAGCCCGCGGCGGATCGAGCCTCCCGCCCGTGGCCGATCTCGTGAAACGCAAGGGCGACGCAACCGCCGGCCGGGTGGTGTTCGCGGGCACTGGCACATGCGCCAAGTGTCACGTGGTGAATGGCGAGGGCAAGGCCGTGGGGCCCGACCTCTCCGGGATCGGCGCCAAGCTCTCCCCCGTCGCGATCTACGAGTCGATCCTCGCCCCCTCGGCCGCGATCAGCCATGCCTATGAGACCTGGACTGCGATCACGGAGGACGGCCGGTCGTTCTCGGGCCTGCTCGTCTCGCAGACCGACGACGGCATGGTGATCCGCGGCGCCGACGGCGTAGATGTGACGCTGGCGACGGACGACGTCGAGGAACTCGTCCGCCAGCCCGTCTCGCTGATGCCATCCGACCTGGCGACGGTGCTGACCGAGCAGGAACTCGTGGACCTCGTCGCCTGGCTGACCACGCTCAAGCCACGGTAGGTTGCGAGCTTGCCGGCAGTCGGCGCCACCCATGACGTCAAACGGCGTGGACGCCGGGGGCGAAAGCCTTCGTCGCTGGGATATTTCCCGCGAACGGCCCTGCCGCTCCGACGCCAACTCAGCGAAATCTCCAGGCTCCTCCGGCTTCCACCCCCTGGCCTCCCGGTGAGCGTCCGGCGAGATGGCACGGGCTGCCCGGAGCCCGCGTCACCCGATGCGGTGCGTCGTGCGGCTTAAAATCGCCTGGCCCAGCGCGTAGCCCGCGAACGAGAAGCCCAGGCCCCAGAAGTCGCTGGGCACCGTCGTGACGACCGCGAACACGGTCTCCGGCAACCGGCCGTCGAGGTGCTCGATCCCGAACGTGACCAGCCAGGCGCCGAATCCCGCGAGCATCGAGAGCACGCCCGGCAGCACGCCCCGCGGCCGGCCGTAGATGCCCATCACCACCGGCACGAACAGGGCAGCGAGCTGGATCGAAAGGGCCACGTCGAGCAACTGCATCAGCGACTTGCCGCACATCGCCATCAGGATCCCGCCGAGCGAGACCAGCACCACGCAGAGCCGGTCCCGGAGCAGGCCGTTGCCCTTCAGGGCGGGGAGTCGCGAGAGCAGGTTGTGGCCGAGGATCGTCGCCGGAGCGAGGACGGCGCTCGTCGCGGTCGAGACCACCATCGACATCACCGAGATCACGAACACCACGAGCATCGCGGGGGAGAGATACTCGCCGGCCAGGAAGCCGACCGGGTCGAGATCCCCTTCGGGGTGGGTGACGAGTGAGGCCAGTCCCAGCGTCACCGGGATCATGCCGAACACGAAATACAGCACGCCGGCGAGGATGCAGGCGTGCATGGCCGTGTTCGGGCTCTTGGCGGCGAACACCCGCTGCTGCAGGTCCTGCCCCGGGATGTTGCCGAACAGGCCCGTGGCCCAAGCCGCCAGCCAGGGCAGGATCGCCGCCAGGCTCACCTCGGCGGGCACGAGCCGGAGGTGGTCGGGATGCGTCGCGGCCACGCGGGAGTAGACGACCGCCAAGCCCCGGATCGGGTCGCCGTCGCCGAGCCGGGAATCGGAGAGCGTCGCGGCCACCAACACCACGAGGCCCACCAGCGCGATCACGATCTGCACGGTATCGGTGAGGGTCACCGACCACATGCCGCCGAAGAGCGTGTAGACGAGCGTGACGGCGGCCACGAGCAGGATGCCGACGACCAGCGGGATGCCGAAGTAGAGCTCCAGAATCCGGGCCAGCGCCAGGTACTGCAGCGCGATCCAGGAGAAGTAGGCCGGCACCTGGATACAGGCCCCCACGATTTCCGCCGCCTTGCCGTACTTCACCCGGTAGAAGTCGGCCATCGTGTAGAGCTCCATCTTCCACAGCGGCCGGGCGAAGAAGATGCCCGCGAGCACGAGCGTGGCGGCGCAGGCGAAGGGATCGAGCACCACGCCCAGGAGCCCCTCCTCGCGGGCCGCCCCCGCCGCCGCGAACATCGCCGCCGCACCGAACCAGGTGGCGATCAGCGTGCCCCACGCCAGGAACAGGGGCAGCCGCCGGCCGGCGACGACGTAGTCGGCCTCGTCCTTGACCTTGCCCGTGGCGTAGATGCTGATCGCCAGCAGAAACAGCACGTAGCCACCGATCGCCCAGCCCAGCAGCCGGATCGTCGCGGGATCGAGCGACAGGGTCGGCAGGTCACCTTGGGCAAACAGCGGCATCATGCGGCGGTTGGCGGCGGTCGGGTGTCGAGTGACGTGGAGTGGCCGGAGAGTTTAACCGATGATCCTCCGGCCGGTGACGCGCGTTCGCCGGGGGCGAGCCACGATCAGCGGCCGGTCTTGGCCCGGGCGATCAGGAAGTCGACCAGTTCCTGGCAGCGGAAGAAACCCTCCCAGAAGCTGTGGCCCTGACCCCTGGCCAGGATCAGCTGCACGAGCTCACCCTTGCCGGCGGTCTCGTAGGTCTGCTTCAGTCGCAGCGAGTTGGGCCCAAGCGGCACGACCTTGTCGTCGTCGCCGTGGATGATGCAGACCGGCACGCCCGCCTTCGCCGCCACGTCGATCCGCTCGATCGGGCAGAGCTCCGCGGCCTGGGCCGCGAGCTCGGCGGGGGTGAGCCCGTAGGCCGGCGCGGCCTTCTCGAGGCCGGGATACGTGCGCCAGTCGTAGACGGGGTAGATGCCGCCCACGCCCGCGGTGAGTTCGGGATGGGCGATCGCCCAGGCCGAGGCCCAGAGCCCGCCCCGGCTGCGACCGAGCAGGGCCGGCTGCTTCGAGTAGCCGCGGCGGACCATCTCGGCATGGAGCGCCTCGGCAGCCACCACGCCGGCCGGGCTGCCGTACGATTCGCCGGTGTCGATGCCCGCGACGGCCACGCCCGCCTTCGTGAACTGCTCGTGCATCCACTGCTCGGCCGCGTCGGGATAGGCCGGCAGCGTGGGCGCGTAGAGGATCCAGGGTTTTGGTTGCGTGGGCGGCGTCGCGTCGGCGGCCGGCGTGAACAGGAACGCCGTCCTGCCGGCGACCTCGAACACCTCGCCCCGCAGGATGAGCTGCTTGCGGGGCGGATCGGCCACGGCGGCGATGGCGGTGAACGCGACGGCTGCGAGCAGAGCGATGCGGCCCGCGGCGCGGCGGCCGCCGGGCCGCTGAAAAATGAGTGACCGTGGCATGGTGTGACCGGAGCGGTGCCTGGATGAAGGGCCAGTTGGCCCGACGCGCTAGCGGGCCTTACCTTAGTGGGTCCTCATTCCGAGAGCCACCCGCATGCCCGCCGCCGATGCTCCCGCCGAGCCCTGGCACCACTTCGCCGTCGCAGAACTGGTCACCCGGCAGGGCACGGACCTCGGAAGCGGTCTTGCGGCCACCGAGGCGGCCGAGCGGCAGCGACGCTACGGGCCCAACCAGCTCACCGCGCGGCACGGGCAGGGCCCGCTCGTGCGGCTGCTGCTCCAATTTCACCAGCCACTGATTTACATCCTGCTCGTGGCCGCAGCCGTCACCGCGGCCCTCGACGAGTGGATCGATGCGGCGGTGATCCTCGGCGTGGTGCTTGTCAACGCGATCGTGGGCTTCCTCCAGGAGGGCAAGGCGCTCCAGGCGATCGAGGCCCTCGGCAAGACGCTCGTCACCGAGGCCACCGTGATCCGCGGGGGGCAGAAGACCCGGATCGACTCGGTCGGAATCGTGCCCGGCGACGTGGTGCTCCTCCAGTCGGGCGACAAGGTGCCGGCCGACCTCAGGCTGGTGCGGTGTCGTGACCTGCAGATCGCCGAGGCGGCGCTGACGGGCGAGTCGGTGCCGGTGGAGAAGTCGCTGGCCGAGCTCGGGGCCGAGATGCCGCTGGCCGACCGGAGGAACATGGCCTATGCCTCGACGCTCGTCACCTTCGGCCAGGGCACGGGCGTGGTGGTGGCGACCGGCGACGCGACCGAGGTGGGGAGGATCTCGGGGCTGATCGCCTCGGCCGAGGACATCCAGACCCCGCTCACGAAGCTGATCGCCCGGTTCAGCACGTTCCTGCTGGTGGCGATCCTGATCCTATCCGCCGCCAACTTCCTGATCGGCCTCCTCCGGGGCCAGTCGGCCATCTTGATGTTCAAGGCTTCGGTGGCCCTGGCGGTGTCGGCGATCCCCGAGGGGCTCCCGGCGGCGGTCACCATCATGCTGGCCATCGGCGTGGCCCGGATGGCGACGCGGCGGGCGATCATCCGCAAGATGCCGGCCGTCGAGACGCTCGGCAGCACGACGGTGATCTGCTCCGACAAGACCGGCACGCTCACCCAAAACCAGATGACAGTCGCGGCGCTCGTGGCCGGCGGCGAGACCTTCGCGGTGACCGGCAGCGGCTACGCCCCCGAGGGAGAGATCTTCGCCGACGCCCCAGGCAACCGCACGCCGCTCTCGGTGGACGATCTCCACGGCCGCGTGGCGGTGCTCGAGTGCCTGCGGGCCGGGGTGCTCTGCAACGACTCGAGGCTCGTCGGCGCGGGGAGCGAGCGGAGCATCGAGGGGGATCCCACCGAGGGGGCGCTGCTCGTCGGGGCGGGCAAGGCGGGGCTGGCCGCGGAGGTGCTGCACGAAGAGTTTCCGCGGATCGACTCGATCCCCTTCGAGTCGGAACTGCAATACATGGCCACGCTCCACGAGCAGGGGCTCGAGCGGCCGCGGCTGCTCTACGCCAAGGGCTCGGTCGAGGCGATCCTGGCCCGGTGTGAGGCGGCCTGCGACTCGGGCGGCCATGCCGGGCCGCTCGACCGGGAGGCCGTGCTGGCCGACGTGGCCAGGCTCGCGGCTGACGGCCTGCGGGTGCTGGCCTTCGCCCGCCGGGAACTGCCGCCGGGCACCGCGGCCGTGGGCCACGCCGACGTGTCCGGGATGCTGTTCCTGGGCCTCCAGGCCATGATCGACCCGCCACGGCCCGAGGCGGTCGAGGCCGTGGCCACCTGCCAGGCCGCCGGCATCCGCGTGAAGATGATCACCGGCGACCACGCCCTCACGGCCGCGGCGATCGCGGCGCGGCTGGGACTCGACGGCGCGGCCGCCGCCGACGGCACGCTCGTGGCGGCGGTCACGGGGCAGGCGCTCGAAGAGATCCCCGATGCCGAGCTGCCGGCCACGGCCGACGCGATGCCGGTCTTCGCCCGCGTGGCCCCCGAGCAGAAGCTGCGGCTCGTCAGGGCGCTCCAGTCGCTGGGCAACGTGGTGGCGATGACGGGCGACGGCGTCAACGACGCCCCGGCCCTCAAGCAGGCCGACATCGGCGTGGCGATGGGGAAGGGGGGCACCGACGTGGCTCGCGAGGCCTCCGACATGGTGCTCACCGACGACAACTTCGCCTCGATCGAGGCCGCCGTGGAGGAGGGTCGCGGCGTGTTCGACAACCTGACCAAGTTCTTCGTCTGGACGCTGCCCACCAACGGCGGCGAGGCGCTGGCGATCATCACGGCCGTGATCCTGGGCACGGCCCTGCCGGTGGCCCCGGTGCAGATTCTGTGGATCAATATGACCACCGCGATCCTGCTGGGGCTGATGCTCTCCTTCGAGCCGAAGGAGCCGGGCATCATGGATCGGCCGCCGCGGGATCCCAAGGCGC
>JBIIYH010000127.1:0-7460 GCA_044346905.1 Pirellulales bacterium
CTTGACGCCGCTGCGGTTACACTGTTTGATCCTGAAAAGGACGTCTCCCGCAGGATCACCCGCACCGCCATGCTCGTCGCTCCGCCCGCCGTCGTTCCGTGCCTGTTGCCGCCGCTCGGCTTGTCCGGGAGTGTCCTGGGCGATCCGTTCGCCCTGCCGTTCGGCCGCGTCATGGCTGCGGTCGATCCCGAAGACGACGAAGACGTCGCGGACGACGACCTGCCGGTGGTCGAGCCGACCGAGGAGGAGTCGAACTTCGACGACTTCGACGACGAGTTCGACGACGACTTCGAGGAGGAGGAGAACGATCCCGATTGGGATCACCCTGACGAAGGTGAATCGCCGCCGCCTCCGGCCAAGGGTCCGGGCGGCAAGAAGTAGTTTCGCGGGCCGCGGGCCCGCGCACCGACAGCGGAAATCTGCCATGTCCGGGATCGACACCCCGCAGTTCGTGCCCGATGACCCAGGCGCCGGTTCCGGCCCTCGGCCCGGGGGGCGAGGGCGGCGCAAGGCGGAACCCTGGTTCGGGAATCTCGGCCAGCTCGACTTCGACATCGAGTTCTTCGAGCGGATCCTGGCCCGCAAGCAGGACTCGGTCGAGGTGCTGCGGATCCTGGCCGAACTCGTCTCCAAGAAGGGCAACCTGAACCGGGCGGTGGACTACGACCGCCGGCTGGTCGAGCTGGAGCCCGAGGACTTTCTGGCCCGCTACAACCTCGCCTGCTCGCTGGCCCGGGCCGGCCGGGCGGACGAGGCCATCGATTCGCTCTCGCGGGCGATCCTGCTGGGCTACGACGATCTGGCCCACATGGAGAGCGATCCCGACCTCGAATCGCTCCACGAGCATCCGGATTTCCAGGCCTTGCTGGGCGACGGCTGACCCCGGCTGCTAGGATTCCGGCGGCCGCGAAGGACGTCGCGGTGGCCAGGAGTCCGCAGGCAGGCATGCTCGACCAATTCGATAAGATCAGCGAGTCCGTGGCGTTCATTCGCAGCCGTTGGAGCCTCTCGCCCAAGGTTGCGATCATCCTCGGCAGCGGGCTGGGGGGGATTTCGGGCACGCTCGCCGACGCCGTCACGATTCCCTACGACGAGATCCCGCACTTCGCCCGCTCCACGGCCCACGGCCACGCCGGGCAGTTCGTCTGCGGGCTGCTCGACGGGGTGCCGGTGGTCGTGATGGAGGGGCGGATGCACGCCTACGAGGGCTACCCGCTCCAGCAGATCACCTTCCCCGTGCGGGTCATGAAGCGGCTGGGGGCCGAGCTCCTGGTGGTCACCAACGCCTGCGGGGGCCTCAATCCGCAGTATCGGACGGGCGACCTGATGGTGATCGAGGATCACATCAACCTGCTGGGCGACAACCCGCTGATCGGGATCAACGACGAGCGGCTCGGGCCGCGGTTTCCCGACATGTCGGCCCCCTACACGCCGGCGCTGGTCGATGCGGCGCTGGCCGTGGCCCGTCGCGAAGACTTCGTGGCCCACCGGGGCGTCTATGTCGCCGTGACCGGGCCGAATCTCGAGACCCGGGCCGAGTACCGCTTCCTGCGGACGATCGGGGCCGATGTGGTCGGCATGTCCACCGTTCCCGAGGTGCTCGTGGCCGTCCATTCCTCGATGCGGGTGCTCGGCATTTCCGTGATCACCGACATGTGCCTGCCCGACGCTCTCGAGGTGGCCACCGTGGAGCACATCCTGGCGGTGGCCCGCTCGGCCGAGCCGAAGCTGCGGGCGATCATCCAGGCGGCTGTGAAGGCCGCCTGACTTACCTCACGTCGCCAGGAGTCTCCGTTCGATGGCCCCCAAGCCGATCAAGGTTCTCGTCGCGGGCTGCGGCCATATGGGCACGTCCCATGCCAAGGCCTACCACTCAATGCCGGGCTTCGAGATCGTGGGCGTGGTGTCCCGCGGCGCGGCGTCGCGGCGGGCCCTGCTGGACGCCGTGGGCGCGGAGTATCCGCAGTTCTCCGACTACCACGAGGCCCTCGCCGCCACCAAGCCCGACGCCGTCTCGATCAACACCTACCCCGACACCCACGCCGCCTACGCCCTGGCGGCCTTCGCTGCGGGCTGCCACGTGTTTCTGGAGAAGCCGGTGGCGGTGACGGTGGCCGAGGCCGAGCGGGTGGTGGCTGCCGCCCGCGCGGCCGGCAAGAAGCTGGTCGTGGGCTACATCCTCCGCGTTCATCCGACCTGGGTTCGGTTCATCGAGACTGCCCGCTCGCTCGGCAAGCCGCTCGTGATGCGAATGAACCTCAACCAGCAGTCCTCCGGCGACATGTGGAAGACCCACAAGGCGCTGATGGATTCGATGTCGCCGATCGTCGACTGCGGCGTGCACTACGTGGACGTGATGTGCCAGATGACCCGCTCGAAGCCGGTGCGGGTGGCGGCGATCGGGGCCCGGCTCTCCGAGGAGCTTCGGCCGGGGATGTACAACTACGGCTGCCTGCAGGTGAGCTTCGCCGACGGTTCGGTCGGCTGGTACGAGGCCGGCTGGGGGCCGATGATGAGCGAGACGGCCTACTTCGTGAAGGACGTGATCGGCCCGCAGGGCTGCGTCAGCATTGCCGGCGTCAAGGAAGGTGACGCGAGCAGCGACGATATCTCGGCCCACTCGAAGGCGGCCATGCTCAAGCTGCACCATGCGGAGCTCAGGCCCGACGGCTCGTTCGCCCGGGCCGACGAATACCTCGACTGCTCGGGCGAGCCTGATCACGACGGCCTCTGCCGCCTGGAGCAGGAGCTGTTTCTCGATGCGATCCTGCACGACCGCGACCTTGGCGACCACATGGACGACGCGGTCAACAGCCTGCGAATCGTGCTGGCGGCCGACCAGGCCTTCAAGACCGGGCAGACGATCGAGCTTGCGTGAAAGCCGCCGCACCGGCCCGACGACCCCATGAAGCCCCCGCCCGTCGTCCTGACCATTGCCGGCTCCGACAACTCCTGCGGGGCCGGGCTCCAGGCCGACCTCAAGACGATCACCACGCTCGGCGGCTACGCGCAGACGGCGGTCACCTGCGTGGTGGCCGAGGTGCCCGGGGCCGTCGAGATGATCCAGCCGGTGAAGCCGGCCGTGGTGGCGGCCCAAGTGCGGCTCTCGCTCCGGGCGTTTCCCGTCAAGGCCGCCAAGACGGGCATGCTGTTCTCGCGGGGCATCATCGAGGCGGTTGCCGAGGCGCTGGCCGCCGTGCCGAAGCTGCCCGTGGTCGTCGATCCGGTGATGGTGGCCTCGAGTGGCGATCCGCTGCTCGAGCCGGCGGCGATCGCGGCCTACCGGCGGCTGCTCTTTCCCCGGGCGACGCTCGTGACGCCCAACCTCGACGAGCTGCGGATCCTCTCCGGCGAGCCCTGCCGGGATCTCGCCGGGATGGAGGCGGCGGGGCGACGGCTCGTGGATCGCCATGGCTGCGCGTTCCTGCTCAAGGGTGGGCACCTCGGCGGCCGCGTGGCGACCGACATTCTCGTGACGCCCTCTGGCAGCGAGCGGCTGGCGGCGCCGTTTCGCCGCGGGATCGACACCCACGGCACCGGCTGTACGTATTCCGCGGCGATCGCCACGGGCCTGGCCCGGGGGCTGGGGCTCGCCGAGGCGGTCCGCGAGGCGAAGGCTTACATCACCGCTGCGATCGGCGGCACGCTCCGCTGGGGGAAGACCCAGGCGCTCGACCACCGCGTGCGGCCGAACGGGTAGCCGCGGGCCTCACCACTGGAAGCCGTAGAGGCCCGGCAGGTCGAGGATCCCCGTCAGCTCGTCGAGCGCCCGCTGCGACTCGGTGATGAGCGAGGGGTCGGCGAGGTCGGCGACGGTGAGCCGGTCGCGGTAGTGCCGCCGCACCCAGGCTTCGAGGGCGTCGAGCCGCGCGGGCGCGGCCAACACTCCCGGATGCACCGCCGAATACTCATCCGGTGTGAGCACCACCCGCAGCCGCAGGCAGGCCGGGCCGCCGCCGTTTCGCATGCTCTGCCTGACGGCGACCGGGTGGACGGCCGTGATCGGGCCGCCCGCGGCCACGAGCCCGTCGAGCCAGCGGCTCGTGGCGGCCTGCTCGCGGCACTCGGACGGGCAGACGAGGGCCATGCCGCCGGATGGGAGCGTGACGAGCTGACTATTGAAGAGGTAGGAGGCCACCGCATCGGCGAGCGACACCTCCCGCTCCGGCACCTCGATCACGACCAGGCCGCCGCCGCAGGCCCGGGCATAGGCCGCGGGGAGCGCATCGAGGGCCGCGGGGCCGTCGGTGTAGGCCCGCTCGTGCACGAGCAAGACATGCTCGTTGGCCACTGCGATCACGTCGTTGTGAAACACGCCCGCGTCGATCGCGGCATCGCTCTGGCGGAGGAACAGCGTCTTGTCGGGGGCCAGGCCGTGCAGCCGGGCCACGGCCCTTGAGGCGGCGAGCGACTGCCGGGCCGGGTGGCGGCCGCCCGGCCGGTGTTCTGACTCGCGGCCGTAGACAAAGACCTCGATGCCAGGCTCGCCGTGGGAGGGGCAGAGCCGCATCTGATTGGCCGCACCTTCGTCGGCAAAGGGCAGAGCGGCTGGCAGGGGAGCGTGGTGGGCGAAGCGGGCCGGGTCGGGGAAGATCCGGCCGAGCACGGCGGCCGTCGCCGGCGGCTCGAGCGCGCGGTGAAACTGGCTGACCAGGTTCGCCGGCGTGAGGTGGAGGCGTCCGTCGGTGGTGTCGGCGGCGGGAGAGACGGTGGCGGCATTGGCCGCCCACATCGACGAGGTGCTGGCCACGGCCGAGAGCAGCTCCGGCGCCTCGCGGCCCGCGGCGGCCAGCACGCGGGCGTCGTCGCCGCTGAAGCCGAGCCGGCGCAGGGCCGAGACGAGCGGCCGCTCCTGGGGCGGGAGCACGGCCTGCGGGACGCCGAGCGCGACCAAGAGCCGCATCTTCGCGATGCCCTCGAGGGCCGCCGCGCGGGGGTTGGAGGCTTCGTGGCGATGCCGCTGCGAGGCGACGTTGCCGAGGCCCAGGCCACCGTAGTGGTGGGTGGGGCCGACCAGGCCGTCGAGGTTGAGTTCAATCGCAGCCATGCGGTTTTCGATCACTCGAGGCCGGGCGGGGCGGGGGGCGCCGTCACGCGGTCGCGTTCGAGCGAGGCGACGGGATAGCCGCAATAGTCGATCGCGAAATATCCGCTCGGGCGATGGTTGCCACTGCGGCCGATCCCGCCGAAGGGCAGCCGCGGCGAGGCTCCGGTGGTCTGGCGGTTCCAGGTGACGACGCCGGCCCGCACGCGGCGGCGGAAGGCGTCGTAGAGCGACCGCTCGTCGCAGACGAGCCCGGCGGCCAGGCCGTAGGCGGTGCGGTTGGCCTCCGCGATCGCCGCCTCGAAGTCGGGCACGCGGACAAGCTGCAGGAGCGGCCCGAACCACTCGGTGTCGGGCCGGTTGCAAACGGCCGTCACGTCGACGAGCCCCGGCGAGAGGAGCGTGGCGATGCCCCGCTGCGGCGCCATCCGCCGCAGGACGATGCCGCCCCGGGCGAGCAGATCGTCCTGGGCCGCGAGCAGGCTCCGGGCCGCGGCCTCGTGGATCACCGGGCCCATGAAGGGTTCGGGCGAGTCATGGGAGTCATGGGGCAGGCCAACGCGGATGCCGTCGATCCGGGCCAGCAGCCTCGCGATGAAGGCGTTGCCGCCGGCCCCTGTCGGCACGATCAGCCGCCGGGCGCAGCTGCACCGCTGGCCAGCCGTGAGAAAAGCCGAGAGGATCGTGAGCGTCGCCGCGGCGTCGAGGTCGCTCGCGGCGTGGACGACGAGCGGGTTGTTGCCGCCGAGCTCGAGGGCCAGCATCTTGCCCGGCTCCTCCACCCACATCCGCCGCAGGGCCACGCCCGTTTGGTAGCTGCCTGTGAACAGGATCCCGTCGTGGCCGGGGTGGGCCGCGAGGGTGGCACCCGTCTCGCGGCCTCCTTGCACCAGATTCAAGACGCCGGCCGGCAGCCCGGCCCGCTCCCAGATTTCGGCCAGCCGCCGGCCCGAGAGGGGCGTGAACTCGCTCGGCTTGAAGACCACCGCGTTGCCCGCGAGCAGGGCCGGCACGATGTGGCCGTGGGGGATGTGGCCGGGAAAGTTGAAGGGCCCCAGAACGGCGAGCACCCCATGGGGGCGGTAGCGGACGGCCGCCATGTCGCCGGTACCGGTGGCCGCTAGCGGGCTCACGTGATCCTGCTGCCGCTCTCTCCAGGCGTCGATCGTGGCCGTCACTTTGCCGACCATGGCGGCAAGCTCCTCGCGGACTTCCCACCGCGGCTTGCCGGTCTCGAAGCCGATTGCTTCGGCGAGCAGTCCGCCGTTTTCCGCAAGCTCTCGGGCGCAAGCCTCGAGGATCGCGATCCGCTCCTCGGGCGGCCGGTCGGCCCAGGCGGCCTGCGTCCCGCGGGCCGCGGCGATCGCAGCGGCCACATCGCTCGCGGTGGCGGCCACGCCCGCCCAGACTGTCTGGCCGGTGGCGGGGCTCTTCGAGCTGAATGCAGGGCCGCTCCCTTCGAGCCACTTGCCGGCGATCAACTGTTCGCCCTGGCCTGACGGTGTCATGATGCCCCCCGCAGGCGGCCGAACCGCACGGTGTCGCCCACCTGCACGCCGAGCGCTGCCGCCGCCTCGCAGGGCAGGCCTACGCCACCGTCGGCCAGGTGCGTGACCGTGGTCCGGCAGGCGCGAAACGGAGCCCCGCGGGTGCCGACCAAGTGGTCACCTGGGCCGCCTGGCTCCTCGGTGACGGAGGTCACCCAGGCCGTCACGCTCTCCCGCACGAGCCGCAGTTCGTCCCGCGGACAGCCCACGATCGGCCCGGCCTCGAAGATGTCGACCCTGCCGGTGGCGGCGAAGCCTTCCTGCCGCAGGATCGCCAGCGCCGGCTCCGTCTCGGGATGCACCCGGCCGATCACGGCCTGGGCTGCGGGCGGCAAGAGCGGGATGTAAATCGGATGCGTGGGCATCAGGTCGGCAATGAACCGCTTGTTGAGCAGGCTCAGATAATCGGCCTTGGGGTAGTCGATTTCGAAAAAGTGGCGGCCGACGGCATCCCAAAACTCGCTCCGGCCCGAGTCATCGAGCACGCCCCGCATCTCGGCAATCACCGTCTCGTCGAAGCTCCAGGGGTGCTCCGCGATGAACAGGAAGCGGGCCAGCGACAGGGGCCGGCCGAGCCCGCGGCCGCGGAGTTCGGGATGCAGGAACATGCTGCCGATCTCGCAGGGGCCGTCGTGCTCCTTCTCCAGGTGGAGCGTCTGGATCTCCTTGCGGATACCGAGCATCTTCGACTCGTGCACGCTGGTCTCGACCCGGTAGGCGTAGAAGGGATCGAAGCCGCCGACCTTCGAGACGATCCCGGCGGTGCCGAGCACCCGGCCGGTCGCCGTGTCTTCGAGCACGAACAGGTAGGCCTCGCCCCGGGGCCGCTCGTCGGAAAGCCGGCGGAAGGCCTCCTCGGAGTCGCGAAC
>JBIIYH010000209.1:0-5015 GCA_044346905.1 Pirellulales bacterium
TGAGTCGGGAATCGCTGAGTCGGGAATCGCTGAGT
Organism: Pirellulales bacterium; assembly: GCA_044346905.1. GTDB lineage: Bacteria > Planctomycetota > Planctomycetia > Pirellulales > UBA1268 > QWPN01. Next base: position 36 of record JBIIYH010000209.1, read on the forward strand.
CGGGAATCGCTCTGGGATTCGCTGGCCGAGCAGTCGGCCGCGATGCGGGCGGCGGGCACCTACAAGACCGAGCGGATCATTGACAGCCCGCAGAAGGCATGGATCAAGGTCGGGGGCCGCACGGTGCTCAACCTCTGCGCCAACAACTACCTCGGCCTGGCCGACCACCCCGACGTGGTGGCGGCGGCCCGGGAGTCGCTCGACGAGTGGGGCTACGGCCTAGCCAGCGTGCGGTTCATCTGCGGCACCCAGCGGCTCCACAAGGAGCTCGAGGCCAAGCTCAGCGGGTTCGTCGGCATGGAGGACACGATCCTCTACAACTCCTGCTGGGACGCCAACGGGGGCCTGTTCGAGACGATCCTCGGGGCGGAGGACGCGATCATCTCCGACGCCCTCAACCACGCGAGCATCATCGACGGCATCCGGCTCTCGAAGGCGAAGCGGCTGCGGTATGAATCCAATGACATGGCCGACCTGCGGGCCAAGCTCGCGGAGGCCAAAGACGCCCGCTACCGGCTGATCGCCACCGACGGCGTGTTTTCGATGGACGGTCACTTGGCGAACCTGCCGGCGATCTGCGAGTTGGCCGACGAGTTCGACGCGCTGGTGATGGTGGACGACTCCCATGCCGTCGGCTTCGTCGGCCCTCGGGGCCGGGGCACCCCCGAGCACTTCGGCGTGACCGACCGGATCGACATCCTCACCGGCACGCTCGGCAAGGCGCTCGGCGGGGCCAGCGGCGGCTACACCTCGGGCCGCCGGGAACTCGTCGAGTGGCTGCGGCAGCGGTCGCGGACCTATCTCTTTTCCAACACGGTCGCCCCGCCAGTGGCGGCGGGGGCGCTCAAGGCGATCGAGATGCTCGAGGAATCCACGGCCCTGCGGGACACGCTCGAGGCCAACACCCGTTTTTTTCGCGAGCAGATGACAACCCGCGGGTTTGCCATCCTGCCGGGCGAGCACCCGATCGTGCCGGTGATGGTCGGCGACGCGGCGGTCGCCACTCGGATGGCCGACTTGATGCTCGAAGAGGGTGTGTACGTGATCGGGTTTTCGTATCCGGTCGTGCCCCAGGGCAAGGCCCGGATCCGCACCCAGGTCTCGGCGGCCCACTCGCGGGCCGATCTCGAGCAAGCGATCGCCGCCTTCGAGGCCGTCCGCCAGCGGCTGGGCTGACGCGGCATCACGCAGCCAGGCGGGCCGCCGGGCGGCGGCGGGCGGCCGGATGGTCGGCGTGGCCGAAGGTGGCGTGATACCAGGCGAAGTGGTGCCGCAGCGAATCCGCGACCTGCTCCGAGACCACCGGCCCGTGATCACCGACGCCGCCGCAGTTCTTGCGGGGCAACTGCACGGCCACGTCGAGGCCGAACTCGCGGCAGGCCCGCGCCAGGCCCGCTTCGACGTCGGCGAAGTGCAGGAGCCGGGTGTTGGCCCAGGCCGGGCCGCCGGCATCGAAGAACGCGGCATAGGACAGCAGCCGGCCAGCGATCGCGAGCCCCACGAACTCCGCGAACCGCCCCTCCCAGGCAGCGGTCACGAGCCGATCGCGGGGATTCGGATTCCTGTCACCCCGCCGCCAGTATTGATAGAGCGAGGCCAGCATCTCGAGCGGCTCGCGGACGACGCCGATGATCCGGATCGTGCTCGGGAGCGCGGGCTGCGGCTCGAGCGGCAGCCGCCAGTTGGAGGCCCGGGCCAGGTACCGCAGCCGCGCCAAGGGCGGCAGGCTCTGGCCGCCCGAAAGCCAGGCCAGCGACCGGCGGACATCCACGTGCGGGTGGCCGGGCTTCACGTATCGCGCGTCGGGAAAGCTCCGCCGGAACCACTCGGCGATCGCGGAGCCCGCGGTCTTCGGGTAATGGGCGAAGGCGACGTTGGCGGCGAGGCTGTAGAGCATTGCGGGAGAGCCGGAGGAAGGGGCGGGCATCATGCCCACTCCCTGCCCTTATCGGCACCACCGCTCCCGCCGCTCCGCCCGATTTTTCCAGACCACGGCAAGCCGGGAAGAATGGGCTGGCCGCTCCGCCGGGGACGGTTCCCCGAAGCCCGTGAATCTGGCACAATCTGGCACCGCGGTCGGCGAACAGCCCGGGTCGCGGGAGACCGCTCAGCAAATTTCTCACCGAGGAGTTTTTCATGCCCCGTCCCGTCACGCTCTTCACCGGCCAGTGGGCCGACATGCCGCTCGACGACCTCGCCCGCAAGGCCCGGGAGTTTGGCTACCAGGGGCTCGAACTCGCCTGCTGGGGCGACCACTTCGACGTCACCCGGGCCCTGCAGGAGAGCGGCTACTGCGCGGCCAAGCGGGACCAGCTCGAGCGGCACGACCTCTCCTGCTACGCGATCTCCAACCACCTCGTCGGCCAGGCCGTGTGCGACCGGATCGACGAGCGGCACAAGGCGATCCTGCCGCCGCACGTCTGGGGCGACGGCAACCCCTCCGGCGTCAATCGGCGGGCCGCGGAAGAAATGAAGAACACGGCCCGGGCCGCCCAGAAGCTGGGCGTCTCGGTGGTCAACGGCTTCACGGGCTCGTCGATCTGGCCATTTCTGTATTCGTTTCCGCCGGTGCCGGAGTCGATGATCGAGGCGGGCTTCGCCGAGTTCGCCGAGCGGTGGCACCCGATCCTCGACGTGTTCGCCGAGTGCGGCGTGCGGTTCGGGCTCGAGGTGCACCCCACCGAGATCGCCTTCGACATCTTCACCGCGGAGCGGGCCCTCAAGGCGCTCGGCCGCCGGGAAGAGTTCGGCTTCAACTTCGACCCCAGTCACCTCCACTGGCAGGGTGTCAACTCGGTGGAGTTCATCCGCACCTTCTCCGACCGGATCTACCACGTCCACATCAAGGACGCGATCGTGACCCTGAACGGCCGGACCGGCATCCTGGCCAGCCACCTCAACTTCGGCGACCCGCGCCGGGGCTGGGACTTCCGCTCCCCCGGCCGCGGCGGCGTGGACTTCGAGGAGATCATCCGGGCCTTGAACCAGGCCGGATACGAGGGCCCGCTGTCGGTCGAATGGGAGGACTGCGGCATGAACCGGGAGCAAGGCGCCGCCGAGGCGGCCCGGTTCGTGAAGAACCTCGACTTCGCCCCGAGCAACGTCCAGTTCGACGCGGCCTTCGCGGAGTCGTGAACCGGCCACGGGAACAGGGGGCTGGCGCTCGTTCGGAGACGGTTCCCCGAGCGAGGCGACTGCTGGCTGCTGCCGGGTTGGCGGCCCTGATAATGTGGCCGCCGGCGGTCCCGGCGGCGGCCCCGCGGGGTGAGCCGACCAAGACACTCGCCAAACTCGACGAGGAATACGCGGCGACGGAGAAGGATCTGCTGCGTCGCTGCGAAGTCGACGGCCACGGTGAACTGGCGGCGATCATCGCGGCCTGGCAGCTGCCCGTCGTGGAGGGGCGGCAGGTGGCACTCGCGATTCCTCCAGCGGTCACGACGCCGGCCTGCGTCGCCACCGACGCTGCGCGGGCGATCTGGAATGATTTTCTGGCGGCGCGGCGGGCCCGGGCGGCCGGCAGCTTCGAGCATGCCCTCTGGGCCGCGGCCGCCCACGACCGCCAGCCCACGCGAACCGAACTGGCCCGACCCGACCCCGACGCGGCGCCGCCGGGACCGCGATCATGCGAGGCGATCCGGCTCGTCTTCCTCGCGCTCCGCGACGACCCCGATCATGAGCGAGCCCGGGCGGCGGGGGGCTGGGTCCGTCGCGGCGACCGCTGGGTGTGGCCCGAAGTGGCAAGGCGGCTCGACAAGGCCGAGGAGTACGACCCGCAGTTCGGCTGGATGCCCACGAGCAGGCTCGGCCGCCACCGCGCCGGCGAGCGATCTCTCCGCGGCCGCTGGGTGCCGGCGGCCGACGACGATGCCATGCTGCGGGAGGTCAAGCACGGCCGGCAGTTCGACACCGACCACTGGGAGATCGTCTCGACGGCCCCGCCACCGGTCACGGGCGACCTCGCCACCGAGCTCGAGACGGCCCGGCTCGTGTGGCTGCAGGTCTTCGGGGCTTTTGCGGCGGAGCCGGCCGACCTCGAAAAGCGACTCGCCGGCCGTGGCCGCACCGCCCCGCAGACGCCCCACTCGGCGATCCTCTGCGGCAGTCGCGACCAGTATGCAGCGGAACTGCGGCAGCTCGAGCCGCGGATCGAAATCACGGACGGCATCTACTGGCAGCCGACGGCCACGAGCTGGTTCTTCGCTGACCCCGGCGGGCCGCCGGCGGCCACCGTGCGGCACGAGGCGTTTCACCAGCTGTTCGCCGAGTCGCGTCCCGACTTCCTGAAGCTGAAGGCCGAGCCCGGCGGCCGCTCGGGGTTTTGGGCCGTGGAGGCGGCGGCGATCTATGCCGAGTCGATCGCCCCGACCGACTTCGGCTGGACGCTCGGCGGCCGAGAAGCCGGCCGAGCTCCGGCCGCGAAAAAACTCGTCGCGGCTGAATCGCACGTACCCCTCGCCGAACTCGCACCGCTCGGCCGTGAGGCCTTCCAGGCCCACGACCGGATCGCCGACCTCTACGACCAGTGCGGCGGCCTGGCCGACTTCTTCATGAACGCCCGCGGCGGCCGCTACCGCGAGGCGTTCGTCGAATATCTCTCACGGGTCTACTCCGGCACCGCCGACCCCGACACCCTCGCCCGCCTCTGCCGCCGATCCCTCGCCGAACTCGACGCGGAGTATCGGGAGTCCATGCGCTAGTAGAGGCATTCGTGCACCGCTGGACTGCTCGGGGCTGCCCATGCCTATCGAGCCGGCGTTGCTGGCCGAGCGCAGGCAGGATGCCGAAGCGAGGCCAGCATCGAGCGACCGGAAGGCAGGATGCCTGAAGGGAGCGTCCGGCGAGATGGCATGGGCAGCCCCGAGCCTGCGCACCATGGACTGCGAGGGATTGCCTGTGCCCCGGAGCCGGCGTTGCTGGCCGAGCGCAGGCAGGATGCCGAAGCGAGGCCAGCATCGAGCGAGCGAAGGGCAGGATGCC
>JBIIYH010000129.1:0-7409 GCA_044346905.1 Pirellulales bacterium
TACCCCAGCGTCCGCGAAGGAATCGAAGGCAAGGGCTCGGCCTCGGCGCCGCCGGCGCTGGCCGAGGGCACCTGCTCGTTCGGGCCGATGAGCCGCGACTGGAAGCCCTCCGAGATCGACGCCTTCAAGGCCAAGCACGGCTACGCCCCCACCGTCGTGCCCACGGCCCTCGACATGCTCGTGGTCTTCGTCCACAAGGACAATCCCTTGAAATCGCTCTCGCTCCAGCAGGTCGACGCGATCTTCTCCAAGAATCGCACCGGCGGAGCCAAGGCCGACATCCGCACCTGGGGCGACCTCGGCATGGAAGGTGAATGGAAGGACCGGCCGATCAGCCTCTACGGCCGCAACGCCACCAGCGGCACCTACGGCTATTTCAAGGAGTTCGCCCTCTTCAAGGGCGACTTCAAGCCCACGGTCAAGGAGCAGCCAGGCAGCTCGGCGGTCGTCCAGGCCGTGGCGAGCGACAAGTTCGGCATCGGCTACAGCGGCATCGGCTACATGACCGCCAACGTCCGGGCCTTGCCCCTCGCGGCCGAGCCCGACGCCGAGGCGGTGCCGCCCACGCCTGAGACGGCCTATTCGGGCGATTATCCGCTGTCGCGGTTTCTGTATTTGAGCGTAAACTACCGGCCAGGCAGTGAGCTCGACCCGCTCCGGCGGGAGTTTCTCCGCTACGTGCTCAGCCGCCAGGGACAGGCTGACGTGACCAAAGACGGCTACCTGCCAGTGACCCCCGCCGTGGCCGCCGAGGCGCTGGCCGAGGTCGGGATCGCCGCGCCGTAGGAAACGAACCCCGCGGCATGCATGCCAACGGCACCTTCACCGGCCGCAGCCGCCGCCGCACGAGCCATCCGTGGGTACGGTTCAGCGATGCGCTGGCCCGCGGCCTGATCACGCTCGGCGGCATCGGTACGATCCTGGCGGTGCTGGGCGTGGGGGTGTTTCTTCTGGTTGTGGCGGCGCCCTTGTTCCGGCCGGCCCGGACCGCGGCCGCGGGATCCGCGGCGCTGGCCGACGCCCAGCCCCTGGCCGTCGGCAGCGACGAGTCGGGGGACCTGGGCTGGGTACTCACGGCCGGCGGCCTCCGCGGCCTCGGGTTGGCCGCCGGCCAGACGCTGTTCCAGAAGCCGGCCGGCGAGCTCGGGCTCGACGACTGCTCGGCCGTGCGGGTCGTGCCCGGCACCCTGCTCGCGGCCGCCGGCTTCGCTGACGGCTCGTTTCGCACGGGCCGCCTGGGCCTGGAGTCATCCTTCCTTGCCCCCGCCGATTTGCCGGCCGGCACCGCAGCACCGGCGGAAGGCGAAGCCAGTGCGCTGCCCGACGGCGGCGTGGTCGTGCGCGGGCTGGGCGGGCAGCTCGCCCGGGTCGGGCTCGTGGCCGACCTCGCCACGCCCGGCGGCGAGCAGCTGCCTGCACGAATCATCGACATCGACGTCACGCCGCTGGCCGGCGGCCCGCTCGTGGCGGCGCTCGACGAGGAGGGCCGCGTCCGGGTCGAATCATCCACTTCGAAGCGGAACATGCGGACCGGCAAGCGGACGACGGTCGCCGCCGGGGCCACGATTCCCGCCGCCGAAGCCTTTCAGCCGCGGTTCGTCCGCGTCTCCGAACTCGGCGACCAGCTGTTTCTGTTCGCGGCCGACGGCACGGGGCGGCGGTATCTGATTCGCGACGTGACCGCGCCGAAGTTGATGGAGTCGTTTTCGGCGGGAGGCCCGGTCACGGCGGTCGCCCGGCTGTTCGGCGGCACGGCCCTGGCTGTCGGCGGCAGCGACGGCGGTGTGCGGATCATGTTCGCGGCGCGGGTCGCGCCGTCCGCCGGCGGGAAGCCGTCCGAGGACGGGCTGGCCGTCGTGACGGCCCGCGAGTTTCCCGCGGCCAGCGAGGCTGCGGCCGTCACGGCGATCACCACGTCGCCCCGGTCGCGGCTGTTCGCCGTGGCCGACGCGGCCGGTCAGGTGCGGCTCCTTCACTCGACGGCCGGCCGCGAGGTGGCGAAGGTCGGCGCCGCGGCGCCGGCCAAGGTCGCCGCCACGGCCCTGGCCATTCCGGCCCGCGAGAACCGGCTGCTCGCCGTCGGCAGCGGCCGGCTGGCCGCCTGGTCGATCGACTCGGGCTATCCGGAGGTCTCGCTCCAGACGCTCCTCAGCCCGGTCTGGTACGAGGGCTATCCCGGCTCCGTGCACGCCTGGGAGACGACGGGCCACGAGGCCTTCGAGTCAAAGTTTGGACTCGTGCCGCTCGTGTTCGGCACGCTCAAAGCCACGCTCTACTCCATGCTATTCGCCACGCCGATCGCGATCCTGGCCGCGATCTACGCCAGCCAGTTCATGCAGCCGAAGTGGAAGGCCCGGATCAAGCCCACGATCGAGATGATGGCGAGCCTGCCGAGCGTCGTGCTCGGCTTCGTCGCCGGCCTGATCTTCGCGCCGGTGATCGAGCAGTGGCTGATGCCGGTGCTGGCGGGATTCGTGACGGTGCCCCTGGCGATTCTCGTCGGAGCCCACCTCTGGCTGCTGCTGCCCTCGGGCATCCGCACGAGCCTGGCCGGGTGGCGGTTCCTGATCGTGGCCCTGGTGGCGATGCCCGCCGGACTGTTTGCGGCCGGCCTGCTCGCCCCGGTCGCCGAGCGGCTCTTGTTCCGGGGCGACGTGCGGAGCTGGCTCGACGGCCGTGACGGCAGCGGCTTCGGTGGCTGGGTGCTGGCGATGCTGCCCCTGACCGCGCTGGTTGTGACCTGGTTCGTGGGTCGGGTGGTCAATCCCTGGCTGCGGCAGGCGGGCGCGACCTGGAGCAGTCGCCGGGCGGCGGCCGTCTCGCTCCTGGTGTTCGCGGGCGGGCTGGCCTGCGTGCTGCTGCTGGCGGTCGGTGCCGCCGCCTTCTTCGACGCCGTCCGCCTCGACACGCGGGGTGGGCTGTTCGGCACCTACGTGCAGCGGAATGCGATGGTGGTGGCGGTGGGAATGAGCTTCGCGATCATCCCGCTGGTGTTCACGATCGCCGACGACGCGCTCACCAGCGTGCCCGAGCACCTCCGCAGCGCGTCGCTCGGCGCGGGAGCCACGCCCTGGCAGACGGCCGTCCGGGTGATCGTTCCCGCCGCGGCCAGCGGGCTCTTCTCCGCCGTGATGATCGGCCTGGGGCGGGCCGTGGGCGAGACGATGATCGTGCTGATGGCCGCGGGCAACACCCCGCTGATGAGCTGGAACCTGTTCAACGGCTTCCAGACGCTCTCGGCCGCGATCGCCACGGAGTTGCCCGAGGCGGCGCGGGGCAGCACCCATTACCGGGTCCTGTTCCTGGCGGCGCTCGCGCTGTTCGCGATCACGTTCGTGGTCAACACCGCCGCCGAGATCGTGCGGCAGCGGTTCCGGAGGCGGGCGCATGAGCTTTGACCGTCCCCGCCGACTGCGGAGCGCTCACGCCGGGCTCGCGGCCCACGGCGAGCCGTGGGTCTGGCTGACCGCCGGGTCACTGGCCACGGCGATCGCCATGATCGTAGGGCTGCTGGCCCTGATCGCCGCTCGCGGGGCGGCCACGTTCTGGCCGGTGCCGCTGGAGCGGGTCGAACTTGCCGACGGCCGCCGACTGCTCGGGGAGGTGACCGAGCGGGAAGCTGAGGTGCCGCCGGGCGAAGGCAGTGCGGGGCGGCCGGCCCGGCGGCTCCTGCGAACGGCCGGCCTGGCCGAGTCGGGGAGCAACTTCGAGTGGGTGGACGAGGCAGCGATCACCTCCACGAACCGTCCGGAATGGGCCACGGTGATCGAGCGGGTCGAGGGAGGGCGGCTCCACGGGATCCCGCGGCGGCTCGTGCACGGCGACCAGACCGTGGCCGAAGGGCCGGCTGCCGTCTGGAAGGCATATGAGGGGGAACATTCGGCGGCCCGCCGGAGGTGGCGGCAGGCGCTGCGAATCGACCGGGTCGAGCGAGGCAAACTCCAGCGGCGACTGCGGGCCGCGCGGCTGGCCGTGGTGCAGGCTCGGCTCGATGCCGGTGAAGGAAGCGAGGCCGAGCGGCGGGCCGCGGAGGCCGAGACGCGGGTGCAGGAGGCGGTGGCCGAGGAGACCCGTCGGCTCGATGGCGAGACGGCGGCGCTGCGGGATCAGAACGCGGGCTGGAACGTCGAGTTCGAGACCGCCGCGGGCGGGGTCACGAGCGTGCCGCTCGACGGGATCGTGCGGGCCTGGCAGCCCAACCGGCTCGGGCTGGCCGGGAGGCTGGGCGTGTACGCCTCGCGGTGGGGCGAGTTCCTGGCCGACGACCCGCGTGAGGCCAACAGCGCCGGCGGCGTCTTCCCGGCGATCTGGGGCACGGTGACCATGACGCTGATCATGGCGATGCTGGTGGCGCCCTTCGGCGTGCTCGCGGCGCTCTACCTCCGCGAATATGCCACGAGCGGGCCGATCGTCACGGCCGTGCGGATCGCGATCAACAACCTCGCCGGCGTGCCGAGCATCGTTTACGGGGCGTTCGGACTCGGCTTCTTCTGCTACGGCCTCGGGGCCGGCATCGACGAGCTGTTCTTCCAGGCCAGCACCGTGGCCGACGGCCAGCCCGTGTTCGGCACCGGCGGCCTGCTCTGGGCGTCGCTCACGCTCGCGCTCTTGACGCTGCCGGTGGTGATCGTCGCCACGGAGGAGGCGCTCTCGGCGGTGCCCAACTCGATGCGGGAGGGCTCCTACGCCTGCGGGGCGGGCAAGTGGCAGACGATCCGGCGGATCGTGCTGCCCCGGGCGCTGCCGGGCATCATGACGGGCCTGATCCTGGCGATGGCCCGGGGGGCCGGCGAGGTGGCGCCGCTGATGCTGGTGGGGGTCAAGAAGCTGGCCCTCGATCTGCCCGTGGATGGCACATTTCCCTTCGTCCACCCCGAGCGGGAGTTCATGCACCTGGCCTACCTGATCTACGACGTGGGCTTCCAGAGCGCCGACAGCCAGGCCGCCCAGCCGATGGTGTTCACGATCACCTTCCTGCTGGTGGTGATCATCGCGCTGTTGAATATCGCGGCCATTTGGCTGCGGTCACGGCTGCGGCGGCGATACGCGGCCCAAACGTTCTGAATCCGCGGTGTACAATCAGGCGTCCGTTTCCGGAGACCTCCCCATGCAGGCCGCCACCAAGCCCGAACCGCAGCCGGCCGGCGAAGCCCCGCCGGCCGATCGGCTGCTGGCGGTCGCTCAGGGCTTCGAGGTGGATGCGGAGGTCCACGAGAGCGTGCAGGCCGAGCGGCCGGTGCTCGAGGTCGATCGCTTCAACCTCTGGTATGGCTCGAAGCAGGCCCTCCACCGGATCACGATGCCGATTCCGAACGCCAAGGTGACGGCGCTCGTGGGCCCGAGCGGCTGCGGGAAGTCGACCCTCCTGCGGAGCGTCAACCGGCTCAACGACCTGGTGCGAAACGTCCGGATCACCGGCGACATGCGGCTCAACGGCGACTCGATCTACGACCCGCGGATGGACGTGATCGAGCTCCGCAAGCGGATGGGAATGGTGTTCCAGAAGCCCAATCCCTTCCCGATGAGCATCTACGAAAACGTGGTCTACGCCCTGCGGATCGACGGCGAGAGCAACCGGGGCGTGCTCGACGAGGTCTGCGAGCTCAGCCTTCGCGGTGCCGCTCTCTGGGACGAGGTCAAGGACCGCCTCCAAGATAGCGCCCTGGGGCTCTCCGGCGGCCAGCAGCAGCGGCTCTGCATCGCCCGGGCGATCGCGGCGGAGCCGGAGGTGCTCCTGCTCGACGAGCCCTGCTCCGCCCTCGACCCGATCGCCACCGGCAAGATCGAGGACCTGATCCAGGAACTCCGCGGCCGGTATTCCGTCTTGATGGTGACCCACAACATGCAGCAGGCCAGCCGGACGAGCGACTACACGGCCTTCATGTATCTGGGTCGGCTGATCGAATATGGGGCCACGCCCGACATCTTCACCAAGCCCGTCCTCCGCGAGACGGAGGCCTACGTCACCGGCCGGTTCGGTTGACCTGACGGCGAATCATGACGCGTCACATCGAGCGACAGATCGAGAACCTGAAAGAGCGGATCCTCCGGGTCGGCACGCTGGTCGAGGAGGCGATCTCGAAGTCGATCACGGCCCTGATCAACCGCGACGTGCCGCTGGCCCAACGGGTGATGGCCAACGACGAGGCCATCGACCGGATGGAGGTCGAGGTCGAAGAGGAGTGCCTCAAGATCCTGGCCCTCTACCAGCCGGTGGCCGCCGACCTGCGGTTCGTGGTGGCGGTGCTCAAGATCAACAACGACCTCGAGCGGATGGGGGACCTCGCCAAGAACATCGCCAAGCGGGTGGCCCAACTGGCCGGCTGCCATGACGTGCCGCTGCCGCCGGAACTCCGCTCGATGGCGATGCAGGCCCAGGAGATGGTCAAGCAGTGCCTCGACGCCGTGGTTCGGGGCGACCCGGCCCTGGCCCGGCAGGTCCGCGAGGAGGACGACGCCGTGGACGAGGGCCGGCAGCGGATCCAGCGGCGGGTGATGCAGGGCATCAAGGACGATCCCGACAACGCCGAAAGCCTGCTGCGGATCAACTCGGTCTCCAAGCACATCGAGCGGATCGCCGACATGGCCACGAACATCGCCGAGGACGTGGTCTACATGGTGGAGGGGGAGATCGTCCGCCACCGGGCCGAGACGACCTGAGGCCGGATTTCCCGTCCGGGCCGGCCCCGTGGTAGCCTCTGCGGGCCGTCTGGCAAGCCCGTGGGAGCCATCTTCATGTCGTCGCCGTCGTTGCGTCCGCTCGTCGTCTTCCTGGTGGCCGGCCTCGCCGCCGCCGTCGCCCGGGGTGAGGATCCCGTGCTCGTCTCGATCACCGGGCCGCTCGTAGGCCGCGTGGGGGATCGGGTGTCGTTCGAGGTCGAGCTCGTCAACCGCTCGGGCCGGCCGCTGCAAAACCTGCGAGTCATCGACTACTTCGATGCCGGCTACCATCACGAGGCCTCCGCGAGTCCGATCGAGCAGCGGGGCACGATCGATCTGGCTCCCGGCACGGCTCGGCGGCTGACGCTCGACTTCCTGCTCGACGAGCCCGGGCGGCAGTGCCACCGGGTCGTGATCCTCGATCAGGCGCAGCAGAATCTCGGCGGAGCGCAGCACTGCGTCGAGGTGGCGCCCAACGCGGCGTTCGTGCCGCCTCCGGCGGCGCCCCCCTCGACGGTCAATGCGCCGCTGCCCCCCCGGTTCGATCCGCCCGCCGTCACCGCGCCCCCGCCGCTCGTCCCGCCGCCACCCAGCCCGTTGGCGGCGGCGCCCCTCGCCGCGCCTCTGGCCGCCGCGCCTCTCGCCGCCACGGTGCCGCTGGCGACCGGCGCCCCGGCGATCGAGCTGGACCTGACCGGTCCGGCCGAGGTGATGGCGGGCAACGTCGTCAAATACGTCGCGATCATCAA
>JBIIYH010000128.1:0-7409 GCA_044346905.1 Pirellulales bacterium
TGCAGGGCCTCCCCCGCGAATCCGCCGAGCCCGCGGGCCGCGGCGGCAGCGAGCGACGTCACACCTTGGAGCCACAGTTCGCCCTTGAAATCCGCAAGCCATCGAGCCGCCTCGGCGTCGAGCGCGGTCAGGCCGCACACGTCGAGTTCCTTGCCCTGGAACGCGGCGAGCGCGCGGGCGACGTCGGCCGAGAGCGTGGTGAGCTTGGGCAGGCGGCCATCCCAGGCCGGCGACGCGGCGATCGACCGGGCGGCGTCCGCCGACAGGGTGGTGACGGAGTCGAGCCGGCCATTCCACCCGCGGGAGGCGACGAGCGCCGCGGCCGTTTCGGCGTCGAGCGCGGTCAGCATGCCGACGTCGAGCCGCTTCCCTCCGAGTCGCGCGAGCGCTCTGGCCGTCGCCGGATCGGGGTTCTTGATCCCAGAGAGGGAGAGCTCTGCCCCCTGGAACGCCTTGAACTCCCGAGCGACCTCGGGAGTGAGTGCCCGGAGGCCATCGAGCGACAACTCGTCGCCCTGGAAGCCGGCCAAAACCCGGGCCGTGGCGGCATCGAGCGACTCGAGTCCGCCGAGCGACACGCTGCCGGGCAGCACCGCCAGGGCTTCCGCCGTGGCGACGTCGAGCGACTCCAGGCCGCCCAGTTCGAGACGCTTCGTGAAGCCCGCCAGGGCCCGGGCCGAGTCGGCGGACAGGGCTTTCAGCCCGCTGAGCGTCAGGTGATCGCCCGCGAACCCCGCGAGGCCGGCGGCGGTGTCGGGGCCGATGGTTTCCAGGCCGTCGAGAGAGAGCATCTCTCCCGCGAAGCCCGCGAGGGCTCGGGCGGCGTCGGCGTCGAGCGTCTCGAGCCCGTCGAGGGTCAGCCAGCCGCCTCGATACGTCGCCAGCCGCTCGGCGGTCTCTGCGTCGAGCGTCTTGACCCCTCGGAGCGCGAGCCAGTCGCCGTCGTACGTCGCCAGCGCTGCCGCGGCTGCGGCCGAGAGCGATTGCAGATTGTCCAGGCCCAGATGGCCGCCGCTGAAGCCCGCCAACGCCCGGGCCGTGCCGGGGGAGAGCGTCTGCAGGCCCTCGAGTTCGAGCCTGTCGCCCTTGAAGGTCGCAAGCACCGCGGCGGTCTCGGGATCGAGTGCGGTCAGCCCGTTGAGGGTGAGTACGCGAGCGGTCGATCGTGCGAGCGCTTTCGCAGCGGCGGGCTCGATCCGCTCGATTCCATCGAGGTGCAGATGGCCTTGGGAAGCAGCCAGCGCCAGGGCGACGTCGGCGTCGAGCGTGGCCAGGCCACGGAGATACAGCCGCCCGTCACGGGCCGAGAGCGCCCGCGCGGTGGCGGGATCGATCTGCGTGATGCCATCGAGGACCAGGTAGCCGTCGAGCGGCGCGAGGGCCGCCGCCGTGGCGGCGTCGAGCGCGGCCAGGCCCTTGAGGCTCACCCCCCCGCCCTTGAACTCGGCGAGCACCCGGGCCGTGTCAGCCGTGAGCGAGGTCAGGCCGTCCAGGTGCAGCGAGCCACCCGTGTATTCGGTCAGGGCTCGGGCGGTGGCGGCGTCGAGCGCCGTCAGGTTGCGGAGGTCGAGATAACACCCGCCGTGCCCTGCGACCAGCCGCCGGGCCTCGTCGGCCGACAGGCTCGTGATCTGTTTCGTCTCAGCCGACACGGCGGCGCCGGCCGGCAGGCAGGCGCCGAGCGCCAGAGCGAGCAGTCCTGCCGGCAGCGTGAGCCGCATGGAAATCTCCCTCGCTGAGGAACGCAACCAAATGAAGATCGCCGCCGACCTCGGACGTTATTCCCCGTGACCAAGAGCTGCGTCCGCTCCGCCCCTTTTTCGCTCAAATCTGCCGGGCGATCCCCGCCGCCGCCGCTCATCCATTTTTAAAAGGAAAAGGACAGGCATGATCCGCCTAAAGGAAAAGGACAGGCATGATCCGCCTGATCCGCAGCTGGTGACCGCTGCAGGCGCCGATCGCGAGAAAGCGACGCTTGCGAGGGGGGCCAAAGCCCCGGATTCCCAGCGATGACGACAAAAATAGCTCCCTGTCCGGTTTCCACAGCCCAAGTCGATGGGCGAAACGCGTCGCTTGACGGTGCCATATGGCACTGACTATAGTGCCTTATGTCATTACGCCCCCGGAAACCCCGGCCCATGAGCAGTATTCAGGAACTCACGGCGTTCATGGGAGGCCCGAGGTGTGTCGGAGCACCGCGGTCCGACTACGAGTTCATCTTGGCGATTCGCAAAGGGCTCCCGGCCGAAGTGATCGCCCACGTCGCCGTGTCGTCGTCGCTCACCGAAGACGAGATCCTGCGGGCACTGCGAATCCCCAAGCGCACTGCGGCTCGCCGCAAAGCCACCGCCGCGCCTCTCAAGCCGCTCGCGTCGGAGTTGATCTACCGTCTGAGCAAGGTGGTGGTGGCGGCAACCGACGTCCTTGGCAGCCGAGCCAAGGCGCGAGCATGGATCCTCGCGAAGAATCGGGCCCTCCACGGCGAGCGGCCGATCGACCTCCTGGACACAGCCATCGGCTTTGAGGACGTGCTCGATGTCCTCCGTCGAATCGACTACGGGGTGTACAGCTAGCCATGGAGCTATGGCGGCTGTGCCGAGCGAAGCACGAAGCAACGGCGTTCAGCGGCATCGGCGCCGAACGTGCTGGCGGGCGATGGAACCATAAGGGCTATCCGATGGTGTATGCATCGGAACACCTCTCGCTCGCGGTTCTCGAAATGCTCGTGCACATCTCCGAACAAACCGCCCCGGGCGACCTGATTTCGATTCGAGCATCGTTGCCTGATGCCGTACCTGCGACGGAACTTCCCGAATCGGCTTTGCCGCCCAACTGGAAGGCGATCCCGGCTCCCGCGGAGGTGAAAAACCTCGGTACGGCGTGGTTGAAGGAGGGACGAACGGCTGTTCTCGTCGTGCCTTCGGCCGTCAGCCCCCGGGAACGAAACCTGCTGCTGAATCCGAAACACCCCGACCTGAAGTTCCTGGAGGCCGACTCCGGGCAGCCGTTTCACTTCGATCCACGAATGTTCGAGAAGTGAATCGCCTCTCCCTTGAATCCCCCCGGTAGCGTACGATCCGCCCCGCCCGCGGCGGCCCATCGCCGCCGACCAAGAGCACAAAGTCACTCAGCGCCCCCAACGGGGCAGGCCTGCAACTCGTTATTCGCTCCCGTCCCGGATTTGCCCTCGCTATTCGCCGGCGCGACGGAGACGGCCGAGCCCCGAGGGCTCGGCCAAGGGCGAGGCCAGGGCCTTCGCCTCGCCCGCCAGCCGCTCGCCCGTGGCGAGATAGCCCTGCACCCGCTCCGCGGCGGTGGCGAAGTCGGCCAAGAGCGGATCGACGAGTTCCGCTTCCGGCAGGCTGCGGACGAGCGCCGCGATGTCGCGGTCGAGGCCGGCTCGAACAAGCCATAACAAGAGCCACCGCAAGAGCAGCCCCCAGAGGATCACCCACACGAGCGACTCCTGGAGAAAGCCGATGCCCGACACCGGCCGCCCCTCCCAGAGCGTGCCATGAAAAAAGCTCCAGCCCGCGCGGACGAGCACGAACACCAAGAGCGACGAAAACAGGACCTCGAAGATCGTGTGGGCAAAGCGGCCGCCGATCCGCCCCCGGCGCTCGGCCACCAGCCGCTCGATGCCCGTCGCCAGCCAGCCGCCGGCCCGATCCACGACCGTGCCCGCCGCAACCGGCAGGCTCGCCGCGTCGAGCCGGGCCCGGCCGACCATCGGCTCCACCACCGCCGCCCGCGCGGCCAGCCCCGCCAACACGCTTCGCGACTGCTCCACCTCGCCGGCCACCAGCCCCAGCTCTTCCACTGTCCGCCAGCCCCCTCGGCCGGCCGCGACGTCGGCCGGCTCGCCGGCCAGCAGCCGCCCCACGAAGCCGCCGCTCGGCCTCAGCCGCCGCCACAGCGACCCGACCGCCGCCGTGACATGGAGGAAGGTCGCGAACGGCCCGCCCTGCCACCGCTCCACCACCTCGTCGGCCACCAGCCGCTGCCAGGCCGACCGCCCCGCCCGGAGCCGCTCGGCCACGCCCTTGGCGAGCAGGCCCTCGAGCCGGCCACGCTCCCGAGCCACGCCGTCGGCCAGCTGCCCGGCGGCCTCGCGCACCTGATCGAGCTGGCCGTCGGCCTGCCGCATGAACCAGTCGGCCAGCTCGACCGCACCGGTCCGCCGCACCCGCCGCGCCGCCCGGCCCACGAGCTCGGCGTCGATCGCCGCCAGGAGCTCGGCGAAGCCCGGCTCGGGCTCCAACCCCGCCGCCGCGCGGGCCGCGGCCTCGACACCGTCGACGCGGAAGATCCGCGGCACCATGAAGCCCTGTCGCTCGAGCTCCCGCCGCCAGTCGGCCCGGATATCGGGGTCGCGGGAGGCGTGGGTCTGCACGAACAAGAGCGGCCGACCCGGCGCGAAGGCCGCCAGCTCGCGGGCCACGATCCAGGAGCGATACTTCTGCACCGTCGCCACAAGTAGCAGCACGTCGCAGGCGGGCAGGATCTTGGCCAACAGGTCGCGATTGCGGTTGGCGGCGCTCGGCCGCTGGTCGCCCGCCTCGGGCCCGGGCCCCTCCGACTGCGTGTCGGGGTCGGGGCAGTCCACGAGCACGATGTTGGCCACCGCCGGCGACTCGCTGCGGCTCACCCGCGCGGCCATCTCCGCGAGCGGCAGCCAGGAGATATCGACGTCCGGCGCGGTCACCACGACGGGCTGGATCGTGGTGGGGCGAACCACGTCGCCGGCCGCGGTCACCTCGCCCCGCGCAAGCGCGTTGACGAGCGTGCTCTTGCCGGTGCCAGTGCCACCGATCACGCCCACCACGAGCACCCGCGAGAGCTCCCGCCGCGTGCGGTCGAGCCGCGGCGCCACCGCCTCCCACTCCGCGGCCACCCGCCGGGCCGGCGGCCACTCCGAGAGCGAGCCCGCCCAGCGGCCGAGGCCGTCCACGAGCAGATCGAAGGCGGCGAAGTCGGGGCCCGCGGCGGCGAGATCGCTCGCAAGGGGCGGCTGCTGATCGGTCATGCGCGAGTCTCCCGTCCGAGGTCCCCGAGCAACTGCCGCAGGCGGGTGATCTCCGGCCGCGTGGCCGACGCCGCCAGCCGGCCCACCTCCTCGACGCCGTCGCCGAGCACCACGTCGTGCAGCGTGGCGACGAGGATCTCGCCCCGCTCGGCCGACCAGCCGGCGAACAGCCGCTCGATCAACGGCCGCACCCCCGCCACCGCCAGGCCGAGCGCCCCTTCGCCCACGAGCGGCGCCGCGGCCCAGACGGCATAGTCGCCCACGTGGTGCACGAGCACCGACAGCCCCCCCGCCGCCCCGGCCGCCGCCGGCACGGCCGCGGCGCCCGCCCCGAGCAGGGCGAGCGTGACAACGGGCCTGGCCACGGCGCCCACGTTGAGCCCGCCGACGATGAACTTCACGAGCGCAGGGTTGGCGGCGGCGAACCGATCGAGCTCGCCCCGCACGAACGCCCGGTAGCCCTCCGAGACCAAGGGCAGCGCCGCATGGCGGCGTTCCAGATCGGCATACCAGGCGGTGCGGTCGGCCGCGGTCAGCCGGCTGCCGAGCACGGCCGCCAGCCGCGGGTCGCGACGGCAGGCATCCTCGAGCCGCTGCACGAAGTCGCCGAGCGCAGCCTTGAGCGCCGCGAGCTCCACGCCCTGAAAATCCTCCCGCTCTTCCTCGGGCGTGCGGACGAGGCCCACCCGGCGGCCCGCCCAGGCGAGCCCGCCGCCGATCGCGCGGTAGCCGCGGCTCACGACCAGATCGAGCTTCGACCGCCGCGGCTCGAGCCAGTTCCAGATCTCCTGCCAGACCACGTCGCGGGGCGCCGGCGGCAGTTCCACCCGCACCCTCCCCTCGCGTTCCAAAAGCGAGAGCGAATCCCGCCACTCGGCCGCCCGGACGCCGAAGGCGTCGAGCCAGGGGCCGAGGCCATGCCGCGGATCGAGCACCACCGCGAGCGCCCCTTGCATCGCCCGCCGCTTGAGGGCGTCGAAGTCACCGCTGGCGAGCCGCTCGGCGGGGGGCAGGTCGCGGCCGTCGGGCGTGAGTTCGGTGAGCGCGTGAAACGTGATCCGCCCCTCCTCGGCCGCGGCCGGGTCGTGCGGCGCCGCATAGACCGCCGCCGGGGCGATTCCGGTCTCGCTGGAAAAGGTCCCGAGCCAGCCGGCCAGCCGCTCCCGCTGGGCCGGCCAGTTGACCATGTTGAAGACCACGATCACCGTCTTGCCGGCGGCGGCCGCGGCCGAGAAGAACTCCCGCACGGCCGCGTCGTTGTATTTCTGCTGGGTCAGGACCGCGATCAACACGTCGGCGGCGTTGCGAACGAGCTCCGCGCGATGCCAGTTCTCACGGAGCGTGCCGTCGATGTCGGGCGTGTCGAGCACGACGAGCCGCTGGGGCTGCCGGCCCGACTCGTCCTCCCGCCACACGAGCACGTCGCCCCGGGAGGCGTCGAGCGCGTCCTCCTCGCTCCGCCAGGCGACCGGTTCGAAGCCGGGAAACACTGCGGCCAGGTCGATCCGCGCCGCGAGCCCGCGGGGCAGGCTCGCCACCGGATGGAGCGTGCGGGCGGCCTCGGGCAGCGAACGGCTGATCTCCGCACCGACGAGTGAATTCGTGATCAGGCTCTTCCCGGTGTTCGTGCCCCCGCACACGGCCGCCACCAGCACCGGCTCGCGGGAGACCTGGGGCCTGAGCTTGCCGAACAAGGCTCCGTGCCAGTCGCTGCCGGCGGCGTCGGGGAGCCCCAGCTCGGCGGCCAGGGGCTCGAGCGCCGCCACGAGCTCGCAGGCCTCGGCGATCCGGCCGGCCCAGGCGGCGAACGACGTCTCCGGCGGTATCTCGTCGGTCGCTGGCTGCACGCCGCTTGCTCCTCCACGGGCGGCGGCCGAGAGCGGCGTGCCGATTGCCGTCCGATCACCACCGCCCTAAACTCTTCTGTCGGATTGCGGGCGAACTCCGGCCGGGCCGGCGACCGCCCCGCGTAGTCTGATTTCCCGCGGTTCTTCCCGCAAATCCGCCCAGGACCTTTCCTTCCGATGCTCGAACGGCGGCCGCTCTTTCCCGGCGTGATCGAAATGAACCACCAGGCCGGGTGGCGGATCGGCTGCAACGTTTATCTGGTTTACGACGATCGGGACTGGGCGCTCATCGACATCGGGTTCGAGGAGAACGTCGATGAGATCGTGGAACTGATCCGCCAGCTCGACTTTCCCTTCTCCCAGTGCCGGGCCCTGATCGCGACCCACGCCGACGTGGACCACATCCAGGGGCTGGCCAAGGCCAAGGCGATCCTCAAGGCGCCGGTGCTCTCTCACCCGCTGGCCGTGGAGCCGCTCGAGAAGGGCGATCGGATCAAGACCTTCGCGGAGATCGCCGCCCAAAACGTCCACATGCC
>JBIIYH010000130.1:0-7353 GCA_044346905.1 Pirellulales bacterium
CCCGTGCCGGCCGGCCGCAGTCTCGCGGCGGGCGAGCCGATCCCGTTGGGCTTCCGGCTGCCGGCCGTCCGCAAGGCCCGCGGTGGCTGCGGGGGCGAAGCCCTCGAGATGATTGACCGGCTCGATCGCCCGCCTGCCGCGCTGGCGACGCGGCTCGAGGCCCTGACCACCGGCACCCCGGTCGGCGTCTCGCTCATCTGCGGACCCGCGGGCCCGCTCGCTCTGCGGCCGATGCGGCAGCGATTCACGGCCGGCGCGGCGCCTCGTTACCTCGGCAGCGATCTGCTCGCCGACGAAGCGACGGCCCTGCGGGCCACGGCCCTCGCCATTCGGGCCGCCGCCGCCCTGGATGCCGAGACGGGCTGGCTGGGCGTGGACCTGATCCTGGGGCTGGAGCCGGATGGCCGCGGCGACCGCGTCCTCGAGGTGAACCCGCGACTGACCACGTCGTTCGTCGGCCTCGCGCCCCTGTTTGCATCGAGCCTCGTGGCGGCGATGATCGGGGCTGCCATGGGCCAGCAGCCGGCGTTGGTGCGAGCCGCCGGCTCGGCTGCCGCCGGCAGTTTCGACCTGCCCGCCGACTGAACGCGAGCCTTCGAGACCTTCATGCCTGCTTCCGCCGACCTCGTCGCCCTCGACATCGGCGGCGCCAACCTCAAGGCCGCCGACGGCCTCGGCTGGTCGGCGAGCGTGGCGTTTCCGCTCTGGCAACGGTGGCGGGAACTGCCGGAGGCACTCGCGGCCCTGGTGGCCGAGCGGAGGCCGCAGAGGCTCGTGGCCACGATGACCGGCGAGATCTGTGACTGCTATGCGTCGCGGGCCGCGGGCGTGGCCCAGATCGCCGAGTCACTGCTGGCAGCATCGACCGCGGCGGGCTGCCACGAACCGCCGGGCGTCTACCTCGTCGATGGTCGGATCGTGGCCGCGGCCGATGCGATCGGCGAGTGGCGGCTGGCCGCTGCCTCGAACTGGCATGCCCTGGCCCGCCTCGCGGCCACGCTCGTGCCATCGGGCAATGGCCTCTTGCTCGACATCGGCTCCACGACCACCGACATCGTACCGCTGCGCGAAGGACGGCCCGCTCCACAGGCGAGCGACGATGCCGGTCGGATGCTGTGCCGGGAACTCGTCTACACCGGCGTCGAGCGGACGCCCGTCGCCGCGGTCGCCCCCTGCCTGCCCCATCGGGGACAGCTCAGGCCGGTCGCCAGCGAGCGGTTTGCCGACTCGCGAGACGCCTGGCTCGTGCTCGGATGCCTGGCGGAAGACCCCGCAGCCCGCGACACGGCCGACGGCGGCCCCGCCACCCGCGACGCGGCCCGCGTGCGGCTCGCGCGAACGATGCTGCTCGACCCGGAGGACTACACGGCGGCCGACGCGGTCGAGGCGGCCGACAACATCGCCGCCAGACAGGCGGCCATGATTTCGCTGGCACTCAAGCACGTGGCCCGGGCCGGCGACGGACCGCCCGAGACAATCGTGCTCGCGGGCCACGGTGACCGCCTCGCCGAGCGGGCAATCGACTGCGCCGGCTGGCGGCCGAGGATCGCGCGGCTGACCGACGCCGTCGGCCCGGCGGTGGCTCGCGCGGCTCCGGCCCATGCGGTCGCGTGCTTGGCTCGCGGGGAGATCGGCTGATGGCGACCTGGCGCATGGGAACGCTCCGGGCCGGTCCGATACCGCCGGCGGGGCAAGTCGTGAAGGTCGGAGGCAGTTTGCTCGGCCTGACTGACTGGCCCGACCACCTCGCCGATCTGGTCGCGCAACTCAACGCTCAGGCCCCCCAGCCGCTCCTGGTCGTCGGCGGTGGCCACGTGGTCGATGGTCTGAGGGAGATCGACGCGGCGAGCCCCAGGCCGCCAGCCCTGATGCACGACCTGGCGATCGATGCGATGTCGCTCACCGCCCGGATCGTCGCCGACGCCCTCGGTCTGCCCGTCGTCGGCACGGCCTCCGGAGCCGGCGTGCTCGACGCGGCAGCCTGGCTGCGATCCGCGGGCCAGGCGGAGCGACTGCCGGCCGGCTGGCACGTCACGAGCGATTCGATCGCCGCCGTCGTGGCGGCCGCGACGGGCCGCGGTCTGCTGCTCGCCAAGCGGGTGCCGCCGCCCGAGGGCGATCACGCTCTCGAGCGCCTGGCCGCGGCCGGCTGGGTAGACGCCCACTTTTCCGTGGCAGCCGCCACGGTCATGACGATCGCCTGGGCCGCCCCGACGTGACCGGGGCTACCAGTGCCAGCCGGTCTCGGGCCGGCCGGCGAGGGCCGACTCGCGGGTTCCGGCCAGGGCCGAGTCGTCGCGGGTGGCCGCGGCGAACTGCCAGGGCTGCACCATCACGCCGCCGCTCGCCGAGAGCACCCAGTTCGTGCCCTTCTTGATGCCCGACGCGACGGTGGGCACGCTTTTGGGCACCTCGTAGGCCGGCAGCGGCAGCCGCTGGGCGTCGAGCAGCAGGGCGATGTCGAGGTTGGCCCGCTGGGCGAGCTGCCGCCCCTGGATCAGGGCCGCCACCACGGCCAGATCGACGCAGTTGACGAGTTCGGCGAAGACCGGCTGCTTGGCGGCCAGCGGGTCGTATTCCTTGGTCATCGCCGCGCACCACTTGGCCGCGATCTGATCCTTGCCCGCAGCCCCCCGCTGCACGCCTTCGCGGCCCGCGATGTCGCTCTCGGTGAGGCACTTCATCCGCCGGCCGCCGATCTTCCAGGCCAGCTCGTCGGGATCGCGGGCGATCGGGTCATACTCTGCCTCGAGCCAGAAGCGGGGCAGCGCCGTCGCCCGCCCGCCGGCCGGCACCATCGAGAGGTAGCTCGGCAGCCCGGCCACGCCCGACTCCTCGAGCCCCATCCCGATCCGCTTCATCCGGTAGTCGGCCGCCACCAACACCCGTGCCATCCGGCTGTCGCCCGGCACGCCGCCGACCGTCACGACCTGCGGCCCCACCGCCTCCTCCATCCCGCGGAACACGCGCTTGGCGTCGGGGCCGATCGTCCGCTGCTGCGACAAGAACGCGTTCAGACGGCCGATGCCTTCGGGGGTCGGATCGATCGAGCAGAGGATGCCTCCCTGCCGGGCGCCGTCGATGGCCCGCAAGGCGACGAGCAGGTCTTCCAGATGCAGCAGCGGCCGCCGGCTCTTCGCGCCGACGATGGTGCCGGTCGCATCGACGCTGATCCGATCGGCCGGTCCGGCGATGACGATGTCATGCCCTTCGGGATCGACGAATACGTGGGTGATCCGCTCGAGCCCGCCGAGAAACAGCACGTCGGCCGGCAGCGGCGTCTTGCCGGCGACCGACGCCTCGACCGCGGCGATGATCCGGGCGAGCGAGACCTTCCGCAGGTCGCTCGGCTCGCCGTCGGCCGCGTCGGCCAGCGCCTTCCGCCGGTCCGCGGCGAGCGATTCGAGCGCCTTGGGATCGAGGTTGCCGACGATCCCCTGGGCATCGATCGCGATGCCACCGACGGCCTGGCCGCCGAAGCCCCCTCCGAACTGGGCGGCGGCGTGCTCCGGGACCAAAAGCCCGAGCCCGAGCCCCAGACCGGTGACCAGCAGCCAGGCGACACAAGGCGTCCGAAAGCGACTCATGAAAACCCTCATTGCGACACGGATAGAGCCTGCGGACAATAGTGCAGATGCTAGTCGGGGCCGGCCAAAGCGGCAAACCCGATTCCGCCGGTGAAATGGCCCCCGAAGCCCCTGCCGAATGGCGGCCGCGCCCCGCTTTTTCCGCATGACATCCGCACTCCAGCTTCCGTTCCTCCGCATCAGCGACCCGGTCACGGGTCGGCAGGTGGTTCCCCTCGTGCCGGGCGAGCGGATCACGCTGGGGCGGGCGCCGAGCAACCGGGTCGTCGTTCACGACGAGCGGGCCAGCCGGGTTCACGCGGAGGTCTTCTCGGCCGACTCGGGCTGGATGATCCGCGACCTTGACAGCCGCAACGGCACGCTGATCGGTGGCCAGTTGCTCGTCGGGGAACGACGGCTCGCGGCTGGCGACTCCTTCCAGATCGGGCTAGCCGAGGTCGTCTACTGCGAGCCCGGCTCGGCCGGCGACACGACCGGCGCGGCGGTGACCGGAGGCGGCGTGGCCACCGGCGAGATGCCGGCCGACGTGGAGGCCTGGCATGCCTCGATCACCCACCGGCGCACCCGCAGTCGGCTGCTCGACGACATCGGGGCCGCGGCCGGCTCCGCCCCGCGGGTCGGCCGCGCCGCCGCGGAACTCTGTCGGCTCGCCTTCTCACTCGGCAGGGCCGGCGACCTGGCCGCGGTCTCGCGGCTGGCGCTGGCCTCGGCGCTCGCTGACACCGCCGCAACCCGCGGCGTCGTGCTCCTGCCGGAGCGGATCCACGACGACCCGCCGGGAGGCGGCGCCGCCGCCTCCCTCGCCCCGGTCGCCGCGGTGCCCGACCCGTGGCCCATGCCCTACCCCGGCGGAATCGTCGCAACGGTGCTCGCAACCGACGAGGCGCTGCTCGCGGCCGCTCCGGCCGGCGGCCCGAGGACCGGCGCCGCGGCCACGATCTCGGCCCCGATCCGGTCGCGGGGGCGGGCCGTCGGCGCGATGCACCTGGAACTCGAGCGGCACGACCGGCAGGCCACGCCCGACGACCTCGAGTTCGTGATGGCCGTGTGCGACGCTCTCGGCGTGGCGCTCGACAACCTCTCGACCCGCGAGGCCCTCTCGACCCGACTGGCCACCGCGGCCGACGAGAACGAGCGACTCCGGCGGCGGCTCGGCGAGGAGACGCCGCGGATGATCGGCTCGAGCCCCGCCCTCGAGGGCATCGTGGGGCAGATCGAACGGGTGGCCAGGACCAAGGCCACCGTGCTCGTCCGAGGGGAGAGCGGGTCGGGCAAGGAACTGGTGGCCCGCGCGATCCATGAGGCGAGTGACCGCCGCGACGCACCCTTCATCTGCCTCAACTGCGCGGCCCTCTCCGAGACGCTGCTCGAAAGCGAGCTCTTCGGCCACGAGAAGGGGGCCTTCACCGGCGCCACCGAGAAGAAAATCGGCAAGTTCGAGGCCGCCCACCGGGGCACGCTCGTGCTCGACGAGATCGGCGAGATGAGCCCGGCGATCCAGGCCAAGTTTCTCCGCGTGCTCGAGGGGCATCCGTTCGAGCGGGTCGGCGGCTCGACCCGGGTGCAGGTCGACGTGCGGGTGGTGGCGGCCACCAACCGCAACCTCGAGGAGGCCGTGGCCGCGGGGGAGTTTCGCCGCGATCTCTACTTCCGGCTCAAGGTGGTGGAGATCCTCGTGCCCCCCTTACGCCGCCGCCCCGAGGACATCGAGGCCATCGCCACCCACTTCCTCGGGCGATTCACCGCCGAGACGGGCCGGCGAATCCAGGGCTTCACGCCGGCGGCGCTCGAGGCCTTGCGGGCCTACCATTGGCCGGGCAATATCCGCGAGCTGCGAAACGTGGTCGAACGGGCCGTGGTCCTGGCGCAGGGGGAGTGGATCGACGCCGGCGACATGGTGCTCTCGCAGCTCGCGCCGCCGGGCGACACAGGCAAGGCCGCCCCGGGCCGCCCCGCCGCCTTCGTGCCGATGACGATCGACGAGATGGAGCGGCGGCACGTACTCGACACGCTCGAGGCCGTGGGGGGCAACAAGACCAAGGCCGCCGCGATCCTCGGGATCGAGCGATCGACGCTCGACCGCAAGCTGGCGAAGTGGGCCCGGGCCTGACGGCCCAGAGGGTCGCTGTCCGGACAGTGGCCGATGGCACGGTGCTCGCGACCGCGGACGGATTCCCATCCTGACCCGCGCTCGCGGAGCCCAGCGCGGTCGTCGCCGGCAGAAGCCACGCGGCCGCGGCAGCAAGGCGGCCGCCCCCCTCGGCGGCCAACGACTCGAACCCCGGCTGGCGCTGGCCATCGACTTTGCCTCCGGCCTGCCGGCCGACATGACCGCCGCGACGACGCCGTATGCAGCCGAAACCCTGCAATTCGTGCCAAAAACGTGACACGGATGGCGATTGATGGTATGAAGTTTCTCCATGCGACGAGACTTTCAGGCGTGCCTTCGGGCATGGCAGCAGCGGGCGGATCGAAAGCCCCTCGTGCTCAAGGGGGCTCGTCAGACGGGCAAAACCTACGTCCTCGCGGAGTTTGGCACCGCCGAGTATGCCGGGGTGCACGTCCTCAACTTCGAGGCTGACCCGAGGCTGGCGACCGTTTTCGAGGGCGAACTGGACCCCACGCGCCTCCTCCGCGATCTGTCGCTTCTGGGGAGGTTCGATCCGGCGGCCGCCCTCGCGGGCAAAGCACTCATTTTTTTCGACGAGATTCAAGCCTGTCCGCGGGCACTGACGAGCCTGAAATACTTCGCCGAGCGGCTGCCGGCGGCACACGTCGTGGCGGCCGGGTCGCTGCTGGGCGTCGAACTGTCGCGGGCCGCATCCTTCCCGGTCGGCAAGGTCGAACTGCACACGCTCCATCCGCTCGACTTCTTCGAGTTCCTCGATGCCACCGGCCGCGAGGCCTATCGCGCGCGACTCGAAGGGCTCGCTGCAATCGAGCCGCTGCCGGCCGGCATCCATGCCGAACTGATCGCGGCCCTGCGAGAGTATCTCGTCGTGGGTGGCATGCCCGAAGCAGTGGCGGCCTTCGGTGCCAGCCATGACTTCGCCCGCATCCGCCAGATCCAGGGGAACATCGTGGCCGCCTATCGGCTCGACTTCGCCAAGCACGCGCCGTTTCCACTCGTGCCTCGGCTGGCAATGCTGTGGGATGCGATTCCCGGGCAGCTGGCCCGCGAAAACCGTCGATTTCTCTTTTCCGCCGTCCAGCAGGGGGCCCGAGCGCGCGACTATGAAGACGCCTTGCTCTGGCTCGAGCAGGCGGGGCTCGTGCATCGATCGTTCGCCGTGGCAACGCCGAAGCTGCCGCTTTCTGGATACTGCAACCGTCGGCTTTTCAAGCTCTTCGCCCTGGACGTGGGTTTGCTGGGCGCGGTGGCGAATCTTTCAGCCGATGTCGTGGTGCAAGGCAACGCGGTGTTCGAGGAGTTCAAGGGGGCGCTGGCGGAGCAGTATGTGGCCCAGCAGATCATGGCCGCTGACACCGCCGGGGAACCACGGCCACTCTTTTACTGGCGGAATGAAAAAACCGGCACCGAGGTCGATTTCCTGATCGAAAACGAGGCGATCATACCGCTGGAAGTGAAGTCGGGCATGAATGCCCGGAGCAAGAGCCTGACCAGTTACGGCCGTCAATTCTCACCGCCGCAGGTCGCGCGGGCGAGCCTGCTCAACCTCAAGGCTGATGGCGACACGATCAACATCCCGCTCTACCTCCTGCCGGCGTTGCGGCGCGTGCTGCAACGACGGTGGTAAGCCGGTGG
>JBIIYH010000131.1:0-7331 GCA_044346905.1 Pirellulales bacterium
CCGCCCCGCCCGCCCCGCCGCTCGAGATCAGCTCCGAGATCCTGCTCGCCGGCCGGTCGGAGATTCGCATCCGCCACCGCGGCGAGATCTACCGGCTCACGCTCACCCGCGCGGGCAAACTGATTCTCCACAAGTGACGGGGCCCCATCGGCCACGGCGATCATGAAGTCTCTCACCGAACATCTGACGTTCAACCTCCCGGCCCGGATGGCGTTCCTCAACATCACACCCCAGGTCGAGGCGCTCGTGGCCCGCTCCGGCATCCAGGAGGGGCTGTGTCTCGTGAACGCTATGCACATCACCGCCAGCGTGTTCATCAACGACGACGAGTCGGGGCTTCACGAAGACTACGCCCGCTGGCTGGAGAAGCTCGCCCCCTTCGACCCCGACCCGAAGGTCTATCGCCACAACCGCACCGGCGAGGATAACGCCGATGCGCATCTCAAGCGGCAGATCATGGGCCGCGAGGTGGTGGTCGCGGTCACGGCCGGCCGGCTCGACTTCGGGCCCTGGGAGCAGATCTTCTACGGCGAGTTCGACGGCCGGCGGCCCAAGCGGGTGCTGGTGAAAGTGATCGGGGAGTAAGCTCAAAGACCGCAGCCATTTTTTCAGGAAGTGACTGCGAGGGCTTGCCCATGCCAATCGAGCCGGCCTTGGCAGCGAGCGCAGGCAGGATGCCGAAGCGAGCTGGCACGGAGCGACCGGAGGCCAGGATGGCCGGAGGGAGAGTCCGGCGAGATGGGATGGGCACGCCCGAGCCTGCGTCACCAAGGGCGATTTCCGCTCGCTTGATTCCCGAAACCGCCCCCGCGAATAGTTCCCCGGCGAGAAACCCGCCGCACGCGTGACAGGGCTGTCTCCACCCCGGGAGAACCATCGTGCCCCGAGCCACGACCTTTGGCTGCGTTGCCTCGCTCCTGCTCCTGGCCGCGGCGTCGGGCTGCCGCCCGCTGGCCGCCCCGGCCGCCGGCCCCCCGCCCCCTGATCCGACACGAATCCCGCCCGCTGGGGTTGTCCGGCCGCAAGCCGACAGGCCCCTCGCGAAGGTGAAGATCGGCGACCCATCGCTCCTGGCCGGCATCCCCGGCGAGGGGCCGCTCGTGCTCTCGACGCTCACGACATGGCTCTCCGACCCGGCCAACCACGTGCCGCTGGACTATGAACTGCCCGCCTGGCTCCAGCCCGGCGCCGGGCAGGTCAAGGATCTCGCCGACAATCCCCCCACGCGGGCCAGGATCGAACTCGGCCGCCAACTGTTCTTCGATCCGCGGCTCTCGCGCGACGGCACCGTGAGCTGCGGCACCTGCCACGAGCCCGAGCATGGGTTCACGATCGCCACCGCCGTGGCCCGCGGCGTGGACGGTCGCGAGGGTCGCCGCAATCCGCCTGCGTTGCTCAACCGCATCATGCTGGCCGTGGGCGACGACCGGCAGTTTTGGGACGGCCGCGCCATGTCGGTCGAGGATGCCCTGCTCCACGCCCTCACCGACGCCCGCGACATGGCGGCCGATCCCGAGGAGACGCTCGCCAAGCTTCGCGACCTCGAGTGCTACCGGATCCAGTTCGAGGCGTCGTATGGCGGCGTTTCCTGGTCGGCCCTCGGCGACGCGATCGGCCAGTTCGTGCACTGTCTGGTGACCGGCGACGCCCCCTTCGACCATGCCGTTCGCTGGCGCACCTACGAGACGCTGCCGCCGGATGTGCTCGCGGCCGATGCGGTGCTCGCCGCCCGCCACGCGGCGGCCCGGGTGGCGGCCGAGCGCAACCCGATGTCGGAAGCCGCCCGCCGGGGCGAATCGCTCTTCTTCGGCAACCGGGCCTGGTGCACCGCCTGCCACAACGGCGTCAACTTCACCGACGAGAGTTACCACAATACGGGCGTGGGCCTCGATTCACTCGACCCCGACCTCGGCCGGTACGAGGTCACCGGCCGCGACGAGGACTGGGGGGCCTTCAAGACGCCCACGATCCGCGGCGCCGTCCACACCGCGCCCTACATGCACGACGGCAGCGTGGCCACGCTCCTCGACGTGGTCGAATGGTATGCCCACGAGGGCCGCCGCAACCGCAACCTCGACTATCGCTACCGGCGGATTCCGGGCGGGATCCTCACCACCGAAGACAAGCACGATCTCGTCGCTTTCATCGAGGCCTGCTCCGGCCCGCTGCCGGCGGTCGAGCAGGGCCGGCTACCGCTCGACCCCGAGCACGGCCGCCCACGGAATGGCCGCCAGGCCGCCGTCGACTGATCCCTGCCCCCCCAATAGAGTGCGACATTTTCCTCCGGGGTGGAGCGAATCGCTCCACCCCACGGGCTCAACTGGGGCGATTCGCTCCAGGCAGCCCGCGGCCTGTCGCTTGCAAGTTCGCAAGGGGGGCATCGGGGCGATGGAAATTATTGCTGCCCCTGAAGGGAACCCACGCCGCGGCGCGTTTTGGCGCGATTTTTGCACGGTTTTCATTGGCGGTCTGCCGCCCCTGCCCGGCCACAACCCCGCCTTTCTTCGGGATAGTCGCATGAACGTCGCTTTTCCTTCGCCCCAGCCGGTCGCGAACCTACCCGCGCCGCGCCGGTCTCGAGTCGTTGATATCGAGATTTCGAGGCGCTGCTCCCCGCCCGCGCGACGGGGCACGATCCAGCGGCGCCCGCTCGTCGCAGCGTTGGCTCTCGCTGCCGCCTTGGCCGGCGGCCAATCACGCGCCGACGAGATCTACGGTCTCGGCGGCGATGGCCCCTGGCAGTTGGGCGCGGCGAACAATCGGCTCGCCCAGACCTTCACCACCGGCTCGTTGCGGATGAACCTCGACAGCGTGAGCCCTTTCATTCGCAACTCCAACGGGGACAGCACGAGTTCCACCGCCGGAACGCTCAATATGTGGCTCTTCGCCACCGACGGCGATCGCAAGCCGACCAACTTCCTCTACACGATTGCAACCAACTTCAATGTGGTGCAGTGGTACAACCAGAGTCCGACGTTTTCCAATCTGAGTTACACGCTCAATCCCAACACCACCTACGCCGTGGTGTTTCAGGGCTCCTCGGGAAGCACGATCAGCTGGAAGTATCGCAATGAGGGTTCGATCTCGAGTTCGATCAGCCCCACGCCCACGTTCCGCGACTGGGCCTCTTCGGACAACGGCGGCTCCTGGGGTGACGGCGCCCCCAACGTCGGCTACATCATGACGGCCAATGCCTCCAACCTGGCCACGCCGTTCACCTGGACCGGCGGCGGCTCGAGCAGCAGCTGGAGCGACACCGGCAACTGGTCGAACGGGGCGACGCCTGTCAGCAGCGGCTACGCCGAGATCATCTTCGCCGGTTCGTCCCGCACGTCGAACACCAACAACCTCGGCAATTGGCGGGACGTCGGCAGGCTCGAGTTCGCAAGCGGGGCCGGGGCGTTCACGCTCGGGGGCGACACCTTCGGCTTCAGCCCCTACGCAGGCAACCAGGAGCAGCAACTCGTCCAGAATAGCGCCGCCACGCAGACGATCGGCGTCGGGGCGTTTTCCTTTCGCAATGCGGTCAACAGCCGGATCAGCCTCAACGCTGGCGACCTCGCGATCTCCTCGACGGACCTCTACATCGATGCCAACAGCGGCGCCGCTCGTCAACTGTACGTGACGGGCGACGACCAGACGCGACGCACGGTGACGTTCTCCGGCAACGTCAACAAGGGAGAAAGTGGCCAAGACCCCGACATCGTGATCCAGAACAACAAGCGGGTGCTCGTCACCGGATCGCTCAGGACCGGATCGGGCAACGACGGCGCCGTGTTCGTCAACAACGGCGTGCTCGAGTTCAGCGGCTCAGGCGGCATGACAGGCGGCTCACCCGTGGTCGGCGCGGATTCGGGCTCGGCCAACGCGGCCCTGCTGCTCGGCACGGCGGGCGCGACCTTCAGCCGGCAGATCGAAATCAAGGGCGGCTCGTCCGGCCAGCGGATCGTGGGGGGCACGAACACCTCGGGTACGGTCACGTTCTCGAGCAACTTCGTCACGAGCAACTCGCCGGCCAATTACGACCTCAAGGCGGCGACCGGCGGCACAGCGAACTTTACCGGCTCCCGCAACTTCAACGCAGGTCTGTTCGTCAACCGCGCCGACGGCGGGAACGCCTACGGCGGCACGGTGGTCCTCTCGGGCGAGACAAACTCCAACGAGTTCACGGCCCTCCACGGCGGCACCCTCCAGTTCGGCGATTTCAACCGGCTCGGCAGTTCCCATTTCGAGTTCAACGCCGACTCCGGCAACTCGGGCACGCTCCGCTACACGGGCGACTCCACCACGATCACCAAGGCGCTCTGGATCGACAACTCGGGCATCATCCGGGCGGCGATCGACGTCAGCCAGGCCGCCACGACGCTCACCTGGAACCCCGGCGCCGGCAACGTGAACCAGAACCTCACGAAGCTCGGGGCCGGCACGCTGGCCTTCGATGCCGCCCGGCTCACCGGTGCCGCCACGCTGGTCGTCGAGGCAGGCACGCTCGCGCTCTCCGGCACGAGCACCGCCACAGGCGCCACGACCGTCGCCGGCGGCCGGCTCGCCGTGAATGGGTCGCTTGGCAACACGGCCGTGACCGTGCAGACTGGCGGCGAACTTGGTGGCTCGGGTGGGATCGGCGGCACGGTCGCCGTCCTCGCCGGCGGCACCCTCTCGCCGGGCAACAGCATCGCGTCGCTCGCTGCCGGCACCACCACGTTCGCGGCCGCATCCACCTACGAGTACGAGTATGACTCGACGAATCTGGCGAGCCTCGGCACCGCCGCCGACCTGCTCGTCGTGAGCGGCGGCCTGACGATCAACTCCGGAGCCCTGATCACCTTCGCCGACCTGGCCGGCTCGCCGCAGGCGTTCATCGAAGACACCACGATCTTCGCGCTCATCAACTACTCGGGCGAGTGGAACGGCGGGCTGTTCACGTACGGCAGCACCGCGCTGACCGACGGCGGCGTATTCACCGTTGGCGGCCAGCAGTGGCGAATCGACTACGACCGCACATCTGCGGTGGGGCTGGATAACTTCACCACGGACTATCTGCCGGACAGCAAGTTCGTCGCCATCACCGCGGTGCCCGAACCAGCGATCGCCGGCCTCGTCGCCGCCGCAGGCCTGGCCCTGGCTGGCTGGCGAGGCTTCAGGGGGCGGTGGAGACTCAAGCCGCCCCGGCCTCTCAGCTTGCCGTCCTCGGGCAACGCGCGGCCCGCCTGAACGAAACCGGGCTTGCAACGCTGACAGGAAAGGGTGTCGCGGGCGACTAGGCGCTCTGCGGCGACTCCAGTGACCGTGCCGATTGTGCCGATTTTGAGGCGGGGTGCTGCGCTCGCACGGTGCGACGCCACCCCGCCTGGAAATCCCCGTGCCCTCGGTTCCACAGGTCGCCCGCCGCTTTTCAGCGCCCGCATGGGCGTTTGCGGTGATGCTCTGCGCGGCCACATCCGCTCAAGAGCCAGCCCTGCCGCCGGCCCCGGAGCCGCCCGCGGTACCCGAGGGCATCGCGGCCGAACTTGCCTCGCTCCAGGCCCAGATCGACGAGCTCCGCGCCGCGGCCGCGAAGCCGAAGCCCGAGAAGATCGGGGACGCGTTCAAGCCCAACAAGCTCTCGCCCCATGGCAAGCCCACGCTCGAGCTCGGCGGGCAGATGCAGGCCGACACCGTCTACTTCAGCCAGGATCCCGAGAGCATCGCGGCGGTCGGCGATCTCCAGGACGGCAGCCAGTTTCGCCGCCTGCGGCTCGTGGCCCGCGGCAAGACCTGGAAGCAGCTGCAGTATGCGCTCGGGGTGGACTTCGCCCTGGCCAATCAGCCGGCCTTCATCGACAACTATCTCGAGGCCAACGACCTGCCATGGATTCAGAACATCCGCGTGGGCCACTACTTCGAGCCCTTCAGCCTCGAGCGAGTCACCCAGAACCGCAACAACACTTTCATGGAGCGGTCGCTGGTCGACACCTTCGCCCCCGCCCGCAACATGGGCGTGATGGCCTTCGGCTGGGCCGAGAGCGAGCTGGCCACCTGGCAGATCGGCACCTTCCGCACCAACAGCGACAACATCGGCAACGACACGTTCGATAGCGGCCAGGCCCTGACGATGCGGGGCACCTGGCTGCCGTTCTACGACGAGGAGAGCGAGGGCCGCTCCTATCTCCACCTCGGCGCCGCCTACAGCTACCGCGCCACTCAGAACAACCAGGTCCGGTTCCGCAACACGCCCGAAATCCGCAAGGCCCAGCCGATCAACTCCCCCTCGGCCAATCCCGCCACGCCCCCCTTCGCCCCGATCTTCGTCGATACGGGCAACATCCCGGCCGACTCATTCCAGCTCTTCGACCCCGAGTTCGCCCTGATCCTGGGGCCCGTGTCGCTCCAGTCGGAATACGCTTTCGCCTTCGTGGACCAGATCGACGGCCCGCAGTTGTTCTTCAACGGCTACATGGCCCAGCTCAGCTGGTTCCTCACCGGCGAGCACCGCCCCTACGACCGCAAGGCCGGCATCCACACCCGGATGCCGGTCCGCGATGAGTTCTATCTCGTCCGCTCCGGCCGCGGCAGGCGGTGGGGCCTCGGTGCCTGGGAACTGGCTGCCCGCTTCTCCAACATCACCCTCAACGACAAGAACATCCAGGGCAACAACCTGACCGACTTCACGGCTGGCCTGAACTGGTACCTGAACCCGTATTCGCGGGTGAAAATCAACTACGTGCGGGCCTTCTTGGAAGACACCCGGGTGGGCAACAGCATGACCGACGCCTTCGGGCTGCGGCTCGACACCGAGTTCTGACTTCACGCCCGGCGGGCCATCCATGGCCCCGGCGGGCTGGCGGCCCACGGGCCGCCGGCCGCACCTCCGGGCGGCCGTGCTCGTGCGCGGAGTGGCACGCGGCGACCCTCCAGACGAATCCGCGCTCCGCTCCCTCAACCGTTGGACTGCGAGGGGTTGCCCGTGCCAATCGAGCGGCGTTGATAGCGAGCGCAGGCAGGATGCCGAAGCGAAGTTAGCATCGAGCGACCGGAGGGCAGGATGCCCAAAGGGAGCGTCCGGCGAGACGGCATGGGCAGCCCCGAGCCGCGTCACCCACGACAAGCCCCAGCTTGGGCACACAAATTCAGCCACGGCAGCACCGTTGCTCCAACCCGCCGCAGCCGTCTGGTACACCGTAACTCCATGGACGCGAGCCACCTGGTCCCGACGCTTTTCGGTGCCCCCCGCGGGCTCATCGGGATGCTGCACGTCGGCCCGCTCGCCGGCAGCCCGCTCCACCGGCGGACATCGCTCGATCTCGACGACCAGATCGAGGATGCGGTCGGCCAGGCCGAGATCTACCGGG
>JBIIYH010000017.1:0-22114 GCA_044346905.1 Pirellulales bacterium
CCGCAGCGGCGGCAGGTCGATCCGCACCACGTTGATCCGGTAGAAGAGGTCGCGGCGAAATGCCCCCTCCGCCACCATCCGGTCGATCGGCCGGGAGGTCGCCGCCACCACGCGGACATCGACCGGATTCTCCTGCCGGGCGCCCACCCGGCGGACCCGCCGCTCCTGGAGCACCCGCAGCAGCTTCGCCTGGAGCGGCAAGGGCAGCTCTCCCACCTCGTCGAGAAACAGCGTGCCCCCGTCGGCAAACTCGACGAGCCCCATCCGCCGGGCGTCGGCCCCGGTGAAGGCGCCCCGCTCGTGGCCGAAGAGCTCGCTCTCCAACAGCGCGTCGGGAATGGCGCCGCAGTCCACCGGCACGAACGGCCCCTCGGCGCGGCGGCTCCCGCCGTGGATGGCACGAGCCACGAGTTCCTTGCCCGTGCCGGTCTCGCCGGTCACGAGCACGTCGACCGAGCTCGCCGCCACCCGCTCGATCAGCGAGTAGACCGCCCGCATCGCCGGGCTCTCGCCCAGGAAGCCGGCGAACGAATAGGGCCGCTCGACGGCGCGACGGAGCACCTCCTCGGCCGCCCGCCGCCGCGAGCCCGACAGCAGCCGTTCGGCCGAGTTCTCGAGGTCGGCCTCGGCCCGGTCGAGCTCGAGGTAGTCGCAGGCCTCGGTCTGGAGGCAGGCGCGGGCCGTGGCGACCTCGGGCTTGGGATCGATCACGATCACCGGCAGCTGCGGGTCGGCCTTGCGGAGCGACGCCAGGAGCGTGTCAGGCCGCGGCCCCGAGCGGGCGGCCAGGATCGCGAGATCCCAGGCGTCGCGGGCAATCGACCCGAGCGTGGCGTCGAGAAACCGCTCGTGACGCAGTTCCAATGGGTGGAGGCGGGCCAGCAACCGGGAATACGGCAGGCCGCCGGGGCCGGCGGGATCGACGACGATGATGCGGGGCTGCTGCAAGGGACGGCTCGCCTGGCTTCCGCGGGATCCGCGCGGGCCGCCCGCCGACGCGCTCTCAAGAGCGGCAGTATGCAGCCCCGCGCGACGCCGGGCAACCGCCAGGGCGGCCTGCCGCCACCATCAACCTCTGGTAAAGTGCGGGTTTCTACCACCTCCGTCGCCGCGAGCAAGTTGCCCCATGGCCATCGACTCCTACGCCCCGTGCCCGGGAGGCACCGGCAAGAAGCTCAAGTTCTGCTGCCCCGAACTGATCGGCGACCTCGAGCAGCTCGACCGGCTCATCGAGGGAGACCAGATTTCGGCCGCGCTCGACCAGGTGAAGCGGCTGGAGGAGAAGACGCCGGGCCGACCCTGCCTGTTGGCGACGCGGACCAAGCTCGAGCTCGGCACCAAGCAGTTTCCGGCCGCCGCCGAGACGAGCCGGCGGTTTCTCGAGGCCTGCCCCGACAACCCGCTGGCCCTCGGCCACGCCGCGATCAGCGACGCGATCGCAGGGCGGATCCAGGAGGCCGCGGCCCTCTTCGACAAGGCCCGCGAGGCGGCCGTGGCGGCCGGCCGACAGGGCGACGGCGGGCAGGACGTGTCGCCCGAGCTCGTGCGGATCGCGGCCACGCTCGTGCAGGCGGCGTCTCAGACCGGCCACGTCGGCTTCGCCCAGGGGCTCGTCGATTGGCTGGCCGATCGGGGTCTCGGCAGCGACGAGGAACGCCGGATGCTCGCGGCGATCGTCGGCTCCTCCGGCGTACCTGCGGCCCTGCGCACGAAGGTCGCGCTCGAGGACGCCCCCGGCGACGAGTCGTGGCGGCCGGAGTTCGAGACGGCGCTGGCCCATGCCCGCGGCTGGCGGCTCTCCAAGGCGCTGACGGTGTTTCGCAGCCTCAAGGGCGTGGCCGGCTCGAGCCCCGCCGTCCCCACCAACATCGCCACGCTCTGCGAGATGCTGGCCCGGCCGATGGAGGCCTCCGAGGCCTGGCTGGCGGTCGCGAATCTGCCCGACACTCCCGCCAATGACGCCCTCGAGGCCACCGGGCGGGCGATCGCGCTCGAGACCGAGGCCAAGCCCGATCGCTCGCCGCAGATCGCCTTCGCCAGCCGACTGGCCCCGCTCGCAGTGCCGGCCGGCGAGGAAGGCTCCACGGCGATCGAGCTGCTGGAAGACAAGCTGCGGCACGACCCGCGGTTTGAGCCCGCCCAGATCGATCGCTCGGCCTGGGTGTCACGAAACGCCGCACCGCCGCGGTCAGCCTGGAGGGTCTACGACGCGGGCGACCCGGCCCGACTGCTGGCGTCGCTCTTGATCTTCGGCCGGCAGACCGACCGCGAGCCCGAGGCGGTGCTCCAGGGATTCGCGCCCGACGTGGATCTCGCGGCGCCGGAGGTCGGCGGGATCCTGGGCTGCAGGTTCGCCGCCGCCGATTCGCTCGACATGCCCGGGGTGACGCCGACCGCCTGGCTGCTCGGAAGCCAGTTCAAGATGGCGCTGCCCGCCGCGCCCCCCGCGCCGCCGGCCGCAGGCGAGCCGGCGGTCTTCGACACGCTGATGGAGGCCCAGCGGCAGGCGCTCTGGAAGCGGTTCGCGGCCGTCTGGCCCGACACACCGCTGCCGGAACTGCTCGGCAAGTCGCCCCGCCAGGCCTTGGGCGACGCCGCCGGCCGCAGGCGGGTCGAGGCGCTCGTCACCGAAGGCGAGGCCACCTCGCGGCGGACTGACGCGAGCGCCGCCTGGGCGGCGATGCGGTCCGCGCTCGGCCTGCCCCAGCCCGCGGCGATCCAGTCGGCCGAGCCGCTCGGCATTGTGCCTCCGCTCGTCTGGCATCGCCTCGACATGGCGGCCCTCTCGCTCGACCAGCTGCGGGGTGTCTTCGTCACCGCGCTCGACGCCGGCTTCGAGCTCGCCGCCGAGCGGGCGGCCACGGCCCTGGCCGCCCGGCCCGACGCCACGCCGCAGGACCGCTGGGAGGCGGTCGGCGCGCTCGTCGAACGGGCCGAGTCGAGCGTCCACCGGCTCGAGCTGATCGCCCAATTGCGGCAAATCGCGGCCGAGCTCAAGGCCAACGACGGGATGCTCGACATCGCCGAACTGCGGATCCGGATGCAGCGGGGCGACGAGGCCGAGGCGACGAGGCTGCTCGCGCACCTCCAGCGGGACCACGGCACCGACCGACAGGTACTCCAGGCGCTGGCCGAGGTCTTGATGGAGGCGGGAGTTGATCTCAACGCCCTCGCCGGGGCCCGGGGCGGAACGGCCGCCGCGCAGGCCGCCGCGCCAGCCACCGCGGCCGGCAAGCTCTGGACGCCCGGCGGCGAGCCGCCCGCGGCGGGCGGTGAGAAGAAGACGATCTGGACGCCGGGCGGATAACCAGACCGGGGCGAGCGGGCCCGCGGTCACCAAACGGCGGCACGAACCAGGCCGGCAAGGCGATGGCTGCACCATCTGACGAACGGCTGATGCGACGCGCGGTCGAGCTCGCCCGCCGGGGCGAGGGCCGCGTCGAGCCCAATCCCATGGTCGGCGCCGTGATTGCGTCGCCCGCCGGCGACGTGATCGCGGAGGGCTGGCACGAGCGGTTCGGTGGGCCGCACGCCGAGGCCGCGGCGCTCGCCCGAGCCGGCGGTGCGGCCCGCGGAGCGACGCTCTACGTCACCCTCGAACCCTGCTGCCACCACGGCAAGACACCCCCGTGCACCGCGGCGATCCTCGCGGCCGGCATCGCCCGGGTGGTGGTCGCGGCAGGCGATCCCTTTCCGGCCGTGGCCGGCGGCGGCATCGCGGCCCTCGGGGCGGCAGGCATTCCGGTCGAGATGGGGCTGCTCGAGGCCGAGGCTTACCGGCTCACGGCGCCCTTCCGCACGCTCGTGACCCAGGGCCGCCCTTGGGTGATCGCCAAGTGGGCCACGAGCCTCGATGGCCGGCTGGCGGCGCCGGCCGGTGGCGACCGCTGGATCTCGTCGCCGGAGTCGCTCGCGCTCGTCCACGAGCTTCGCGGCCGGGTGGACGGCGTGCTCGTGGGCGTAGGCACGGCGCTCGCCGACGACCCGCTCCTGACCGCGCGGCCGGAAGGCCCACGCCGCGCGACTCGCATCGTGCTCGACGGCCGGGCGAGCCTGCCGCTGGCAAGCAAGCTCGTCCGCTCGGCCCGCGACTGGCCGCTCCTGGTGGCCGTCGGTCCCGCGGCTGACTCCGAACGGATCGCGGCCCTGAAGGCGGCCGGCTGCGAGGTCTGGCGGGGGGCCGAGAGCGACCCACACGAGCGGCTCGCGTCGCTGCTCGGAGAACTCGGCCGGCGGCGATTCACCAACCTGCTCGTCGAGGGCGGGGCCGCCGTGCTCGGCAGCCTGTTCGCCGGCGGCCTCGTGGATGAGATTCACGCCTTCACGGCGGCGAAGGTCCTGGGCGGCCCGGGCGACTCGCTGCCCACGCTGCCCGATCCGCCGCCTGTCGAGGTGGAGGAGATCCTCCACCCGGGCGGCGACATCCTGATCCGCGGCCTTGTCCGTCGGCCGCGTGGCCGCTAGCGCTTCGGCAGGCCAGCGACCGCGGCGAGCACTTCCCGATCGTGCCCCTCCGGCTTCACGGCCGTGAACACCTTCACGATCGTGCCGCCGGCGTCGATCACGAACGTGCTTCGTGCGATCCCCATATAGGCCTTCCCATACATGCTCTTCTCCCGCCAGGCGCCATACTTCTCCGCCAGCTCGTGACGCTCGTCGGCGATCAGAGTGAATGGCAGTTTGAACTTGGCCCGAAACTTCTCGTGGCTCCGCGGCGAGTCGGGGCTGACGCCGAGCACCACGGCCTTGTGCCTCACGAACTGGGCGTGGGTGTCGCGGAATCCGCAGGCCTCCACCGTGCAACCCGGAGTGTCGTCCTTGGGATAGAAGTAGAGCACGACCGGCCGGCCCTTGAATTCCGACAGCGCCACGGGCGTGCCATCATGGGCCACGGCCTTGAAGTCGGGGGCCTTGGAGCCCTCCTTCGGCCAAGCCGGGCCGGCCGCCGGCTTCTTGCCGCGGGCCTGCTTCGCGGTCGCCGCTCGCGCGGCGGGCTTCTTCGTGACGGACGTTTTCTGAGCTGGCGTTTTCTTGGCTGGCGACTTTTTCGCCGCCGATTTTCCGGCAGACGCCTTCTTCACGGTCTTCTTCTTGGCCATGGCCATCGAGCTCCAGAGGGGGTGAACGTGATCGCTACGGCTTCGGCAGGTCGCGGATGAGATTCCGCCAGTGGGTCACGGTCGCCCCGTCGCGGGGGGCCGTCTCCACCACGGCCGCCTTCAGACAGCGGGCGACCTCGAGCACCACCTTCACGTGCTCGAGTGCCTCCGTCGCCGCGGCGTTTTCGTCGGCCTGCGAGAGCTCCGCGTCGGGATCGACCTCGCCGTCCCGCTGCTGCACGCAGCCATAGCGGGTGAAGTAGGCGATCCACGGCTCGATGGCATCGACGATGGCGGGGAAATCGACCGCCGCCGCCGCCGCGAGCGGCTCCTGGAAGGTGGCCAACGCCGCACCGGTCTCGAGCTTCCGCGGCACGAGCATCCGGCCCGCCTGAGCCGGCACCAGCGAAAACACGGCCGCCTTGTCGCCGACCGCGATCGCGGGCGCGAGCTCCTGGTCGAGCCCGGCATCGGGGATGGCGAACGACCAGACCGAGCCTCCGTCAACCTTGAGCTTCGTGGGCGCCGGCACCTCGTAGCCTTCGGGCACGGCGTCGGGGTCGAACTTCCGCATCGCCGCCACGACGTCGTCGCCCAGCTCGAACAGGTCATTCAGACCCTCGACGAACAGCTTCCGGTCGGCGATGGGCAGGACGATCGCCGGCTCCAACAGCGGCAGCGGCTCGGCCGAGGCCGGCAGGGCCGCCTGCGGCTTCTTGGTCGTCGTCTTGCCGTCGAGCACGAGCCCCACCTGGCCATCGGCCAAGGCGGGGCCAAACTTCTCCGTGAGCGTCGCGGCGAGCCGCCGGGCCAAGGGAGCGAACAGTTCCTCGGCCAGGGAAAACTTCTCCCGCTCTTCTTCATCCATCGCGGCCGGGGCATGCTTCGCGAACAGGCCCCAGCCGTCGTTCACGAGCGTCGCCAGCGCCGCCAACCGGGCGGGATCTCCCTTGAGCCGCGAGACCGCCACGGCCGGCGGCGAGCCGCCGGTGTGGGCGAGGAGATCCAGTGGCTTGCCGGCGTCGAGCGGCAGATTCTTGGCCCAGTCCCAGGCGTAGCCCTCGTAGCCGTCCTTCGTCATGAACGAGTAGCCGAGCCACGGCCCGGGCTCGGGCAGCCAGGCCGCGTATTCCGCGCGGGCCCGCTCCAGCCAAGCCCGCCCGTCGGCGGCCGCCTCGGCGGGCACGTCGCCATCCTCGTCGATGGCCGCCGTGACCGCGGCGATCATCGGATCGAGATCCTCGGGCGTCGCGGCGATCGCCTTCGCCATCGGCTCGCTGACATACCAGATCGCGGTCAGCTTTTCGGCGGCGGCGTCCCGCAGGGGCGCCAGCGGCTTGGTGTCGATCAGAGCCTCGCCCCGGCCACCGGCGACCACGAGCTTCTCGAGGTGGTCCACCGAGTCGCCGATCGAGAGCACCACCCAGTCGCCCACGAGGCCCAGGCCGACGACCAGGTCGAGCCCGCGGACGCGGTCGAGCACCCGGTCGAGTTTCTCGGAGTCGCCGAGCCCGTCGGCCAGGTCGTCCGCGAACTCGTCCCAGGGCAGGAGCCCGCCGTCGAGCGTGAAGGTCAAAACCTCGCCGCCGGCCAGCTTCTTGCGGGCCATCGTCCCGGCGAAGTCGGGGTTCATATCCGTGAACATCTTGGCGAGCACCTCGAGCCGCTTGAGCTGAAACCGGCCTGCCTCCTGCTTCGTGGTCTTGAAGCCCCAAACGAGGTCGGGCACGGCGACGAGGTCGAGGTTGTCGGCCAGGACGTCGAGCAGGGCCTCGGCCTGCCCCGGCGTGCCGAGCGCGACCTGCCGCCGGGCGACCGGCAGGATCCTCGCGCCACCGACCCGGGCCTCGAGATCTTCCTCCATCTCCTCCTCGATCTCGGCCGTCGCTGGCTGCGCCTGCGAAAGCTTGCGGAGCAGCGTGACGAAGGCGACACACGAGGGTTCGCCGGAGACGAAGGTGTCGGTCGCCACCATGTCGGCGAGCAGCTCGAGGGCCTGTTCGTTCTCGGGCAGCTCGAGGAAGGTGAGGGCCATCGAGACCGGACTGCCCGGCATCTCCCGCTGCTCGTCCCAGGAGTCGAAGGCCCGCTTCACGGCGGGCAGCTCGCGGATGGCCGCGAAGGCGTTGCTCTGGACGAAGGCGTCGTATTGCTCCTTGAGCCGCAGCGACGAGAACAGAAACGCCGCGTCGGCCGGCGCGGTGGCCACTCCACTGCCGACGAGCTCCGCCGGGGGCGCGGTAACCGCGGTCCCGGATGCGACGGCCAAGACCGCCGCGACGAGCCCGGCGAGCACCGTTCGCCGCGGTGCTGCGGCGACCGCGACCAGGGTGCGTGGCAACCGCAGGACGAGAGGCAGGAAGGCGCAGGGCATCGAACGACTCCTCTGGGGGGACCGGGCAGACGGTGGGAATGCGGGATCAGGCGGCCGACGACACGCCGCGGCCGGGCACGGTGGCCGGGAAAGCGGCGTCCGGACGCGCGACCGTAAGATGCACATCGTCAGAATATGCGATCTCGCGGGCCACGGATACCCACGACCAAGACACTTTCCGGACCGCAAGCAGGTGCCAGCGATGCTCATCGGATCCACGCAGATCGTCGACACCTTCGCCGAAGCGTTTCGGCTGCGGTTCGCGCGGCTGGTCGTCACGGCCCACGACGCCCACTGGCTCGACGCCGCGGTGCGGGCGGCGTGCGGCTACGGCACGAGCGTGATCGGCTGCGACGCCGAGGCCGGAGTCGAGACGCTTCTGCCCCCCGAGGCCACGCCCGATGGCCGACCCGGGGTGGCGATCATGCTGTTCGGATTCTCGACGGAAGCGGTCGGGAAAGCGGCG
Source organism: Pirellulales bacterium (assembly GCA_044346905.1). GTDB lineage: Bacteria > Planctomycetota > Planctomycetia > Pirellulales > UBA1268 > QWPN01. The sequence continues at coordinate 7,940 of JBIIYH010000017.1, forward strand.
GGCAACCGCACGGCCCAATGCCTGCTCACCTGCCCCACCACCGCCGTTTTCGACGGCCTGCCCGCTGCCGAGGAACGGCTCCCGCTCGGCAGCCACGTGCGGTTTTTCGGCGACGGCCATGAGAAGACGAAGCTGGTCGCCGGCCGCCGGCACTGGCGGGTGCCGGTCATGGACGGCGAGTTTCTCGTGGAGGACTCGGCCGGCGTCGCCAAGGGCGTGGGGGGCGGCAACTTCCTGGTCGAGGGGGAATCGCTCGAGGCGACCCTGGCGGCCGTGCGCCGGGGCGTGGCGGCAGTGGCCGCGGTGCCCGGCACGATCACGCCCTTTCCCGGCGGCGCCGTTCGCTCGGGCAGCAAGGTGGGCTCCCGGTATCCACAGCTCAAGGCCTCGACCAACGACGCCTTCTGCCCGGCGCTCGCGGGCCGGGTGGCGACCGAACTTCATCCCGAGACGGCCGCCTGCATCGAGGTCGTGATCGACGGCGAGAGCGAACAGGCCGTGGCCGCCGCCATGGCCGCTGGCATTCGGGCGGCCGTCGGGCCGGGCATCGTGGCCATCTCGGCCGGCAACTACGGCGGCAAACTGGGCAAGTTTCACTTCCGGCTCCACGACGTGCTCGCCGGAAACTGAGTCGCCCGACGGGACCCGGCTTACCGAAACCGCCCTGCCAGACGCAGCCGACCACACTGCTCTTCTCCCCGGGGCCGCCGGCCTGCTATTTCCCCGCGTCCCAAACCCGCGGCGCAGCGGTTTGCCCGCCGCCAGCGGTGGCCATGAGGTGTCTTCATGTCAGCAGCCCCGGAAGCCGCCGACGCCATGTCGCCGCGGCCGTCGCGTCAGGATCTCGTGATCCCGCCCAGGCAGTCTTCCTGGCCGGTCGTGGCCGGGGTGGCGGCCAGTGCCGCAGCAGGCTTCGGCCTCGTGCTTTTTCTCGGCATCGGCCGCAGCCGGCCCGTGGCCGAGCAGCTCGACCCGGCCCCGCCGGTGGCCGCCACGAGCCCCGACATCGCCCCGCCCGAGGCCCCTGCCATGCAGGTCGCGAGCGACGAGCCCGCGCTGCTGCCGCCGGCGGAGCCAGAGACCGCGGCCCCGCCCACCGACCGCTGGACGCCGCGTGCTGACCGCAGCGACGAAGCCGCAGCCGAGATCCCGGCCGACCATTACGCGACGCGGCCGGTCTCCCACGAGGATCTTCCTCCCGTTGAACAGGCCACCGAGCAGTCGCCGCGACAGCTGTCACGGTTCTCGTCCCCTGATCTGCCCCCGCCGGTAGAACCGCCCGTCGATCCCGCGAGCGAGCCGGCCGACCCCATCGACCATGGACCCGGCGACCACGGCCCCAGTGACGCGGAGCCAGCGGCGGTCTCGATCGATTCGCCGCCCGCCGAGTCGCCCGCCGATGCTGCGGTGCCGCCTGCCGAGCCCGAGACCAGCGGCGGCGAACCGGGGTTGCCTGCCCAGGAATCTCCCTCGAGCCAGCCCGTGTCGCCGTCGGGCGAGGCCGACTCACCGCCCACCGTCGCCGCGTCGGAAACCCCTCCGGCCGTGCCTGCCGCACAACCGCCTGCGGCCCCGCCTCCCGCGACGCTCGATGCCGGCGATGAAACCCGGGCGATCTCCGACGCGCCGTCGGCGCCCGCCGTGCCGACCGTGACCGATGCGGCCACGCCGCCGACGGCTCAGCCCTGGCCGGCCGCGATCCCGGTCGGCCTGCCACCACCTCCGTTCGCTTCGGCACCACCCATCGGACCGCCCCAGCCACTCGGCACGGCTGACTCCTTGCCACCGCCGGTCGAGGCACCGACGGCGATGCCGACGCCGCCCACCGCCGAGCCGCCCGCCGCAGCCGGCGTCGAGGGGCAGGGCGTGCCCGGGCCGCTCCAGCTCGAGGGCGTGCAAACGCCGCAGCTCACGGTCGAGAAGCGCGGCCCCAAGGAGATCCAGGTTGGCCAGCCGGCCCGGTTCGAGATCCTCGTCCGCAACGTCGGCAGCGCCACGGCCCACGAGGTCATGCTCCGCGACGAGGTGCCCCGCGGCACCTCGCTGATCGCCACCACGCCGCCGGCCGCGCCCGCCGACGGCAACGCGAAGGCCGAACTCGTCTGGATGCTCGGTGCGCTCCCGCCCGGCGAGGAGACCCGGGTGCTGATGGAGCTGATGCCGGAGGCGGAAGGCGAGGTCGGCAGCGTCGCGAGCGTCAGCTTCCGGGCCGATGCCACGCTCCGGGCCCGGGCCACGAAGCCGGCCCTGGCGATCGACTGCCCGCCCCCGGAGCCGGTCCGGATCGGCGGCGATGTCGAGGTCACGCTGACCATCTCGAACCCCGGCTCGGGCACCGCCACGGGCGTCGTGCTCGAGGCCTTTCTGCCCGAGACGGTCTCGCACCGCGCCGGACCCGAGCTCGAGTTCGACGTCGGGCAGCTGCGGCCGGGTGAGTCAAAGACCATCGATCTCGTCCTCGGCACGCGGAGCCCGGGCCGGGCACCGGCCCGGTTCGTGGCCCGGGCCGACGGCGGCATCGAGCTCGACCAGCCGCTGCCGATTCCGGTCACCGCGCCCACGCTCGAGATTGCGATCGACATGCCGGCGCGGCGGTTTCTCCAGCGGCCGGCCACCTGCACGATCTCGATGGTCAACGCGGGCACGGCGTCGGCCCGGGCGGTCGAGCTGGCGGCCCAGCTGCCCCCGGGCGTGAAGTTCGTGCGGGCCAACAACGCCGGCTGGCACGACGAGCGGACCCACCGGGTGCTCTGGAACCTCGAGGAGCTGCCCCCCGGCGAAACCGGCACGGTCGAGATGGTGGTGATGCCAGTCCAGGCCGGCGGCCAGCGGCTCACCGCGGCGGCCCGCAGCACCGACGGTCCGTCGGACCAGGCCATCCACGTCTGCCAGGTCGAGGGGCTGGCGGCGCTCGCCTTCCACGTGGCCGACAGCGAGGATCCGATCGAGGTCGGCGGCGTCACCGAGTATGTGATCCGTGTGTCCAACGAGGGCACGAAGGCGGCCTCGGGCGTGCGTCTGGCCGCCACCCTGCTCGGCGACCTCGAGCCGGTCGAGGCCGAGGGTCCGGGCCGGCACCGCGTCGAAAATGTCGCAGTCGAGTTCGAGCCCTTGGCCAAGCTTGGGCCGGGCGAGGACGCGGTCTACAAGATCCGGGCCCGCGGCCGCCGGGCGGGCCACCAGCGGGTGCAGGTGCAGCTCGTGAGCGACGATCAGCCGACGCCGATCACGAAGGAAGAGGTCACGAGCGTCTACGACGACCGCTGACGCGAGGCCGGCGGCCGAGGGGCAAGCGTATACTGGCATCGACGGCGGCCCCGCGGTAGCGGCCGCCCGCGGTGGCGGCCATGAGGCCCTCCGGAGATGCTCGATGCACGTCGTCCATGTGTTCGTTCACGTGAAGCCCGGCTGCGAGGCCGCCTTCGAGGAGGCCACGCTCGCCAACGCCCGGGCGAGCCTCACGGAGCCGGGCGTGGCCCGGTTCGACGTCGTCCGCCAGCAGGACGATCCGACGCGATTCGTGCTCGTGGAGGTGTACCGCTCGCCCGAGGCGGCCCTCGCCCACAAGGAGACGGCCCACTACGCCGCCTGGCGAGACACGGTGGCCGAGCTGATGGCCGAGCCGCGTTCGAGCCTGAAATACGTGAGCCTGCATCCCGACGCAGCGGGCTGGTAATGGTCGGCAACTTCGAGTTCGCGACGGCCGGTCGGATCGTGTTCGGTTCCGGAACGCGGCTGACCCTCGGCGGAATCCTGGCCGGCCTGGGGCGACGGGTGCTCGTGGTGGGAAGCCCGACCCGCCGGCACGACGCGTGGCTCGAGCCGCTGCTCGCGGAACACGGCCTCGCCCGGGCCGACTTCGCCGTGGCGGGCGAGCCCACGCTCGACACGGCCCGGGCCGGGGCGGCGGCGGCGCGGGACGCCGGCTGCGACGTGATCCTGGGCTTGGGCGGCGGCAGCAGCCTCGACGCCGCCAAGGCGATCGCGGCGCTCGCCACGCAGCCCGGTGACCTGCTCGACTATCTGGAGGTGATCGGGGCCGGGCGGCAGCTCGACGCGGCACCGCTGCCGAGCGTGGCCGTGCCCACCACGGCCGGCACGGGCTCCGAGGTGACGAAAAATGCGGTGCTCGGCAGCCCGGCGCACCGGGTCAAGGCGAGCCTGCGCAGCCCTCTGATGCTGCCGCGGGCGGCGGTGGTGGATCCCGAACTCACACGGTCGCTGCCCCGCGACGTGACGGCCGCCACCGGCCTCGACGCCCTCTCGCAGCTGGTCGAGCCTTTCGTCAGCGGTCGAGCGCAGCCGCTGACCGACGGCCTTTGTCGAGAGGGACTGACCAGAATCCGCTGGGCCTTACGCCGGGCCTGCGACGAGCCTTCTGAACTCGCCGCCCGGGAGGCGATGAGCCTGGCGAGCCTGTGCGGTGGGATGGCCCTGGCCAATGCGGCCCTGGGCGCGGTCCACGGCCTGGCCGGGCCGATCGGCGGGATGTTTCCCGCGCCGCACGGCGCCGTTTGCGGGATCCTCCTGCCGGGCGTGATGGAGGCCAACATCCGGGTGCTGCGGCACCGCGGCGCCGGCGACGGGCCGCTGGCCCGCTACCGCGAGCTGGCCCGAATCCTGACCGGAGATGCCACGGCCGAGGCGGAGGACGGCATGGCCTGGGTCCGGGCGCTGGTCACCGACCTGGCCATTCCGCCGCTCTCCCGCTACGGCCTCTCTGCCGCCGAGATCCCGGCCGTGGTCGCGAAGGCGGAGCAGGCCGCCAGCATGAAGGGCAATCCCGTGGTGCTCTCCGCCGACGACCTCACGGCGATCCTCACCGAGGCGCTGGGCTCGGCCGCTTGATGCCGGCCGAGCGCCGCCCCGCTACCGCGGCACGATCCAGACGTTGCGGAACTTGGTCGGGCTGCCGTGGTCCTGGAGGAAGAGCGGCCCCTCGCCCGTCTCGTCGAGCCGCCGCTTGACCTCCCGCAGGTGGTCGGTCACGCCGTGAAGATAAGGAACATAAGGCGAACGGGGCTCGCTGAACTGGATGCCATCCTGCACGAGCTGGCCGTTGAGCCAGGCCGTGATCGTGCCGGGCTTCGTGACCTTGCCGGCGGCGTCACGCCGTGGCGCCGTGTAGCGGATGTCGTACACCTGCCACTCGCCGGCCGGCCGCGACGCGTTCACGAGCGGCTTGCCAAAGCGATACAGGCTGCCCTCGTCCTGGTCGGTCGGCGGCTCGACGCCGAACGAGTCGAAGATCTGCATCTCGTAGAGGCCGTGGATGTAGAGGCCGCTGTTGCCACTGGCCTTTTTGTCCACCACGAACTCGGCGTGGATGTCGGCATCGCGGAAGACCTCGGTCGAGAGGATGTGGTTTGCTCGCTGGGGCGATTTGGTGACGACGAGAGCGCCGTCCTCCACGCTCCAATCGATCGGCCCGCCATCCATCGCGACGAACTTCGGCGGCCCCTCGCTGCCATCGCCGAAGAGCACGATCCCGCCGGCCGGTGGCTTGACCGGCAGCGGCGTCTGCACCGGGCAGAACCTTCCCGCAACGGCCGGCCGGGCTCCGGCCGCGGCCGCTTCGCCTGGTTGACCGGCCTCGCGGCCGTCGCGATCCCGCACGGTGCGGTCCGCGAAGTCGGCGAACCGCGCCCAGTCTTCGGCGAGCAGGTCGTGTTTTCCGGCCCGGACGTGGTAGCCCACCTGCCTGCCGATGGATGTTCCGACCGGCGGATAGTCGGTGGTGTCGAGCCCCTCGCGGCCGAACAGTTGCCAGACCGGTGACGCCGCAACGGCCGCCAGAAACTCGCCCCGCGGGTCGGCCCAGTGGTCCTCGGCGGCGCTGGCCACGTACAGCGGCCGGGGCGCTGTCATGGCGAGCGTCACGTGGGCGTCGACCGGCAGTTCGTTCTCGCGGCCGGCGTAGGTCGCGAACGCCGGGCAGAACCAGTGCGGAAACCGGGTCGTGATGTCGGCGATCCGCTCGCCGAAGTTTCGCCGCTCGAGCGCCGCGCCGCCGCAGCCCGACTCGTTGGAGACGACCAGCGCGAACCGCTCGTCGCAGGCCCCGGCCCAAAGGGCGGCTTTGCCGTTGCGGGAGTGGCCCACGGCGATCACCCGCTCGGGATCGACCTCGGGCAGCGTGACGAGCCAGTCGAGAATCCGCGAGAGCTGCCAGGCCCAGGTGGCGATCGCTCCCGGCTCGTCGGCCGGGAGGTCGCCCTCCAGCGGCCGGCCGAGCGCACCGAGGATGCTGTCAGCCCGACCGTCGGGCCGATCCGGGAATACGTCGCCGTAGCAGGCGGTCGCCATCCCGTAGCCCCGGCGGACCATCTCGGCGACGGGCCAGCGCCGGGCCTGGACTCCCCGCGAGGCCTCGGTGGCCCGGTTGCCGACGACGCCGGCGGACTCGTCGTCAGGCAGCCAGGCCCGGCACAGGTTCACGGCCGGGTCGGCAGTTTCGGCCTGATTGCCCTTGAAATTGAGGTTGAGGAACACCGGGCGGCGGTGCCCCTGCGGCAGATAAAGCAGCACGTCGGTCGTGGGAGCCCCCTCGCCTTTCCCGAGCCGCAGCCGGGCCTGGAGCCTTACGGCTTTGACGCCCCCGGCAAGCTCCACATCGGCTCGCTCCACCGCGCCCACGACAGACACGGAGGCGGCCGGGAGCCGGCGGCCGTAGACGAACTTTTCGAGCAGGGCCAACTGGTGGGGCCGGGCGGTCGCACGCCAGGCCTCGGCCGTCGTGACCGGCTCTCCACCGGGCCCGGCCAGGACGTCGGGCAGCGTGACCGAGGCCACGGCCGACTCGTCGTAGTTTGGCGGGGCGGCCGCGATCGTCTCGATCAGCAAGCCCCCGACCATGGCCACGCCGGACAGCCCCCGCAGGACGATTGCCGCATTCATTGAACTTTTCCCTGACCGTTGATGCCGGACCGACGGCAAAGAACGGGCCTCACCGGGAGGATACCGCGCCCCGGTGGCGGACATTGGCGCCGCGCCGGCGCGACACGGCCCCGGCCATGAATCTGCGGCGTTTCTGGGCCCCGGCCCGGCCGGGGCCGCATCAGGGCGCCGCACCGGCGCGATGCCCTGACCGGACCGACCGGCATCCAAGGCCTGGATTTCGAGCATTGCTGAGTTTGGCACGCGATGTGCTGATAATTTCAGCCGGCGGACGGGGCCGGTCAGCGTGACCGGCCGGATGGCAGATACCGAGGCCTGCGGGCCCACACGACGAGGAACCGAACGATGAAGAAGATCGAAGCGATCATCCGGCACTTCAAGCTCGAAGAGGTGAAGGACGCGCTGAATGCGCTGGGTGTCAAGGGCATGACGGTGACCGAGGTCCGGGGCTTCGGCCGGCAGAAGGGCCACACCGAGACCTACCGCGGTGCCGAGTATTCCGTCGACTTTCTCCCCAAGGTGAAGATCGAGGTGGTGGTGAGCGACGACGAGGCGCAGAACGTGATCAGCAAGATCATGTCCACGGCCCGCACCGGCCAGGTGGGCGACGGCAAGATCTTCGTGACCAACCTCGCCGAGGTGGTGCGGATCCGCACGGGCGAGACGGCGGCGGCGGCGATCTAGTTTCACGGCCGCGGGGGCATCCATGCCCTCCGCGGCCTGGGGCGGGCGGAGGGCCAGCCAAGGTGGCCCTCGCCCGCCGGGCGGTCGCACCTCCGGGCTCCCGTGGCCGCCGCGGAGCGGCGGCACGATCCGTGCTCCGCACGGCGAGCCAAGCCGAAGCCGACGCCGGGACGGCGCGAAAACGAGAGCGGCGGCATCGGGTACAACTCCCGCATGGTCCGCCTCGCGCTCCACTGGCAGATCGCCCTCGGGATGGTGGCCGGCGCCGTGATCGGCGTGGCCCTCAACCTGTTCGCCGGCACCGCCACCACGAGCCTCGCCGCCGGCCTGCCCCCCGGGCTCACGAGCGCGACGGTCACCGTGTCGGTCGGCCGAACGGTGATCGAGACGATCGACGCCGCCGGCCACGCCGAGCGGGTCGAGGTCGGGCCGGCCGCACGAGCCGCCGGCGTCCACTACGACACGCCGGCGACGCTCACCCGCGAGCGGCCGGAGCTCGCGGGCCTGGTCGCCCGGGCCGGACGGCCGCCGGCGATCCTCTGGGGCGAATGGTTCCAGCGGCTCGGCAACCTGTTCCTGCGGATGCTGAAGATGGTCGCCGTGCCGCTGATCGTCACGTCGCTGGGCAGCGGGCTGATGGGGCTCGGAGGCGCGGCGCGGATGGGCCGGATGTTCGGCCGCACGCTCGCCTACTACGTCGCGACCAGCATGATCGCGATCCTGACCGGCCTCGTGGCGGTCAACCTGCTTCGACCCGGCTTGGGGGGCGGCCCGCGGCAGGGTCCGCCTCTTGCGGAGGCCTCAGGGAGTGGCCTCGGCGACGTCCTGTTTCAGCAGATTGAGAATCTCGTCCCCGACAATCCGCTGGCCGCGCTCGTCGAGCCCAACTTTCTGTCGATCATCGCCTTCACGATCGCGTTCTGCGTGTTCGCACTGCGGGTCGGAGGCGACGTGGCGGCCGCTGTCCGCCGAGCCGCCGACACCGGCTTCGCGGTGATGATGGCCATGACCCACGCCATCATTCGCCTCGCACCGGCCGGCGTCTTCTTCCTGGTGGCGGCCACGACGGCCACGCAAGGAGCGGGCGTGTTCGCCTCGCTCTCGGCCTACATGCTGACCGTCGCCGTCGGGTTGGTCATCCATGCCGCGATCACCCTGCCGTTGATCGTGCGGTTCCTGGCACGCCGCAATCCCTGGGAACTCGCCCGGGCGACGTCGCCAGCCCTGTTGACCGCCTTCTCGAGCGCCTCGAGCAACGCGGCGCTGCCGCTCACGCTCGACTGCATCGAGACGCGGGCGGGTATCCGTAACCGGGTGAGTTCCTTCGTCGTGCCCCTCGGGGCCACCGTCAACATGGACGGCACGGCCCTCTACGAGGCGGTCGCCGTGCTGTTCATCGCCCAGCTCCACTTCGGCCACGACCTTCCGCTGGCCCAGCAGGTGGTGGTCTGCGTGACGGCCTTGCTGGCAAGCGTCGGGGCCGCCGGCATCCCCCACGCGGGCCTCGTGATGATGGCCATCATCCTCCAGGCCGTGGGCCTGCCGGCCGAGTCGCAGGGGGTGATCCTGGCGGTGGATCGCGTGCTCGACATGGGCCGCACGGCGGTCAACGTCTGGAGCGACGTCTGCGGGGCGGCCGTGATCGACGCCTGGGAGGGCCCCGACTCGGCCGACGCCTGACCGGGGCGCGGCCCGTCACCGCCGCGGCTGCTACAATCGTGGGCTTTCCGGCGGGCCGTTGACCCGCCGGATAACGTCGCCCGAGGAATCCGCGTCCGTGCCCACGAAGCCCGCCAGCACCCGCGCCCAACAGAAGGCGATCCAGAAAGCCGACACCCTGATCGAGGCCCTCGGCTGGATCCGCCGGTTCCGCGACACGACCACGGTCATCAAGCTCGGCGGCAGCGTGCTGGAGCATCCCGACGCCCTCCGCCACCTGCTGCTCGACATCGTCTTCATGACGACCCTGGGGATGCGGGTGATCGTGGTCCACGGCGGCGGCAAGGCGATCAGCCGGGCGATGGACTCGGCCGGCATCGAGCCGCGGTTCGTCCAGGGACGCCGCTACACCGACGAGGCGACGCTCGCGATCGTCGAGCAGGTGCTCGCGACCGAGTTGAACCATGACTTGGTGGCGAAGCTCGAGGAGTATGGCGGCCGGGCGATGTCGCTCAACTTTCTCTCGACCAACGTCCTGTTCGGGGAGCGGCTCACGCTGCCTGGCCCCGACGGCGAGCCGCTCGACTTGGGCCATGTCGGCGAGGTGACCCGGGTCGACCGGCTCACGATCGACAACCTCGCCTACGCCGGGCAGGTGCCGGTTATCCCCTCGATGGCCCTGGGCCCCGACGGCCACAAGCTCAACGTCAACGCCGACACGGCCGCGACCGCGGTCGCCGCGGCGCTCGGCGCCGACAAGCTCGTGGTGCTCTCCGACATCCCGGGCGTGCTTCGCGACATGAACGACCCTGAGAGCCTGATCCACTCGCTCTCCGCCAGCGAGGCCCGGCGGCTGATCGCCGACGGCACGATCGCCGGCGGGATGATCCCGAAGATCGAGGGCTGCCTCGAGACCCTCGCCCGCGGCGTGGGCAAGATCCACATCATCGACGGCCGCCTGCGGCACTCGCTCTTGCTCGAGATCTACACCACCAGCGGCGTGGGCACCGAGATCGTCCGCGACGACGCCCGCACCGCGACGGCCGCGACGGCGGCCGCCGCCGCCGTCGGCTGACCAAGTTCGCTGCTCCGACCGTCCCGCACCAGACCCGCCGAGGATCCTGCCATGGCCACGATTGAAACCGCTTCTCCCGCCGTCGGCTCCCACACGCAGGCCGTGATCGATACCTTCAGCCGCTACGTGGTGCCCAACTACCGGCGGTTCCCGGTCTGCCTCGTGCGGGGCGAGGGGTCACGGGTCTGGGACGCGGAGGGCGCGGAATACCTCGATCTGTTTCCCGGCTGGGGCTGCAACCTGCTGGGCCACTGCCCCGGTCCGGTCGTGCGGGCGGTGCAGGAGCAGGTCGCCAAGCTGATCCACGTGCCCAACTCCTGGTACATCGAGCCCCAGGGGGAGTGGGCCAAGCTGCTTTCCGAGCGGTCGTTCGGCGGGCAGGCCTTCTTCTGCAACTCGGGTACCGAGGCCAACGAGGCGGCCATCAAGCTCGTCCGCCTGCGGACCAACGGCGAGCGGTACAAGATCATCACGTTCCAGGGGGGCTTCCACGGGCGGACGATGGGCAGCATCTCGGCCACCGCCCAGCCCAAGTATCACGAGGGCCTGGGGCCGATGGTGGCCGGCTTCCAGTTCGCCCCCCATGGCGACTTGGCGGCGGTCGAGCGGCTGATCGATGACAAGACCGGCGGGATCATGGTCGAGCCGATCCTCGGCGAGGGGGGCGTGGTGCCCGCGCCGCCCGGCTTCCTCCAAGGCCTGCGGCGGATCGCCGATGAGCACGACCTCCTGCTCGTGTTCGACGAGGTGCAGTGCGGCTGCGGCCGGACGGGTGACTGGTTCGCCCACCAGCGGTTCGGCGTGGTGCCCGACGTGATGACGCTGGCCAAGAGCCTGTGCGCGGGGATCGCCGGCGGCGCTCTGGTCACCACCGTGGAAAATGCCCGGTATCTCCGCCCCGGGATGCACGCGGCCACCTTCGGCGGCAATCCGATCGCGGCCGCGGCCGGGATCGCCGCCATCCGGATGATCGAAGACGAGGGACTGCTCGAGCACGTGGCCCGGGCAGCGGAAATCTTCCGCACGCGGCTCGAGGCGCTTCAGGAGCGGTGCGAGGCGGTCAGGGCCGTTCGCGTGCTCGGGATGATGATCGGCGTCGAACTGGCCTTCGAGGGAGCGGCGGTGGTGCAGGCGGCGCTCGAGCGGAAGCTCTTGGTCAACTGCACCCAAGGCAACGTGATGCGGCTGCTCCCGGCGATGAACATCACGCCGGCCGAGGTCGAGGAGGGCTGCGACCGGCTGGCGGCGGCCATCCTCGACGTGGCCGGGCGGCAGTGAGCGGGAGGGCCCTTCTCATGCGCCATGTAATCGTGCCCGAGGACCTCTCGGCCGCCGAAATCGAGGCCATCTTCGCCGTCTCCCGCGACCTCCAGGAGAAGTTCACGGCCGGCCGCCGCGACGCCCTGCTGCCGGGCCGCGTCTTGGCGCTGGTGTTCGAGAAGCCGAGCCTGCGGACGCGGGTCAGCTTCGAGGCGGCGATGACCCACCTCGGCGGCTCGAGCCTGTTTCTGGGTGAGGATTCCGGCTTCGCCTCCTCGCGGGAGAGCATCGCCGACTTCGGCCGGGTGCTTGGCGGCTACGTGGATGCGATCGTCTGCCGCTCGAAGTCGCACGACACGATCCGGCGGCTGGCCGAGGTGGCGGGGGTGCCGGTGATCAATGGGCTTTCGGATCTGGCCCATCCCTGCCAGGCCTTGGCCGACGTCTACGCGCTCCGGCAGGAGCTCGGCCGGGTGCAGGGGCTGTCACTCGCCTTCGTCGGCGACGGCAACAACGTGGCCCGGTCGCTGGCGGTGGTCTGTGGGCTCCTGGGCATGCGGTTCGTGCTGGCGGCTCCAGAGGCCTACCAGTTCGATGCCGCCTTCCGCGCGCATCTGGCGACGATCCTGCCCGGGGCCGAGATCGAGGAGACGACCGACCCTGCCGCTGCGGTCAAGGGCGCGGCGGCGGTTTACACCGACGTCTGGGCGAGCATGGGGCAGGAGCGTGAGCGGGCCGAACGGCAGCGGGCCTTCGCTCCCTACCAGGTGAACGAGGCCCTGATGGCCCGCTGCCCCGACGCGGTCTTCATGCACTGCCTGCCGGCCCGCCGCGGCGAGGAGGTGACCGACGGCGTGATCGACGGCCCGCGGAGCATCGTGCTGCCCCAGGCCGCCGCCCGGATGCACCTCCAGAAGGGCCTGCTCGCCTGGCTGCTGGGCCACGCGGAGTAGCGGTCGCAGGGCAACCTGCGTCGTGGGTGACGCAGGTGGGCGGTCACACGCCCCCGAGCATTCCGCGGATCGTGTCGCGGTTCACGGGCGTGATCACGCCCCGCTCGGTGATGATGCCGCGGATCAGCCGGGCCGGGGTGACGTCGAAGGCGGGGTTGAAGGCTGCGGCCCCGGCCGGGGCGGCCCGCACGCCGAGAGGCGCGAGCACCTCCTCGGCCGATCGCTCCTCGATCGGGATCTCGGCGCCCGAGTCGATCGCCAGGTCGAACGTGCTCGACGGGGCGGCCACGTAGAAGGGCACGCCGTGGGCCGCGGCCAGCACGGCGAGCGAGTAGGTGCCGATCTTGTTGGCGGTGTCGCCAGAGGCGGTGATCCGGTCGGCGCCCACGATCACCGCGGCGATCCGGCCGGTCGCCAGGAGGTGGCCGGCGGCCGAGTCCACGAGCACCGTGACGGGGATGCCCCGCTCGACGAGTTCCCAGGCGGTGAGCCGGGCTCCCTGGAAGAGCGGCCGCGTCTCGTCGGCGAACACGGTGAACCGTCGGCCAGAGTCCCAGGCCGTGGTGATCACGCCCAGGGCCGTGCCGGCCCCGCCGGTGGCCAGGGCCCCGGTATTGCAGTGGGTGAGGATGTCCCCCTCGGGGAGCACGGCCGCCCCGTGGCGGCCGATCGCGGCACAGAGTTCCCGATCCTCGGCGTGAATCGCCCGGGCCTCGCGCAGCAGCGTGTGCCCCAGCGTCTCGGCCGTGGCGTCTTGGGGCAGGCGATCGATCGCGGCGACGCACCGCTCCACGGCCCAGCGGAGGTTCACGGCCGTGGGCCGCGCCGTGGCCAGCTCCTCGGCACGGGCCAGCACATGGGCCCGGGCAGCCTCGGGGGCGAGCCCGTCGCGCAGGGCCTCGCCGGCAGCCACCACGAGGCCGTAGGCTCCAGCGATCCCGATCGCCGGAGCCCCGCGAACCCGCAGGCTCTTGATCGCCTCCACCACCGTGGCCACGTCGCGGCAGGCCACCCACTCGAGGGCGGCGGGCAGCCTGGTCTGGTCGAGGATCTCGAGCTGGCCGCCCAGGTCGCCCACCCACCGCAGCGAAAAAGGGGACATCCCCCGTTTCTCGACGTCCCTCACCAGCTGCGGCGAAAAGGCTGGTTCGCAGAAACGGGGGATGTCCCCTTTTTCGGGGCCTGGGTCGCTCATGGGGCGAACGTCTCGCAGGGGAGGCCAAAGGCCGCGGCCACGGCCGGCTGCACGAGTCGCCCCTCGAAGACGTTGACCGCGGAACGGATCGCCGGGCTCGAGCGGGCCGCCGCGGCCACGCCCGCGGTCGCGAGCGAGAGCGCGTAGGGCAGCGTGGCATTGCAGAGCGCGGAGGTGCTCGTGCGGCCCACGGCCCCGGGCATGTTCGTGACGCAGTAGTGCACCACATCGTCCACGACGTAGGTCGGGTCGGCATGGGTCGTGGGCCGGCTGGTGGCGATGCATCCCCCTTGGTCGATGGCGACGTCGATGATCACCGCCCCCGGCTTCATCAGGGCGAGATCCTCCCGCTCGACCAGATGCGGGGCCCGGGCCCCGGGAATCAACACGCTGCCGATCACGAGGTCGGCCCAGCCGAGCCGCTCGCGGATCGCGTGCCGGTCGGAGTAGAG
>JBIIYH010000132.1:0-7206 GCA_044346905.1 Pirellulales bacterium
GGGAGGGGCTTGAGCTCCGGCTTGGCCAGCAGGCTCTCGTTGAACCGGGCCGACACGAAGAGGTAGCGGCCGGCACCTCCGGAGGCCGCCTCCGGCTCATCCTTGCCGTCGGTCTCCCCCTCCTTTTTCGCCTCGCCGGCGACGCTCGTGGGATTGCCAAACCGCAGCAGATACTCGACGCCGTCCTTCATCCCCACCACCGTCTCGCCGCTCGAGGAGAGCATCTCCCCCGACTCGAGCGGAAAGAAACCCCGCCCGAGCAACGACAGCACCGCCTGCTCGTCGCCGGTGAACTTCTCGTCGGCCTTGAGCTCGGCGCTCAGGCCGGCCGGCTTGCGGACCACGTCCACGATCGTCAGATCGGCGAGCGCCTGCTTCAGGTCGTTGAGCTTCGTGGCGGCCAGGGCTTCGTCGGGGGCGAGGCTCTTCTCCTCGGGCGTGTTGCCCTTGCCGAAGTCGACGAGCTTGACGAGCGACCACTTCGCCTCCTTGTCGTCGTAGGCGAGGTCGATCAGGCTCGTGCGGCTGCGGGAGATGCCCGGCCGCCCGTCCGGTGTGACCGCGACCGACCAGCTCGAGTCGTCGATCGCAAGCCGGGTGACGTCCCAGGGGGAGAGCTTGAGCAGGTCCTTCTCGATCCAGTCCTCGAACTTGGAGGTGAACTTCGCGGTGTCGAGTTCGGCCAGATAGACCGGATCCTGCCCGGCCCGACGGACATACCGCAGCGTGCGGCCGGCCGCCCCGGCCGCGGCCCCGGCCGGCCGCTTGTAATCCTTGCCGATGATCAGCCGGGCGAGCTTGGTGCCGGAGGCGTCGCGGATTTCGACGAGCCGGCCGACGCCGGTGGCCCCCGCGGCCAGCTTGTTCGCGTCGGGCTCGACCACCCCGTAGCGTTCGTGATCGGCCGGCGAGGTGCTGATCACATCCACGATCGGCCGGTCGATCAGCTCCGTGGCCGCGGCCGCCAGCTGGTCCTTGGCGTCGGCGGGGTAGTTTTGATGCGAGGGGAGCACCCACACGCCGCCGGTCTTGACGACCTTGAAGGGGTCGAGCTCGGCAGTGTCCTCGTCAAAGGAGACGATCTCCAGGCTGGCAGCCTTGGCCTCGTCGGAAAGATCGGGGAAGAGCGGCTTGCCCCGCACCGTCTCGGTGGTGGCATCCCGCGCCCGTAGCCCGGGCCGCAGTTGCAGCCAGCCGCCCACGGCCAGGAGCCCCAGACCGGCCGCCAGGAAGGCCGCCGTCCGCCGTGCCGCGGGGCTCATGCCCCCGGCCGCCGTCGCCTCGTCATGCCCCCGATCTGCCATCCGCCGTCCCTCCTTCACCTGAGCCTCGATGTCGCCACGCCCTCGCGCTCCTGCGCGCGGCGGCGGAAGAACACGAAAAACGCCACCACCAGCGGCGGGATCGGAGGCAGGAGCACGGCCAGCCACTTCTGCCGGTCCTGCTCCCGACGGACCGTCGCCTCCAACTCCCGCTCGACCTTGGCGACCTCGGCATCCCGCTGCCGCTCGAGCTTCTCGATCTTCGTGGTCAGCTTTCGCTGGGCCAGTTGCTGGCTGGCGGCCAACTGCTGGATCGCCTGCATCGCCGCCTGCCGGTCGGCGTTGCCCTGCGTCTGCATCTCCTGGATCTTCTTCTCGAAAGCGCCGACCTCCTTCTGCATCGCCTCGTTGGCGGCCCGCTCAGCCTCGTCAAACTCGGCCACGAACCGCGTCCGTTGGTCGTCGGCCTTCTGCCGGGCCCCGGCCACGGCGTCCTCGATCCGCTCGAGGGTGCGGTGCTTGGGCTTCCGCTTGCGGATCTCGATGAATCGGTCGTCGCCGGCCAGCGAATCGAGCAGGTTGAGGGCCAGTTCGACGTTGTCGAAGTCGAGGTTGAAGGTCTCGTCGCCCCGGGTTCGCAGGCCGAAGAACAGGCCTGAGAGCATGTCGATATCCGCCACCACGACCGCCCGCACCGGCTTGGCGGCAGCACCGCCTTCGGCCGGCGCCGCAGCCCGTCCCTCGACCAGGGCCGCGAGCACGAGGCCGTCGTCCTGCCGCTTCTCATACAGCCCGAGCATCTGCCGGAGCGACTGCCGGCTGCCACCGTTCATGGCCCGTTCGACGTCCTCGAACCTGATCGTGCCCGAGAGGCCGGCCGCCGTCTGCACCAGCGGCGTGAAGGTCACGTCGGCCCCGTCGATTTTCTCGAGGGCGCCGACAAAGGGAAACATCACCTCCTGCAGCCCGGTCGTGGCCGGTTGCTTCGTGTCGAAGCCTCCCCGCTTGTCGTCCTGGAGCGTGCCGTCGATGAACACGAACTCCCGCTCGAGCAGGTCCTCGAGCTGCGGATGGGGGTTGTAGTCCTGGTAGACGATCAGCGGCGCCGAACCCATCTGCCCCATCGCCGGCCGCCCCGCGGCCGCGACGAGCCGCACGCCGAGCGTCTGCCAGAGGAGCTCGAGCTCGCCCTTGGGCTGCCCCTGGGGGCCGCCGAACATCGCCATCGGCCCCATCGGGCTGCGGCGGGGCTGCGACGTGCCCGGCACGCCCGGCATGTAGACCGGGAGTGGATCCTCGAAGATCGCCACCGGCTGGCCGGCCCGCACGGCGGCCACGAAGTTGACCATCTGCTCGGGACCCAGCGACGAGGGCTGCACGGCCAGCAGCACGTCGAAGGTTTCGGTGATCGGGGCCGAGGCATCGACCTGGATGACGTCATATTGCTTCTCGAGCTCGTCCACGAGCGGCTGCCGCGGCCGGGCCTGACCGCTCGCCATGTCGAAGCCGCCGAACAGCTCCGCGTCGGTCGTGAGCAGGCCGAGCCGCTTCCGCTGCTGCTGGGCCGCGGTAGAGATCGAGCGGACGAGCTCGTACTCGACCGGGGTACCCTTGTCGAAGAAGGGCACGACCACCTTCTCCAGGCCGCTCGTCACGGCGCACCCGAGGAAGATCTCCTCCTGCCGGTAGGCGCCCCGCACCCGGGCCTGCACGCTCACCGGCTCGATCCCGTATTGCTGGGATGCCAGGGCCGCCTGCTCGGTCTTGGGCTCGGTCGGGATCACTTCGACCGAGACCTTGCCCCGGCCGAGCCGTTCGAACTGCCGCAGCATGGTGAGCAGGTTGAGCCGCGTCTGGGCGTAGTCCTCTGGCACGGTCGGGCTGACGTAGGCCTTGATATCCACCGGGCGGTCGGCGGCGAGCGACGTCAGCAGCCGCCGGGTGTCGGGGGCCAGGGACGAGATCCGCTCCTCGGAAAGATCGGCCCGCACGTCCACCCCCCGGCACACGAGCGCGAGCCCCACTGCGCCGGCCGCCAGCCCGAGCGTGCGGGCCAGGTAGTGGAGCCCCAGCCCCCCGCCCCGGTGTCCGGCCCAGTGCCGCCGGCCGATCAGCACCATCGCCAGGTAAAGGCAGACGGTCACGATCCCCAGGAAGTACGCGATCGACGAGAGGCTGATGACCCCGCGGCCGAAGTCGGCGAAATGCTCGGCCAGGCTCCAGGACCGCACCCAGGAGGCCGCCCCGGGGCTCATCACCGCCCCGGCCCGGTCAGCGAGCGCCAAGGGTGCGTTGAACAGCACCCCGAGCACGAACCCCACCGTCAGGTTGCTCGTCAGGAAGCTGGCCACCATCCCCACCGCCAGCATCGCCAGGCCGGTGAACCAGTAGCCGAGGTAGTTGGTGAGGAACAGCCCCGAATCGGGCGTGCCCCAGAGCAGGAGGATGATCAGGTTGCAGACGCAGGAAAACATCAAGGCCGCGGTGAAGATGCCCACCGCCGCCAGATACTTGCCCACGACCACCTCCAGGTCGCTGGCGGGGATCGTGAGCAACAGCTCGTCGGTGCCCTGCCGCCGCTCCTCGGCCCAGACGCTCATCGTGATCGCCGGCACGAACACCAGCAGGATGAACGGCAGGTAACGGTTGAGCTGGTCGAGGTTGGCGAGGTTGGAGTTGAAGAACTCCGGTGGCCAGAAGGCGGCCAGCGACCCCAAGAGCACGAACACGCAGATGAAGACGTAGCCGGTGGGGTTCGAAAAGTAGGCGACGAAGTTTCGCTTGAAGACGGCGTCGAGAACGTGCCATTTCATCGCTGTCGGTGCCTCTGGGCTGAGGTGAGGGCGGCCTTCCCGCGAGGGCCGCTGCGGCGGAAGCGGGCCTTCAGGCCGAGCGGGTGAGTTCGTGGAAGCGGTCGTCGAGGCCGCGGCCGTCCCGGCGAAGTTCGGCGGGCGTGCCGTCGAACCGCAGCCGGCCGTCGGCGATCAGGATCACGCGGTCGGCCATGGCCTCCACCTCCTGGAGGATGTGGGTGGAGAGCAGGATCGTCTTGCGTTCCCCGAGCCGCCGGATCGTCTCCCGCATCTCGCGGATCTGGTTGGGGTCGAGGCCGCTGGTGGGTTCGTCCAAAATCAGCACGTCGGGCTCGTGGAGCAGCACCTGAGCCATCCCGACCCGCTGCCGGTAACCCTTGGAGAGCTTGCCGATCGCCTTGCCGATCACGCTCCCGAGTTCGCACTGCTTCACGACCGCCTCGATCCGCTCCCGCTTCCGGCTGCCGGACAGGCCACGGGCGTCGGCGAAAAACTCGAGCAGGCTGCGGGGGGTCATGTCGGGGTAGAGCGGGCCGTTCTCGGGCAGGTAGCCCAGCCGCTCGGCGCCGGCCAGCCGGTCGGTCGCCATGTCGTGGCCGGCGATCAGGGCCCGCCCCTCTGACGGGGCCAGATAGCCTGTGAGGATCTTCATCGTGGTGCTCTTCCCCGCCCCGTTGGGGCCGAGGAAGGCCACGATCTCCCCGCGGGGGATGCGGAAGGAGACGTCCTTGATGGCGATGAAGTCGCCGTAGTACTTCGAGAGGCCGTCGGCCTCGATCATGGCCTCGGGGGCGGAATCCTTGCCGGGAGCCGTCATGGAGTCTCGCTGCGGGTGGGAAGCTGACGCGGGGAAGCCTCCTCATTGTTCCCCGATCCCGTCAGGTCGGCAATCCCCGGGGCTGGGAGTCCGGTCCCTTCGTGACCAGATCACGCCCGGGCCGCGTCTGCCAGCCGCTCGATCCGCGGCCCCGGCTGGCCGCGACGCCAGGCGACGTGGGCCAGCCAGTCGGCTGACGGCACCGGGCAGTCGGCCCGGAAGTGCACGCCCCGGGTCTCCTCGCGGGCCAGGGCCGAGGCGATCATCAGCCGGGCCACCTGGAGCATGTTTTGGAGTTGCCAGCCCTGGGGATCGGCGAACTGCCGGGGCAGCACGTAGCGGCACCAGCCCTCGACCGCCTCGAGCGCCTCGGCGAGTTCGGCTCCCCGCCGCTCCACGCCCACCTGCCGCCACATCAGCGACTGGAGCGAGTTGCGGATGTCAGCCAGGTCGAGCGTCGCCCCGTCGCCGCCGTTGTCCTCCGCCCGCGGATTGGTGATCGGCGGCACGCGAAACGCGTCGCCATCGGGGCCCTCGGCCAGCAGCTCAGCGGAGGCGGCGGCACCGGCCCGGGCTCCGTAGACGAGTCCCTCGAGCAGGCTGTTGCTGGCCAGCCGGTTGGCGCCGTGGAGGCCGCTCGAGGTGACCTCGCCGGCCGCGAACAGCCCCGGCACGTCGGTCCGTCCCTCGGCGTCCACCGTCACGCCGCCGATCATGTAGTGGGCCCCGGGGCGGACGGGGATCCGGTCGCACGCCAGGTCGAGCCCGAACTTGCGGCAGGTCTCGGCCATGCCGGGAAACTTCCGCCGCACGTCGTCGGCGTCGAGGTGCGAGAGGTCGAGATACACATTCGCATGATGCGTCCGCCGCATCACGACGGTGATCGCCCGCGAGACCACGTCGCGGGGCGCGAGCTCGGCCCGCTCGTCATAATCCGGCATGAACCGCCGTCCCTCCCGGTCCACGAGCCGGGCACCGGCGCCCCGCACCGCCTCGGTGATCAGGCTGCGGGCCCCGCCGGCGATGTAGAGCACGGTGGGGTGAAACTGCATGAACTCCATGTCGCGGAGCTCGGCCCCGGCCCGCCAGGCGAGCGCCAGCCCGTCGCCACTGGCGCCGGGCGGATTGGTCGATTCGCGATACAGCTGCCCCGCGCCCCCGGTGGCAAGGATCGTGCGGCGGGCCCAGACGAGCGTCTTACCGTGAGCCGGGTTCCAAACGAGCGCCCCGCGGCAGCGGCCGCCATCGGTCACCAGGTCGATTGTGAAGGTGTCGGGCCAGACCTCGAGATTCTCGAGTTGCCGCGTTCGCTCGATGACGGCCCGCATCACCTCCCGCCCCGTCGCGTCACCCAGGGCATGCACGATCCGGTGGTGGCTGTGCCCCCCTTCGCGGCCGAGCTCGAGGCCGCCGTCCCGCTCGTCGAACCGCGTGCCCCAGGCGATCAGCTCGCCGATTCGAGACGGAGCCTCGCGGACGACCGAGTCCACCACGGCCTCGTGGCAGAGACCGGCCCCGGCCGTGAGCGTGTCGGCGACGTGGTTGTCGAACCGGTCCTCCGGATCGACGACGCCCGCGATGCCCCCTTGGGCCCATTGGCTCGACGAGCCCCGCAGGTCGTCCTTCGTGATCACCGTCACCGATAGCCGCGGATCGACCGCCAGCGCCGCCCGCAGGCCGGCCAGGCCGCCCCCCAGGATGAGCACGTCGGTGAAGCAGTGCGGCACCCGCTTGGGGCCGAACGCCACCAGATACCTTGGCCCCTCGACGCCGTCGGTCATGGGCTGCTCGTGCCCTGCATGAAGGCCTTGAACTGCTCGCGGTAGTCGCTCGGCGGGCGACTGCGGCGGCCCTCTGCCTGGCCTCCCTTCACGTCGGCCGGCACGTCGCGGGAGCTCCGCACGCCCTCGGGACGCAGGCCGAGGCTCCGCACGGCCCGCTCGTATTCGGCCCGCTCACCAGGATCGGCGCTGGCGGCGAGCCGCTGCATGGCCTGCCAGCGAGCGAGAAACGCCTGCGCCTGCTCGGGGGTCCAGCCGAGCTCGTCGAGCACGTCGGTGCGGCCCTTGTCGAGCGAGTTGCGGAGGTGCTCGACGGCGAGGTTGGCCGCGTTGCGGGCCTGGTCGAGGTTCTGCCGGCCCCACTCCATCTCCCGTCGCTCGAGCGGCGGCGCATCCCCGCCCTCAGCCGGCTCGGCCTGCCCGCCGACGGAGCCTCCCTGGCCAACCTGCGCGTTGCCAGAAGCCGCGTCACCCGACTGCTGCGGCGACTGACCTTCGCCTTCACCCTGCTGACCGCCTTCACCCTGCTGACC
>JBIIYH010000192.1:0-5403 GCA_044346905.1 Pirellulales bacterium
ATGGCGGTCACGATAACGCCACACCGACGAGCGCGCAACTCGCCCCAGCCTGCGTCGATTGCCTGCCTTCTGATGCGCAAATCCCGTGCCGAACAGGATTGGCATCCTGCCCTTCGCTCGCTCGATGCTGGCCTCGCTTCGGCATCCTGCCTGCGCTCGGCCAGCAACGCCGGCTCCGGGACACGGGCAACCCCGAGCCGTCCAACGGTTGGGGGCGTCGCGCCTCGATTCGTCTGAACGCACGCCGCGCGCCAAACCGCGCACGACCACGGCCGCCCGGAGGTGCGGCCGCCGGGCGGAGGCCCGGCAAGCCCGCCGGGGCCAGGGATGGCCCGCCGGGCGTGTAGCCGGAGGCCCGGCAAGGCGGCAGGGGGCATGGATGCCCCTGCAGCCGTGAAGCCAGAGGCTAATACCGCGGCACCGCCGTCGTCGGCGTGGCGCGGGCGGGCGGGAGCGACGAAGCGCTCGTTGCGAACGGGTTCCAAGAGTTGGCCGCGGGCGGTGCCTGGTACTGCGGCATCTGGGCCGTGACCTGCTGCTGCGTCTGCTGCAGAGCGCCGTTGACCTGCTGCTGGGCTCCCTGCAGTTGGTTGTTGAACTGCTGCTGCGCACCCTGGAGCTGGTTGTTGAAGCCCTGTTGGTACTGGTTGGCGGTGTTCTGCAGCTGCTGGTTCCACTGCTGCTGCTGGTTGGCCATGGTCTGCTGCGTCTGGTTCGCCCACTGCTGCGGCTGTGCCTGAAGCTGGTTGGCGTATTGCTGCGCCTGGTTCGTGAGGTCTGCCTGCGTCTGGGAAGCCGAGTTTTGCAGCTGCTGGCCGTACTGCTGGAGCGAGGGCGGCGCTGTCGTCGACGGCTGCGACCAGGACCACGAGTTCGGGGCCGCCGGTGGGGCGGCCGGCGAGGCGCTTTGCCATTGCGTGGCCGGCCCGGGCATCGGCGGAGCAGCCTGGGCATACGGAGCCGGTGCCGGCCCGGGCATCGGCGGGGCGGAGATCGTGGGGGGGTACGCGGCGCCCTGCGGCGGCGTGGCCCAGCCGCCGTAGGCGGCCGGCTGACCGATCATCCCGGTGGCGGGCGGGGCGACCGTGGTGGCGGCGTTCGGGGTCTGGCAGCCCACGGCAGTGATCGCGGCGAGGAGCGGAATCCAGGCGGTGAGACGGAACTGGCGGCGGCGGAGCGGCTCGGGGTGGCGGCGAGTGACGTGCACGGCGCGGGCTCCGCAGAAGGAAGGTTTGGCGAGACTTCGCCGATCCGGAGAATGGGGCCGGGACGATAGCGAGTCTGCTGATTGCGTCCAGACCAGTTGCCGCCGGCTGTATCCGTCTGGCGACCCAGTTTCCCCAGGCTGCCTCTTTGATGACACTGCTTCCCGCTGCCGGCCGCGATTCCAATGGCCTGCCGCCATTTGACCCGGCTGCCTTGGTTGCCGATCTTCGCCGCGAGGCCGAGGGGCTCGGCTTCAGTCGGCTCGGGATCGCCGCCGCGGCGCCGCCGCCCCATCACGAGGCGTTTCAAGGTTGGCTGGCCGCCGGCTTGGCCGGGGCCATGCAGCCCTGGCTCGAGCGGCACGAGCCTTTGCGGCGGTCGCTCGAGGCCATTCTGCCGGGGTCCCGCTCGGTCGTGATGCTGGCGACCGACCACGGCCTCGGTGCCGGGGCCGGCCGAGAGCCCCTGGAGCCGGGCCATGGCCGGGTCGCCCGCTACGCCCGGGGCGACGACTACCACGACCTGCTGCGGTCGCGGCTCAACCCGCTTGCCGCCTGGCTCGAGGCGCGGGTGCCCGGCGGCCGGGCGCGGGGCGTCGTCGATTCGGCGCCGCTGGCCGAACGCGACTTCGCCTGGCTCGCCGGCCTTGGCTGGTTCGGCAAGAACACGATGCTGATCGACCCGCGGGCGGGCAGCTACTTCCTGCTCTCGGCGCTCGTGACTGACGTGGTGCTGCCTCCCGACGCGCCGCTCCAGACCGATCACTGCGGCACCTGCACCGCCTGTCTCGACGCCTGCCCCACGGGCGCCTTTCCCGCGCCACGGGTCCTGGATGCCTCAAAGTGCATCTCCGCGGTCACGATCGAGGACCATGGGCCGATCGCACCGGCGCAGCGCGAGCAACTCGGCGACTGGATCTTCGGCTGCGACGTCTGCCAGGAAGTCTGCCCCTGGAATCGCCACGCGCCGGGATCGGCCGAGCCGGCGTTTCAGCCCCGGGGCGGCCAGGCCTCGCTGCCACTCGCCGAGCTGCTCGCGCTCGACGAACGCGGCTTTCGGACCCGCTTTCGCGGCTCGCCGCTCCTCCGGGCCAAGCGGCGGGGGCTGCTGCGGTCGGCCGCGATCGTGCTCGGGAATCGGCCGCACCCGCCGGCCTTCGCGGCGCTGGCGGCGGCTGTGGCGGACGACGACGCCGTCATCCGCGCCGCGGCAGCCTGGGCGCTCGGTCGCTGGATCGCCGCGGGCGTGAGGCGGGCCGAGGCCCGCGACCTGCTCGCATCACGGCGGCCGATCGAACCGGACGCGACGGTGCAGGCGGAGATCGAGGCGGGGTTGGGGCAACACAAGCCCGGGGTTCATGACCCCTCTGATTGATTTGCGCTGCAGTCGGCTGTCTCGTCGATGTCGCCGGCTGGGTCGCGGCCCGGGGCGTCGCCGGCGTAATGGCGGTCGAGCACCGCCTGCCAGTCGGCCGCCGCCTTGACCGCCACGAAGGCGTCGCGGACGGCCAGGTGCCCGGGATGGAGCCGGGCATACTTGATGGCGAACTTCCGCATCGAGCGGCCGGCGACCTGTTCGCCGTAGAGTTCCTCCGCCAGCGACCAATGCTCGCGGAGCACCTCCCGCTGCTCGTGGATCGTCGGCTGCGGCGGCCGCGGGCGGCCCTCCAGCAAGGCGAGCGCCTGCTGGAAAATCCATGGATTCCCGATCGCGCCCCGGGCCACGCTCACGCCATCGACGCCGGTCTCGGCGAGCATCGCCACGCAGGCCTCCGCCGAAAAGAGATCACCCGAGCCGATCACGGTGCGGTCGCCCGCATGCCGCTTGACCTCCCGGAGGAAGCCCCAATCGCTTGGGCCCATGTACCGCTGCTCCACCGAGCGGCCATGCACGGTGATCGCCGCGGCGCCGCGGGCGAAGGCCCCGTCGAAGATCGTCCAGAAGTTGTCGCGGCTCTCGGGCGAATCGTCGAGGCCACGACGCATCTTGAGCGTGACCGGGATTCCGGGCGGCACCGCGTCCCGCACGCGACCCACGATCTCCAGGGCCGTGGCGGGCTGCGAGAGCAGGAAGCCGCCCCGGCAGCGGCCCAGCACCTTCTTCACGGGGCAGCCGAAGTTGATGTCGATCACGTCGTAGCCCTCGGCCACGAGCCGGCGGGCCGCCGGGGCGAAGTCGTCGGGGTTCGACCCCATGAGCTGGCCGCCGACGGGGTGCTCCTCTGCGGCCAGGGCCAGCCGGGCGGGCGTCTTATGGCCCCGCTTGGCGGTCGCCACGAACTGGTCGAGCAGCACCTCGCCGAGCGCGTAGGCCGCCCCGTGGCGGCGGGCCAGCACCCGCATCGCCCGGTCGCTGTAGCCGGAGAGGGCCGCCTGCACGAGCGGCGAGGCGAGCGGCACGCCACCGATCGAGAGCGGACGGCGGTCGGGAGCGATCAGGGGCGTCATGGCGACCGCCATCGTACCCGGCCCCCGGCCCGGCCGGAGCGGCCTACGTCAGCACCGGGCACTGGTCGAACCAGGTTCGCCCCTGGGCGGCCATCCACTCCACGCTCTCCATCGGGCCCCAGTCGCCCGGCTCGTAGATCGGCACCGCAGGCATGTCGATCGAGCCCCAGGCCCGCACGAAGGGGTCGATGATCTCCCACGACTTCTCCACCTCGTCGGCCCGGGCGAAGAGGCTGGCGTCGCCCTGCATCACGTCGAGCAACAGCGGCTCGTAGGCCTCCGGTAGCCGTCCGGCGAACTCGCGGGAGTAGCTGAACTCGAGATCCGTGTAGCGGAGCCGCATCCCGCCGCCGGGCACCTTGGTGTGGAAGTGGAGCTGGATGCCCTCGGCCGGCTGGATCTGGATCACCAGCCGATTGGCCTCGCGGTGAAACGTGGAGCGGCCACCCTTGAAGAGCTCCAGCGGCGGCTGGCGAAACTCGATCACGATTTGCGTGGTGCGGCAGCTCATCGCCTTGCCGCTCCGCAGATAGAAGGGCACGCCCTGCCACCGCCAGTTGTCGATCTCGAGGCGGACCGCGCCGAAGGTCGCCGTGCGGCTCGTGGGCGGCACGCCCGGCTCGGCGCGGTAGCCGCGATACTGGCCGCGGACGCCGGCGGCCGCCACCTCGCCGAGATCGAGGGGCCGGATCGCCTCGAGCACCTTCACCTTCTCGTTTCGCACGGCCGTGGCGTTGAACCGGGCCGGCGCCTCCATGGCCGTCACCATCAGCAGCTGCAGGAGGTGGTTCTGGAACATGTCACGGAGCACGCCGGCGGTGTCGTAGTAGCCGCCCCGCCGGCCTACCGCGACCTCCTCGGCCACCGTGATCTGCACATGGTCGATGTAGCGGCGGTTCCAGATCGGCTCGAAGATCGTGTTGGCGAACCGCAGGGCGAGGATGTTCTGGACCGACTCCTTGCCGAGGTAGTGGTCGATGCGAAACACCTGACTCTCGCGAAACACGGCGTGGAGCCGCTCGTTGAGAGTCTGGGCCGTGGCGAGGTCGGTGCCGAAGGGCTTCTCCACCACGATCCGTCGGGGGGCGACCGCCTCGTCGGCCATGCCCTGGGCGCCGAGCGCCGCCACGACGGGCTCGTAGAACTGCGGCGCCGTGGCGAGGTAGTAGACACGGGTCGCCGGGGCCGCCCCCTCGATCGCGGCGAGTCGCTCGGCCAGGCCGGCGAAGTCCTCGGGCCGGCCGATGTCGCCCGGCTGGTAAAAGATCGTCGCGGCGAACTTCGCCCAGGCCGCCTCATCGAACGGCCCGTCGCCGGCGTGCTTGGCGGTGGTGTCGCGGAGGCTCGTCCGCCATTCGGCGTCGGAGTGGGGCGTCCGCGAGAAACCCACGATCCGCGTGTCGGGCGGCAGCGTCCCGGCCCGCTGGAGGTTGTAGAGGGCGGGCACGAGCTTGCGGCTCGTCAGATCGCCCGAGGCGCCGAAGATGACGATCGTGTGGGGCATGTTCTACAGCCGCATTCCGGTAAACCCGCCGTCCACGTAAAGCTCGGCGCCGGTGATGAAGCTGCCGGCGACCGGCGCGCAGAGCAGGATCATCGCCCCCACGAGCTCCTCGGGATCGCCGAAGCGGTTCATCGGGGTCTGGCCCATGATCGAGGCGGTCCGCTCGGGGGAGAGGATCTTGCGGTTCTGCTCGGCGGGGAAGAAGCCGGGGCAGAGCACGTTGACCCGCACGCCCCGCGGGGCGAG